>JAGQSS010000053.1:4470-15162 GCA_020439405.1 Ilumatobacter sp. | reverse complement strand
CGGTTCGATGCGTCTCGGTTCGCTGACCCTGCCGTTGCACCCCGAATCGCTGCAGGCACGACCCGCACTGCGGAACTACGACGGCAAGAAGGTCGTCGTCGGCATCCGGCCCGAAGACTACGAAGACGCCGAGTTCGACAAGGACGGGCATCCGACGATCTCCGCGAAGGTCACCCTGCTCGAGGCGCTCGGCTCCGAGATCATGGTGCACTTCGGGATCGACGCGCCCACGGTCGATTCGGGCGACCCCGACGCGGTCGACGAGGCCGGCGGCGGCGCCAACGCGGTCGGCCGGTTCAATCCCCGCTCGCGCGTGAAGCCGGGCGACACGGCCACCATCGCCGTCACGACGGAGAACCTCCACTTCTTCGATCACGACACGCGCGACGCCATCTGGGACTGACCCCCGGCGCGGCCGGTAGGGTCGAACGATGCGGCGCGTCCTGACCACGATCGTCGCGGTCGGCATGGTCCTGGCCGCGTGCAGCGGGGGCGACGACGCTTCGTCCGACCCCACCACTCCGACGACGACCGAGGCCCCCGACGACGATCCGACGACCACCGTCGGCGCCTCGCCGACGAGCGAACCCGACGACGTGTCGACCACCGTGCCGTCCGACGGCGACGGCGTCGCCCTGCCGGGTCTGCTCGACGACGCCGACGACCCGATCCCCGACGACGACAGCGTCGTCACGGGCGTCCTCGACAACGGGATCGTCTACTACATCCGAGAGAACGACAACCCGGGCGCGAAGGCCGATCTGCGCCTCGCCGTGCGCGCCGGATCTGCCGACGAGTTCGGTCCGTCGACCGGCCTCGCCCACTTCGCCGAGCACATGCTGTTCAACGGCACCGAACAGTTCCCCGAGAACGAGCTGATCGACGTGCTGCGCGGTTTCGGCGCGTCGTTCGGCCCCGACGTCAACGCGTACACGTCCTACGACGAGACGGTGTACTCGCTGGTCGTCCCGAACGACGACCAGACCGTCGAACTCGGCCTCACCGTGCTCGACGAGTGGTTGACGGCCACCACGTTCGACCCCGACCAGGTCGTCGCCGAGCGCGGGGTCGTCCTCGACGAATGGCGCGTGCGGACCCAGACCGCCAACGGTCGGCTGTTCGCGGTGGCGAGCGACATGTACCTCGACGGCACCCCGTACGACGGCCGGTCGCCGATCGGCACCTCGGAGTCGATCAGTGGCATGGAGTCGGACGAACTCGTCGAGTTCTACGACGCGTGGTATCGACCCGACAATGTCGCGATCATCGTCGTCGGCGACATCGACGAGGACGAGATCGAGGCGGACATCGAACGGATTTTCGGCGATGCGGCACCCCGATCGTCCGAACTGCGTGATCGCGCCGACCGCACGTTCGATCTGTTCGACACGACCGACTACCGGCTCCACCTCGACCCCGACCAGCGCACGGTCGACGTCGAGGTCACGCTCCCGCTCCCGCGCTTCGACAGCGACGGCGAGGCCGGGTTGCGGGCCGAGTTGCTCGACGAGATGATCTTCTCGATCCTCGTGCAGCGCCTCCAACGCGACGTGGCCGAAGGCACCGCGCCGTTCGACGACATCGCGCCCGGCACCAACAGCATCGTCGACCCGCTCGACGCGCCGGCGTTGTACGCGTTCACCGACGCCGACCGTGCGCTCGACACCCTCACGGCACTCCTCGACGAGTACGAGCGGACCAGCGAGTACGGCTTCACCGACGACGAACTCGACACGGCGCGGGCCAACGTCGCGTCGTTCTTCCGGACCCGCTACGACGGCCGCGAGAGCACCCAGGACCAGGTGTACGCCGACCAGTACGTCGAGCACTACCTCCGCGGGACGCCGTATCCCTCCATCGACGACGAGTACGACATCGCCACCGACCTACTCGACGCCGTGACGGTCGAGGCGCTCGATCTCCGCTTCGACGCACGGTGGGCGAATGCCGCACCGCAGGTGATCATCTCCGCCCCGGAGAGCGCCGCCGACGCGCTGCCGAGCGACGACGAGGTGTTCGAAGCGGTGAAGCGGACGGGGACCCGGCCCGTCGAGCCGCGTGAGGCTCTGCGCGAACTCCCCGACGAGTTGGCCGATCGCCCTGAGCCGGTCGAGCCGCTGTCGATCCGGTCACTGCTGATCGAGGGCGGCTACTCGTTCTTCGACCCGGTCGAGCTGATCTACCCGAACGGGGTCCGGGTCCGGCTGAACCCGAACGACATCGTGACCGGTCAGATCTATCTTCAGGCGTCGAGCCCGGGCGGGACGTCGCTCGTCGCCGACGACGACGTGGTCGACGCGATGTACGCCGCCGACATCGTGACCACGAGCGGCGTCGGCGAGTTCAACCAGGCCGAGCTGACCCAGATCCTGACCGGCACCGACGTCGAGGTCGGCGCATACCTGACCCCGTACGACGAGAACTTCCTCGGCTCGGCCGCGACGAGCGACGCCGAGACGATGTTCCAACTCCTCAACCTGTACATGACCTCGTCGCGCGTCGACCAGGTCGCGCTCAACCAGGTGATCGCCGCCGAACGGCCCGTCGTCGCCGACCCGAGTATCGATCCGGGCGCGGCCGAGAACGACGCACTGGTCGACACCCGCTACGACGACGAGCCGCGCTACACCGTGCTGCCGACCGTCGCCGAGTTCGACACACTCGATCTCGTGGGCGTCGAACGGGTGTGGAACGAGCGCTACGGCGACGCCGGCGACTGGACCTTCGTGTTCAGTGGCGACTTCGACGTCGACGAACTGACCGAACTCGCCTCGAGCTACCTCGGCACCCTGCCCGGTACCTCGACCGTCGAGCAACCGATCGACGTGTCACCGTCCGCCCCGGCGACGGTCGAGGCGGTCGAGGTCGTCGCCGGTACCGGCGACACGGCATCGCTGTCCATGCTGTTCACCAGCGAGATCCCGGCGCTCGGCCCCACGCTCACCGCCCACGCCGATGTGGTGTCGGCGCTGGTCCGGGCCCGACTCACCGACGTCATCCGCGAGGAGTTCGGCGACACGTACTCGCCGTATGCGGTGACGTACGCCACCACCGATCCCGATCCCGTGGTCGAGACCTACGTGAACGTGAGCGGATCGCCGGATCGGATCGGTCAGTTGGCGTCGTTGGTGACCGACGAACTCGACGATCTGGCGACGAACGGTCCGACCGACATCGAGTTCGACAACGCCTACGCCGAGATCGAGGAGCAGTACAACTTCGTCGACAACGGACAGTTCCTCGACGCGTTGATCAACGACGCGCTCGACCCCGACGGCCAGCCCGTCACCGACTACATCGATCACTTCTTCGCGTTGGCCGACGTGAACCCCGACAGTGTGCGCGACTACATCGCGACCCACATGCCCACGTCGGCGTTCGTCCAGGTGACCGTCGCACCTCGTTCCTGACGGGCGTCAGATCGTCACGGTGCCCGAGATCAGGGTCACCGTGTCACCGCCGACCCAGATGTCGCCCTCGGCGTCGCGACGGATGTGGACGCGTCCGTCCCGCCCGATCACCGAACCCTGGCGTGCGACGTAGTCGACGAGCGATTCGTCCCGCTCCATCAGCCACATCGCCACCGCGGCGTTGAGACTGCCGGTCACCGGGTCTTCGAAGTGACTGCCCGCCGCGGGGAAGAAGGCGCGCACCTCCACGTCGTAGTCGACACCACTCGTCGTCTCGCGACCGACGATGCCGAGCTTCAGATCGGGGAGCGCCCGGAAGTCGGGGTTCACGGCGCGGACGGTGTCGGCGTCGGCGACCTCGACGGCGATCCAACCCGGACCGTTGTCGGCCCAGGCCGCATCGACCACGTCGGTGCCGAGCGCGGCCTCGATCTCGGCGACTGCCGTCGCCTCCACGCTCCCGGACCGGAGCAGCGGTGGCGCCGCGAACGCCAGGCGATCGCCGTCGGGCCGGACCGTGACCAGCCCGACGCCGCACTCCTGGACGATCTGGTCCGACCGCTTGGGCACACCACCGTGATCGAGCCAGGCCCGGCACGAGCCGACCGTCGGATGTCCGGCGAAGGGGAGCTCGCCGGAGGTCGTGAAGATCCGGACCCGGTAGTCGGCGGCCGGATCGGACGGTGGCACGAGGAACGTCGTCTCCGACAGATTCGTCCAGTTGGCGAACCGGGCCATCTCGTCGTCCGAGAGACCGTCACCGTCGACCACGACGGCCAGCGGGTTGCCCCGCATCGGGTCGCGGGTGAACACGTCGAGTTGGGCGAATCGTCGCTGCATCCGGCCAGCCTGGCATCGCCAGACGGCGCTCGACGACGAGGTTGTCAGCGCATGTTGCGCGACGACACGTCGCGTTGGCTGACCTCGACCAGATCGCCACCGCGAACCTCGTACGAGACGACGTGCTCGACCGAGTGACCGCCGGTGCGTGCCCGGCCGGACACCACGTCGATCTCGGTTCCGTCGACGACCGGGACGAGTGCGACGGCACGGAACCCGTCGTCGACACCCGGCGACGACCGCTTGTCCTCGCGGAGGAGGAGGCCGGAATCCCAGACCCAGACGTCGTCGACGCTGATGAAGCGACAGCGATGGCTGGTGCGCGACTTGGTGATGATCGCACCCGGGCACACGATGACGTCGCCCTCGAGCCACGGCAGGACGCCGAGCCCGTCGCGGCCGAATCCGATCTCGAAGGCCCGTGCGATGATCGCCTCGTGGTCGCCGCTGGTGATCGCCCGCTCGATCTGCACCTGCCGGATCGCCTCGGCCAGGTTGTGCAGCTCGCCGGCGTCCATCGCTCGCAGGCGTTCGATGATCTCCTCCGGGTTGTCCACCCCACCAGGATGGCGGCTAACGTCCGCGACGCGGTGCCGCCGCCGGCCGTTCGCCTGAATCGCCGTACACCTGAACACCAATCGATTCCCTGGGGGTCTGGACATGAAGACACGCGCCGCCGTCCTGCGCGAGATCAACGCGCCGTGGAGCGTCGAGGAGATCGAGCTCGATCCCCCGAAGCAGAACGAAGTGCTGGTCAAGCTGGTCGCCTCCGGCATGTGCCACTCCGACGAGCACATCGTGACCGGCGACCTCGCCGGTGCCGCTCCCGGCCCGCCGATGGTCGGCGGCCACGAGGGCGCCGGCATCGTGCAGGAGGTCGGTCCGGGCGTCGACTGGCTCGAGCCCGGCGACCACGTCGTGTTCGGCTTCGTCCCGGCGTGCGGCCGCTGCATGTCGTGCGTCGAGGGCCACTCCAACCTCTGCGACAACTCGGCCGCCTTCCCGACCGGCATGCAGATCGGCGACGGCACCTCCCGGCACCACACCGCCGACGGTCTCGACCTCGGCCTGATGTGCCTCCTCGGCACGTTCGCGGAACACACCGTGGTCCACGAGTCGAGCTGCGTGAAGATCGAGAAGGACTGGCCGCTCGACAAGGCGTGCCTGCTCGGGTGCGGCGTGGTCACCGGCTGGGGCTCGGCGGTCTACGCCGCCGACGTGCAGCCCGGCGAGTACGTCGCGGTGGTCGGCATCGGTGGCATCGGCGCCAACGCCGTCCAGGGCGCCAAGATGGCCGGCGCCCGCGCCGTCGCCGCGATCGACCCGGTCGAGTTCAAGCGCGAGAAGGCGCTCGAGTTCGGCGCCACCCACACCTACAGCTCGATCGAGGAAGCCCTCGGCAAGCTCGACGAGTCCACGTGGGGTCGCGGTTTCGACAAGGTCATCATGACGATGGGCGTCGGCGACGGTGATGCGCTCGGCATGGCGTTCCACCTCGGTGGCAAGCGCTCGAAGATCGTCGTGACGAACATCCACCCGACGAGCGAGCAGTCGATCGCCGTGCCGGGTTCGTTCCTCACCCTGTTCGAGAAGCAGCTCGTCGGTTCGCTGTTCGGGTCGGGCAACATCCGCAAGGACATCCCGCGCCTGATGGAGTTGTACACCCAGGGTCAGCTCAACCTCGACGACCTGATCACCCGGACCTACACCCTCGACGAGATCAACGAGGGCTACGACGCGATGCGCAACGGCGAGAACATCCGCGGCGTCATCGTCTTCGACTGACCGGACGACACCTCCGACGTGTCTGCACACGACCTGATCGAGCACCTGGGTGCGTCGGTCGTCGGCCGCCGCCGCGAGATCGAACTCGTGGTGGCCGCATTGGCCGCCGACCGGCACATCCTGCTCGAGGGGCCACCCGGCACCGGCAAGTCGACCCTGCTCCGTGAAGTCGCCCGCGAACTCGGCGTCGGTTTCGAGTTCGTCGAGGGCAACGCCGAACTCACGCCTGCCCGCCTGATCGGTCACTTCGATCCGGCGCGTGTCCTCGCCGAGGGCTACGAGGCCGACGTGTTCGTCGACGGTCCGCTCACACGTGCCCTCCGGAACGGATCGTTGCTCTACATCGAGGAGCTCAATCGGGTTCCCGAGGAGACCCTGAACGTGCTCGTGACCGTGATGAGCGAACGCGAGACCCACGTACCTCGGCTGGGTCGTATCGGGGCGGCCGACGGCTTCCGTCTCGTGGCGGCGATGAACCCGTTCGACGCCGTCGGGACGGCACGGATCTCGTCAGCGATCTACGACCGGATGTGCCGGCTCGCCGTCGACTACCAGTCCGCCGACGAGGAGCGCTCGATCACGGCCCGGCGATCGGGCGACACGACGATCGGTGACCGTGCCGTCGAACTCACCCGTCGCACCCGCGATCATGCCGATCTCCGGATGGGATCGTCGGTCCGCGGCGCGATCGACCTCGTCGCCATGGCGCAGACGCTCGCCGACGTCCGGTCGTTGCCGGTCGACGATGCCGGTGTCACGCTCGACGCCGCGCTCGTCGCGCTCAGCGGACGGATCCGTGTCCGGGAGGGATCGAGCCGCACCGCCGAGGACATCGTGACCGAACTGTGGCGCGACGTCTTCCAGCCGAAACCGCAGCGCTCACCCGGTGACGACGCGGGAAAAGCAAGCGCCCCGACGGGGGCCCCGACCTAGCACCGCCGCCCGCCGCGACCGGTGCGGCGGCCGACGAACGCATCGACGAGGCCCGTCGATCGACCACGACGCGGCGCGAGCTCATGTCCGACGGCGTGTTCGAGGCCATCAGCCCCGAGGTCGGTGAGATCGACGAGTCGGCACTCACCGAGCAGATGGAGGCCGATCCCGACGCGACCTTGGCGACGCTGGCGCGGATGACCGGGGCGACCGACGTCCGGCTGCGGGCCGAGGCGAAGCGTCTGGCCGCCCGGTTGTTCATCGACCTGGCCCGTACGAATCGTGCCGACGCCCGCGGCATCGGTCGGATCGCGAGCATCCCGTACCAACCGGACGGCGATCTCGATCTCGATACGAGCGCCGACGAACTGCTGGAGGCCCGAGCCGTCCGCCGGGCTGTGTCACCCGAGGCGCTGCGGGTCCACGCCTGGACCGCGCCGACGACCGCCTGGTGTCTGCTCGTCGATCGCAGCGGCTCGATGCACGGCGAGCCGATGGCGACGGCGGCGATGTCGGCCGCGGTCGTGGCGGCTCGCGCCGAACGCGACTACGCGGTGCTGTCGTTCGGTCGCGACGTGATCGCGTGCACGGCGATGTGGGAACACCACGACACCGACGAGGTGATCGACCGGGTGCTGGCACTGCGCGGGCACGGCACCACCGACGTCGCCGGCGCGCTGGTCGCCGCCCGGCAGCAGCTCGGTGCGTCGGGGGCACAGCGACGCGTCGCCATCTTGCTGAGCGACTGCCGGGCGACCGAGCCGGGCGACGTGATCGGCGCCGCACGCTCGGTCGACGAGCTGGTCATCGTCGCGCCCGAGGGCGATTCGGCCGAGGCCGCCTCGCTCGCCGAATCGGTCGGCGCCCGTTGGACCACCGCCTCCGGCCCGACCAGCGTCGTCGCCGCCCTGTCGAGAGTCCTCGACCGCTCGCCCTGACCGGACGGGGACGACCAGATGGGGTCAGGCACCTTCTGGCCGGTCACGCCGAGGTCACCGCAGCGTCAATCGCCAGAAGGTGCCTGACCCCATCTGGTCAGCAGGTGAGGTCGCGGTCGGGGACGACGCCGAGGACGTTTTCTTCGGTCTCGACGGTCGGGACCGTCGTGGCGACCGTGTCGTCGTCACCGGTGTCGGTCTCGTCGTCGCTCTCGTCGTCGTCGACCACGGTCGTGGTCGTCTCGGCGATGGTGGTCGTGGTCTCGTCGGTCGACTGCTCGGGCGCCGAGGCGATGAGCGCCTCGCCCCGGAACACCGCCAGGATCGCCTGCATGTTGTCGCCACCGATCCGCGGCCGCTGGACGCTCTGCCCCGAATACGTCTCGCTCGACGACTCGATCCGGTAGGTGGTGACCGTCGTCGGGTCGAGGCTGCGCAGCGTCGACGCGAACTCGAGCATGCGGCGCGGCGTCAGATCGGCGTCGGTCACGATGTAGTCGGCGTTGGTGTTGATGAGCGCCGTCGCGACGTCGGGGGAGTAGAGGCCCTCGTTCACGACCTTGGCGATCACACGCCGGAGGAAGTCCTGCTGGCGGGCGATTCGGCCGAAGTCGGAGGTCGGGTCCTGGACGAAGTCGCCCGATCCCACGGGGTCCTCGTAGTAGTAGTACCGCGACCGGGCGTAGGCGAGCGCCATGTCGCCGTCGAGGTTCACGCAGCCTGCCGTGTCGACCACGAACCCGCTGTGCTGGTCGTACGCGGGCGCCTCGAACGGGATCTCGACGCCGCCCACGGCGTCGACGAGTCGCTTGAAGGCGCAGAAGTCGATCTGCACGTAGTGATCGACCGGGACGCCGAAGTTGCGCTGGATCGTGTCGATCAGGAGCGACGGATCGTTGCGTCGGTACGCCTCGTTGATGCGACCCTTGCGACCGCTCGGCAGATCGACGAGCAGGTCGCGCGGGAACGACAGGACGGCGAGCTGGTTCGCCACCGGATTGACCCGCCAGATCATGATCGTGTCGCTGCGTTCGCCGATGTCGGAGCGGTCGCCGATCGTGGCGTCGGTCTGATCGCTGCAGGCGCCGTTGTCGGCCCCGGTGACGAGGAAGTTGGCGGCGTCCGGCTCGACGGCCGGGTACGTCACCGTCGTCGTCGTCTCGCCGCCCGATTCGGTGGTGGTCGTCGTGTCGCCGGGCATGACGACGGGCGTGTCCGACGCCGACGGCACGAACGCCTCCGCTGTCTGGTCGAGCACCACCAGGTTCCGCTGCGAGAGCACCCATTGGCCGGCGGCGAGGGCACCGGCGGTGGCGAAGCACGCGAACGCCACGACGAGCACGAAGGCGAACGTCAGACGCTGCGGCCAGGTGCGTTTGAGTGGCTCGGACATGGAGGCGTCAGCGTATCGGCCGCATCAGGGCGGTGGATCGCGGCCGAGCTAGGGGAGGACGACGACCTTGGTCCCGACCGGCGCCCAGTTCCAGATGTAGAGCGCGTCGGACGTCCGCTGACGGACGCAACCGCCGGACAGAGCCAGACCGAGCTGACTCTCGGACTGCAGCTTGTAGCCCGTCGAGAGGTTGGTCGGGATCTCGTGGAAGCCGATGTTGTCGCCGCCCGGACCCTTGGTGAACCGCACCATGTACCGCCAACAGATGTTGGGGTTGTTGATGTTGCACGTGTAGCCGGAGCGTGAGAACACGCTGTAGGTGCCCGGGAGCGGCTGGTTCCAGGTCGCTCGGCCCGACACCAGGTGGGTCTTCGAGACCGAACCGTCGGCCTCGACCGTCCAGACCCGC
Organism: Ilumatobacter sp.; assembly: GCA_020439405.1. Lineage (GTDB taxonomy): Bacteria > Actinomycetota > Acidimicrobiia > Acidimicrobiales > Ilumatobacteraceae > Ilumatobacter. The sequence goes on along the minus strand of JAGQSS010000053.1, from coordinate 5,454 downwards.
ATCGGCCACGACTTGCGGTACACGACCCGTCGGCCGGCACCCGAGTTCGCGGGCAGGTTCCACTCGGCCGGCAGCGTCGTGGTCGTCGTCGTGGGAGGCGGCGGCAGCGTTTCGGCGACCTGCTGGTCGGTACCGCGGCGAGGCGCCGCTGCGACCGGGTTGGGGAGGTCGGCGACGAGGAGCGGGGGCTGGGTCGACGGAGCAGGTTCGCTCTCGCCCAGATCGGCGGCCTCCGTGGTGGAGGTCGTCGACGTCGACGACGTGCTCGAGGTCGTGGACGACGTGCTCGTCGCGGTCGACTCGGCGCACTCGTCGGGGATCGTCGTGGTCGTCGTGGTCGGCTCGCCCGACTCGTCGACGACGGTGGTGGTCGTCGTCGTGGTGGTCGAGGTGCTGGTCGACTCGACGGGCGCGCAGGCGCCGTCGTCGGGGCCGTCGGCGTTCGCGCCGACCGCCGACATACCGACGAAGACCGTCAATGCCGCCACTGATACCGCGGCGGTGCGTCCCAACAACGACCGCATGGCGGGCAACGCTACACCCGGGATCACGCCGCGTGGCATCGCGAACGCACCTTTTGCGATAACGACGTGATCAGCCGAGGTTGGTCAGCGCCGACTCGGCGGCGGCCAGATCGGCCTCCGCGGCGGCGAGGAGCGCCCGGGTGTCGGCCACGACCTCGGGCTTGGCGTTCGCCAGGAAGCCCTCGTTCGACAGGCGCCCGTTGAAGCCCGCGATCTGCTTCGTCTTGGCATCGATCACCTTCTGCAGACGGGCCCGCTCGGCATCGAGATCGACGTCGTCGACGAGGCCCGACAGCAGCACCTCGCAGCCTTCGAAGGCGATCGGGCTGACGACCTTCGGCCGTTCGCCGTCACTGTCGTGCACGGCACCGATGCCGGCCAAGACCTCGACGACGCCGTCGACGGAGTCGATCAGTTCCCGCACGAGTGCCGGTGCGTGGACGTCGATCTGCTTCTTCGG
>JAGQSS010000053.1:0-4371 GCA_020439405.1 Ilumatobacter sp. | reverse complement strand
GAAGCGCGCGACGAGGTCGTCGTCGGCGAGTCGCTCGTCGGCGACCGGCCAGGCGGCGCCGGCGAGGAGATCGGCGGCCGGCAGTTCGAGGCCGGCGATCTCGCCGATCCGTGCCGCCGACACGTTGGGCCACAGCGCCTCGGTGACGAACGGCATCACCGGGTGCATCAGGCGCAGGACCGCGTCGAGCACGGCGCCGAGCACCGCTTGTTGTTCGACGTCGTCGTCGATGGTCGGCTTGACCATCTCGAGATACCGGTCGCAGACGTCGTTCCACACGAACCCGTAGAGGGTGTCGGCGAACGCGTTGAACTGGTACTGGTCGATCGAGCGGTCGAGTCGGGCGACGGTCTGGGCCAGACGGGCGACGATCCACCGGTCGGCGAACGGCCGCGTGGCCATGTCGACCGGTGCGTCGAGCGTGTTCGCCGGGTCGATCCGCTTGAGCGCGAACCGTGTCGCGTTCCAGAGCTTGTTCGCGAAGTTGCGACCGAGGTCGAACTTCGACGAGGTGTTGCGGGCCAGCGGCATCTCGTCGGTCGGGGCGACCACGCCGGCGGCGACGCCGTAGGCGGACACCATCTGCTTGGTCGGGTCGCTCGGCGACGTCTGCGTCGGCGCGGCGACGCGATGTCCCGCCGACGTCGTGATGTACTCGGGTTCGAACGTCTGTCCCGAGTAGGGGTCGATCATGTCGACCGGCATCCGGACGTCCTGGGTGTCGGTCGTCATCTGGACGAGCGCGAACCGCATCGCGTCGGCACCGTGGCTGTGGATGATGTCGCGCGGGTCGACACCGTTGCCGAGGCTCTTCGACATCTTCTGACCGTGGCCGTCCTGCACCATGGCGTGGATGAACACGTCGTCGAACGGCAGCCGGCCGTCGAGGAAGTACCGGTTGAACATCACCATCCGGCTGACCCAGAGGGTGATGATCTCGCGGGCCGTCGACAGCACCGACGTCGGGTTGAACGAGTCGAGCAGTCCGATCGTCTCGGGGTAGTCCTCCGGCCACGGCCATCCCATCGTCGACAGCGGCCACAACCCGGACGAGAACCAGGTGTCGAGCACGTCGGGGTCGCGTTCGTAGCCGGCTCGTTCGAGGTCGGCGACGAGTTCGTTCGCCGAGACGAGGTGATCGTCTCGATCGAGGCGGCGCAGGGTCGCGGCGGGCGGCACGCAGATCGCCTCTTCGACGTCGGTCTCGGTCACCTTGCGGACGAGGTGGCGGGCGCCCGCCTTGGTCCAGTTGCTCTCGATCAGGACGGCTTCGTCGACGGCGCGGCCGGCGACGGCGTCGCGCACGTGATCGGGGGCACCGTCGATCGACTCGGTCTTCAACCAGACGGGGATCTGGTGGCCCCACCAGAGCTGGCGGCTGATGCACCAGTCACGGATGTGCTCGTGCCACTGCAGGTACGACTTGGCGTACCGCTCCGGATAGAAGCGGAGACCGCCGTCGCCCTCACGATCGGAACGTTCCGACACCCCCTCGGGCATCGTCGGCACCTGATCGGCGACCTGGGCGCGGATGGCGGAGCCGCGCAGGCGGTCGTCGGTGACGGCGACGTACCACTGATCGGAGAGCCACGGCTCGATCGGGACGTGGCTCCGGTACGAGTGCCCGACCGAGTGGGAGTATTCGCGGACCTCGGCGAGGAGGTCGTGGGCGCGGAACCACGTGACGATCGCCTCGCGGGCGTCCTCGCGCGACAGGCCGACGAACGGCCGCGCCTCGTCGGACACGTCGTCCCAGCCGTACTGGTCGGAGATCGCCGCGTCGGGACCCATCACGTTGATGACAGGGAGATCGTGGCGCAGGCCGATCTCCCAGTCGTTCGGGTCGTGGGCCGGTGTGACCTTCAGGAAGCCGGAGGCGTAGCGGGCCTTCGCGTCGCTCGACTCGGGGTCGGCCATCACGACGTAGTCGTCGGCGACGATCGGGATCTCGCGTCCGACGATCGGCAGGAGCAGCGTCTTGCCGACCAGGTCGTCGGCGCGCGGGTCGCGCGGGTTCACGGCGACGGCGGTGTCGCCGAGCATCGTCTCCGGGCGCGTGGTGGCGACCGTGACGTGGCCCGACCCGTCGGCGAGCGGGTAACGGAGGTACCACATGTGGCCATCGACCTCTTCGGCTTCGACCTCGTCGTCGGACAGGGCGGTGCGGGTGACCGGGTCCCAGTTGACGAGGCGCTTGCCGCGGTAGATCAGACCGTCGCCGAACAGTTCGTAGAACGCGTGCTGGACCGCGGTCGCACACATCTCGTCCATCGTGAACCGGGTGCGTTCGGTGTCGGTCGAGGCGCCCATCTCGGCGAGCTGCTCGAGGATGACGCGCTCGTACTCGTCCTTCCACTCCTGGGTCCGGGCGACGAACGCGTGGCGGCCCATGTCGAGGCGCTTGACGCCCTCGGCGAGGAGGCGCTTCTCGACGACGGTCTGGGTGGCGATACCGGCGTGGTCGGTGCCCGGCATCCACAGCGTCTCGAAGCCTCGCATGCGGTGGTAGCGGACGAGGACGTCCTGGAGCGTGTTGTTGAGTGCGTGCCCGAGGTGCAGCGCCGCGGTGACGTTCGGCGGCGGGATGACGATCGAGTAGGTGGGTACGTCGTCGGCGACCGGTTCGGCGTGGAAGACGTCGGACTCGGCCCACTTCTGCTTGACGGCGGGTTCGGCGTCGGCAGGAACGTAGGCCTTCGGCAGCTCGGGAAGTGACTCACTCATAGAACGACGTCCCAGGGTATCTGCGACGACAACCCCCGGGTCGGGTGTCGCAGGGAACGACAACCCCCGGGTCGGGTGTCGCAGGGAACGGGGAGGCGCAGCCGAGACGTTTCCGGAGATCACCCGACCCGGCGGTGCCCGTCAGTCGCCGCGGGCTCGGTACTGCTTGACGTCGCGCAGGACGTCGTCCTCGCTCAGCTGGTCGGCGCCGCGGGCATCGGCGGCGGCCTTGCTCATCTGCTCGACCGCGTCGGGGGAGCGGGGCGGGGCCTGGCCCGGCCCCATGGCGGTCACGTTCTCGCCGCGCATCTGCCGGAGCCGCTCCGACAGGTCGCCGATCTTCAGGTCGTCAGCGGTCGGTTCGGCGCTCACCGTTTCGGGCGCGCCGCGCCCGAAGATGCGCTTCACTCGGTCGACCAACCCCATGGCGGCGAACCTAGCCCAACGTGACTACTTGAGGAACTTGCTCGTGGTGTTGTCGGCGAGGATCTTGCCGCCGGTCTGGCACGTGGGGCAGTACTCGACCGTGTACGACGAGTACTCGACGGCGCGGATCTCGTCACTGCACACCGGACACGACTGCCCGGCGTTGTGGTGCACGTTGCCGGGGCGGTCCTTCGACGAACTCATGTCGGGGCGACCACGTTCGTACTCGAGACCCTCGTCGATCGCGGCGCGGATAGCGGCGACCACCTGCTCGGCGCCGGCGAGGCCGAGCTTGCCCGTCATCGAGAACGGGCTGAGCCTCGCCCGCCAGCACACCTCGTTCGCGAGGCGTCGTCCGAGCCCGGCGATCGAACGCTGGTCGCGCAGGAAGCCGTGGAGTCGTTGGTTCTTGATCTCGAACCGTTCGACCAGTTCGGGCGGGGTGATCGTGTCGGCCTCGGGTCCGAGCACGTCGAGCGGCGGCGTCCCGAGCGGATCGTCGGCCGACAGGGCCCAGACGCCCGCACGGCGTTCGCTGCCCTGTTCGGTCAGCAGCAGGGCCGGTCCGTCGTCGAAGACGAACCGCGCCTGGCCACCACGCGGCTTGGCCGACTGCTTCTCGTCGACCAGCAGCCGACCGCCCTGCATGAGGTGGACGGCGAACACCACCGGTTCGAACTCGAGCATCAGGTACTTGCCGCGACGGCCGACCCGTCGGAGGGCGCTGCCGTAGGCATCGTCGGGCGCGGGCAGCGCCGTCTTGAGGGCGGTGAACGTGATCGGTCGGAATTTCGTGAGGACGCGGCCGGCGAACTGCTCGGTGAGCCGCTCTGCGTGCGCCTGCACCTCGGGCATCTCGGGCATCGTCGGTTCCTCGCCGTTCCGTCCTCGGCCTACTCGTACCGGGTGCGTTCGCGGACCGAGGCGAACACCCCGTCGAGGGCGCCGAACACCGGTTGGGCGCCCATCAGCGCCTGCTGGTCGCCGTAGAGCTTGATCTTGCCCGTGATGAAGGCTTCCTGGGCGTTCTGGGCGCCGGTGGCGACGGCGACGGCGGTCGCCCAGTCCTGTTCCATCCGGACGTCTTCCGGGTCGGAGGCGCCGGCGCCGAACGTGGCCGTGCCGTCGCCGACCTGCAGGTGGTAGATCACGGTGCCCTCGGGCCCGTCGGTGATCACCTGGGTCACGCCGATCGTGTGCTCGCCGGCGAGGTCGCGGAGG
>JAGQSS010000539.1 GCA_020439405.1 Ilumatobacter sp. | reverse complement strand
GATCGAGCGCCCCGTGCAACGGCGGCATCCGGACGGCGCCGACGACCTCGCCCTCCCACATGAGGGGGACATCGGAGGCCTCCACCTCGTCGGCGGGCACCAGGGTGGCGCCGACCGCGTCGACTACCGGGCGGACGGCGGCGATGAGCGGATGTTGCGGCGGACGGCTCACGAGTCGACCGCCTCGATGTCGACGTTGACGTGCGTCGCGCCGTGTGCGATCGCGATCCGGGCGACGGCGGCGACGACATCGCCGACGTGTTCGCTGCCGACCGTGCACGACGAGCCGAACGGTCCGACCTCCACCTCGAAGCCGAGGCGACGCAGCGCCTCGACCGGTTCGGTCACGTGCGCGCCGGGAGCCGCTTCGACGAACGGCTCGATCGTGAACTCGACGCGTTGCACGGCGTCACATCGTAGGCGGCGCATCGAGGTCCCGTCGCACGGCCGATTCGGCGACGAGGCGGGGGACGTGGGGGAGGAGGAGGGCGAGGCTGCCGGGCAGGAACGGTTCACGCGCGACCAAGGCCGTGAACTCGTCGGGATCGACCGTGCGGATCTCGCTGGCCTCGCCGTCGACGGCGACGAACGGACCGTCGCTGGTGACGCTGAACACGCGGCAGATCTCGCGGGCCTGGTCGTCGTCGTGCCGTCCGACGCCGAGGTCGTCGAGTTCGGTGACGTCGACGGCGACGCCGAGTTCCTCGGCGAGTTCGCGGCACGCCGCGGTCGTGAGGTCTTCGCCGGCGGCGACGACCCCGCCTGCGCCGATGTCCCACCAGCCGGGGAACAGGTCCTTGTGGTCGGCGCGTCGCTGGACGACCAGGCGACCGTCGGTGGTGGTGACGATCACGGCGACCGACCGATGGAGCAGGTTCTCGGCCCGCATCCTCGACCGGGGCACCACCTCGATCAGCCGATCGTCGTCGTCCACCCACTCGACGAGTTCGTCGGCCCCGGTCATGGCGCCCACGCTAGGGCGAGACGATGGCCGGCTCGCGATGTGCGTACGATCGGGTCATGAGTCTCGACACGTTGCGCGACGAAGCGCTCGATCTGCAGGACGACACGGTGGCGTTGCGCCGCCGCCTCCACGAACGTCCCGAACTGGGCAACGACCTGCCGATCACCCGCGAGGCGGTGCTCGAGTCGCTCGAGGGGCTGCCGCTCGACATCACCCTCCACGAGTCGACGTCGGGTGTCGCCGCACTGCTCACCGGCGGACGCCCGGGACCGACCGTCCTGCTGCGGGGCGACATGGATGCGTTGCCGCTCGAGGAGAGCACCGGCCTCGACTTCTCGTCGAAGTCGTCGGGCCACATGCACGCCTGTGGACACGACACCCACACGGCGATGCTGTCGTCGGCGGCGAAGCTCCTCGCTGGGCGTCGCGACGAGATCGCCGGCCGTGTGCTGTTCATGTTCCAGCCGGGCGAAGAAGGACACCACGGCGCGAAGTACATGCTCGAAGAGGGGCTCCTCGACGTGCCGCCGCTCGACGACGGCTCCGAGTCGCCGGTGACGGGTGCGTTCGCCCTCCACATCACGTCGACGATCCCGACCGGGATGGTGGCGACGCGCGGCGGTGCCTGCATGGCGTCGGCCGATCAGTTCCTCATCCGCGTGCACGGCGAGGGCGGACACGCGAGCGAACCGTTCCGGACGATCGACCCCGTGCCGATCGCCTGCGAGATCGTCCAGGCGCTGCAGCTGATGGTCAC
>JAGQSS010000538.1 GCA_020439405.1 Ilumatobacter sp. | reverse complement strand
CATTTGCGCGCCGTCCATCTGCCAGTTCCAGGCCGACGCGCACAATGCCGCGACGCAGGCCTTTCTGCGCTTCGCGGGGGGCGATTTCGTCGAGCCGTGGCTCGAGAACGTCAACGGACTTCCGCGCCTGCGCGTGACGGTGACACCGTCCAGCATCACGATCACGGGGACGCGCACCACCACGGCTACAGCGCTGAGCGCCGTCACATTCTCCTCCGGCGGCCTCGGCTCACCGCCGGTCTTCGTCAACGGGCAAAACGACATATCCGTCGTCAATCCCGACGATGTCGGGCCCGATGCCATCGAGGGCCTGATGTCGGCGATCTACGATAACTACACGCCGCAGATCGCCGTGACCAAGACGCCCTCCGTCGGGCTTGTGTCGTCCGCCAACACCCCGGTTTCCTACTCGATCGTGGTGACGAACACCGGAGACGTCGGCGCGACCGGACTGACGGTTGCCGATGCGCTGGCGCCGGCGACATGCCCGACGAGCGGATCGTCCACCATCGCGGCCCTGGCGCCGGGCGCTTCCGAAACGTGCAGCGCGGGCTACATCGTGACCCAGGCCGACATCGACAACGGGGGCGGCGGGGACGACGACATCGACAATACGGTGAGCGTCTCGGGATCGACGATCGCCGGACCGGTCTCCGACAGTGCCTCGGCGGCCGTGCTCCTGGATATCGCGCCGTCCATGTCGATCGCCAAAAGCGCCGACACGACGGACGGCGTGAATACGGGGCAGGTGATCACCTACACCTACGTGGTCACCAATACCGGCAACGTCACGATGTTCGATGTCAATGTGAGCGACAGCCATAACGGCTACGGCCCTGCGCCGGTACCCGCGGGCGAGACGCAGAGCCTCGACGCCGGCACGCCGGGCGATTCCACCGACGATGTTCCGGACAACGGGACATGGAGCCGTCTCGCGCCGGGTGACGCGGTCACCTTCACCGGAACCTATACGGTGACGCAGAGCGATATCGACCTGCTGCAGTAGGTGCGGTGGGACCTGGCGGACCTACCGCATGGGGGGCGCGTAGGGTGGGGCGCCCGGATAGTTGCCGCCCCAGCCGAACGGCATCATCCGGTTGAACGTCCCCATGGCCGGTCCGATCGACTGGTCGAGATTGGCCGCCGAGTGCTGCATCAGCGCGACCGTATTGCCCATCTGCTTCAGGTCGGCCGACATGACGCCGATGCGCGCGTCGAGCGCCGCCATGGTCGTCTGCATCTTCGAGACCGAGGCATCCATGGCGGAGACGGACGTGCCCATGGCCGCGACGGTCGTCTGCATGTCGGCAACGGTCGTCCGCATCCCGGCGACCGAGGTGTTCAGGCCGGAAACCGACTCGTCCATCCTGGCCATGAAGCCGGTCATGGACTGCATCTGCTCGGTCATGACCGCCATCTTGTCAACCGCGCGGTGGACGTCGTTGGTCAGATTGTAGATCAGGTAGAAGCCGTAGAAGGCGAGCAGCACGAAGGCGGCCATGCCGGCATAGACGACCAGCCGGATCGTCCGCATGGCGATCACGGCCTTCTCGAGATATTCGAGATATTCGGGGGGCCGGTATTGCTCGCCGCGCAGGTAGGCGCCGCCAGCGGAGTAATCCACCCGGGGATCGTCGTGTTTCATCGGCCCGCGCGGCTTGCGCGTGGCGGGGTCGTGCTCGACGAAGCCCTCGCCGCGCAATTCCGCCGCGCCCTTCGAATAGTCGATATGCGGA
>JAGQSS010000537.1 GCA_020439405.1 Ilumatobacter sp. | reverse complement strand
CACTGGCTCTACGGTCCGCTCGAAGACCTCGGTCTGTCCCACGACGGCGCGCACACCGTCGGTTTCATCATCGCGTTGAGTGCGATCACGTACATGCACGTCGTGCTCGGCGAGATGATCCCGAAGGGCCTGGCGTTGCAGTCGCCCGAGGCGACGGCCCTGCGCGTCAACCCGGTGATGCGGCTGTTCGGGTGGGTGTTCCGTCCGATGGTCTGGGCGCTCAACACGATCGCGCTCGCGTTGATGCGGCTCCTCCGCATCCCCGAACCCGACGCCCGCCTGTCGCTCCACACGAGCGAGGAACTCGAGATCGTGACCGACGAGGCAGCCGCCGTCGGACAGCTCGGTGAACTGCAGCGCGACCTGGCCCACAACGTGTTCGAACTCGAGCGGCGCGACGCCGAGGAGCTGATGACGCCGCGAGCGCAGCTCGAGACGCTCCAGGTCACGGCGACGGCCGACGAGGTCGAGGCCCGACTCCAGAGCTCCACGTGGAGCCGGTTCCCGATCGTCGAGGGCGACCTCGACCACGTGGTCGGCCTGCTCCACGCCAAGGACTTCATCCGCGCCCGCCAGCGAGGCCTCGACACCGACCTCCGGCAGGTCCACCGACCGCTGCCGGCGGTGGTGGCGTCGACGACCGCCGACCGGTTGCTCTGGCGCTTCCGCCGTGAGCGGGTCCACGCGTGTCTGGTGGTCGACGACTTCGGCAGCACGCTCGGGCTCGTCACGTTCGACGACGTGATCGCGCTGCTGATGGGCACGCACGACGGTCGTACCGAGGCGGTCGTGCACGACGACGGTTCGGTGTCGGTCGACGGCATGACCACACTGTTCGAGCTGTCGGACGAGCACGGGATCGACCTGTCGATGGACGAGGTGACGACCGTCGCCGGCGTGGTGCTCACCCTGGTCGGGACGATCCCGGTGGTGGGGGAGTCGGTCGAGCACGACGGCGTCGTCCTCACGGTCGAGGCGATCGACCGTCGCGCGATCGCGCGGGTCAGGGTCGCCGCCAGCGGTCAGCCCTGACGCCACGCCCTCCCGACGGCGACCGCGTCATGGTTGGCGGCCACCGCGTGGACGCGCACCGCCCAGACGCCGTGTGCCGCCGCGATCGCCGACACCGCCGCGGTCGCCACATCGCGTCCGTCGGCGGGGCGCGGTTCGCCCGTCGACGGGTCGGACAGCACGGCTCCGAGGAAACGCTTGCGTGACGCGCCGACGAGCAGCGGGCGTCCGAGCCCGGTCAGTCGATCGAGGTCGTGGAGGATCGCCCAGTTGTGCGGCGCGTGCTTCGCGAAGCCGAGTCCGGGGTCGAGGACGACCCGGTCGAGGTCGATGCCGGCTCGCTCGCACGCGTCGAGCCGTCGGGCCAACTCGTCGCGAACCTCGCTGACGACGTCGTCGTAGACGGCGAGCTCGTCCATCCGTGCGGCGTGGCCGCGCCAGTGCATGCACACGAACGGCACGCCGACGTCGGCGATCGCGGGGAGCATCGCGTCGTCCGCCAGTCCGCCGCTCACGTCGTTCACGATCGTCGCACCGGCCTCGACCGCGGCAATCGCCGTCGAGGCGTGCATGGTGTCGATGCTCACGTGCACACCGTCGGCGGCAAGTGTGCGGATGACGGGCACGACACGAGCCTGCTCGATGGCCGGGTCGAGTCGGTCGGCACCCGGGCGGGTCGACTCGCCGCCGACGTCGACCAGGTCGGCACCCTCGGCGACCAGGCGACGAC
>JAGQSS010000536.1 GCA_020439405.1 Ilumatobacter sp. | reverse complement strand
GAGCACGATGGACGACGCGTTCGAGATCGCCAGCGACGTCGTCGGCCGCTCCCCCAGCATCTCCCATCTCCACGTCCCCGGCGTCCTGGTCGCCGACGTCCACTGATCGAGCGCTGACCGACATGGACGTCCCCAAGCGATACCTGCGAGCCGGCCAGCGACTGGCCGGCCGCGCCGAGAACGTCGCCCGCAAGGCGGCGACGCCGCTGCGGTCGTACGGATTCCCGTATCGCGCCCCGTCGGTGCCCAAGGGCGTCGAGGTGCCGGAGGAACCGTCGAAGCTCGGTGCCGACTACGACACCGACTGGGCTCGCCGGCCGCTCGCCCGCGCCGCCCGCGGCGTGATCACCGAGGGGCCGTTGCGTCTGCTGGTCACCGGCGTCGCGATGCCCGAGGTGACCGGACTCGACCGGCTCGAGTCGCTGACGAAGCTCGACGAGCCGCCGGCCGTCATCTTCGCCCCGAACCACCACAGCCACCTCGACACCGGGCTGATGATCAGCTCGATCCCGCGCTGCTGGCGGCGCGAACTCGTCGCTGCCGCGGCGGCCGACTACTTCTTCGACTCGCACTGGAAGGCCGCGATGGCCGCGCTCGCGCTCAACGCGGTGCCGATCGATCGTGAGGTCACGAGCCGTAAGTCGAGCGACATGTTCCGCGACCTGATCGCCGACGGCCACAGCCTGCTCATCTACCCCGAAGGTGGTCGCTCGCCCGACGGGTGGGGTCAGGAGTTCAAGGGCGGCGCCGCCTACCTGTCGGCCCGCACCGGTGCGCCGGTCGTGCCGGTCTTCATCGACGGGACCGGGGCGATCTACGGCAAGGGCATGAAGCGCCCGAAGCCGGGACGCACCAAGGTCGTGTTCGGCGCACCGCTGCGCCAGGCCGACGGCGAGAACACCCGCCGGTTCAACAGCCGCATCGAGGCCGCCGTGACGCGCCTCGGCGACGAGGCGCTGACCGACTACTGGACCGCGACGAAGCGAGCGGCGCAGGGGACGAATCCGGCGCTGACCGGCCCCGAGTACAACGGTTGGCGCCGCCAGTGGGAGCTGGGCGAACGCCGCAAGCTCGGCGCCGCCGGCCTCCGCCGCCGCCAGAAGCGGGTCTGGCCCGACCTCGGCTGACCCCGCCCGGCCACGTTCTCGGCGGCCCTCGTCCGAGAATCCGGCACCATCGCCACCGAGAACGCCGCTGACGCCACGGCGACCGCAGGCTCGAGTCCCGCACCAGACCGCCGCGAAGCAACGAGCCCGACACCCCGCCAGATCTCGGTGAACCCAGTCCACCATGCGGGACTCACATCACCGAGAACCCGAACGAGGCGTTCTCGGCGGCATCAGGTTCACCACCCGAAACGCAGCTCTCCGAGAACTTGCGCTGGTGTGGGCACTCCGGAGTCGGGTGATCTCCGGAAACGTCGACTCCGTCGCCGTTCCCTGCGACACCCGACCCGTGGAGGTCACGTCGGGGTCAGCAGTTGCCTTCGGGCGGGATGTTGAGGGTGCTGCCGATCAGGAACGTGTTCCAGACCGGGTTGTTCAGGTTGGCGTTGCTCAACTGATCGACGGTGATGCCGTACTTGCTCGCCACCCGGGTCGGGTTGTCGCCCGACACGATCGTGTGCGAGCAACCCGTGCCCGTCGCCGTCTCGGTGTCGCCGGAGTCGGTGGAACCGCTGTCGGTCGAACCCGAGTCGGTGGAACCGGTGTCGGTCGACGCCGTCTGGGTCGAACCGGCCACGG
>JAGQSS010000535.1 GCA_020439405.1 Ilumatobacter sp. | reverse complement strand
GCACCGGCTTGCCGCACGACGCGAGGCGGTCGGGCTTGGCGAGGTCGTGCTCACCCTTCTTCAGGTGCGTGATGACCATCGGCGCCTCGGTCTGGCCGAAGAACTGGAAGAAGATGTATCCCCACTGCTCGATGGCGTCGGCCAGCTTGGCCGGGCTCATCGGCGACGCCCCGTAGAAGATCGTCTCCATCGACGACATGTCGGCCGTGCGGTAGCGGGGATGGTCCTGCATCGCATAGAGCATCACCGGGACGATCATGCAGCACGTGATGCGGTGCTCCTCGACCAGGTCGAAGAACGCATCGGGGCTGAACGACTCCATCACGTAGAACGCACCGCCCGACAACAACACCGGTGCCACGACCGACAGGGCGGCGTGCGACAGCGGGGTCGGGAGCGCGACCCGGATCTCGTCGGGGAACTCCCACTCCGACATCTGGATCCACGTCATCGACTGCCAGACGCGCTGGCTCATCAGGACGCCCTTGGGGCGCCCTGTCGTCCCACCGGTGTAGACGACCGTGCACAGGTCGTCGAGGTGGAGGTCGGGCGCCTCGAGGGGCGCCGGTTCGAACGTGTCGGCGAGCGCCATGAAGTCGTGACCGGCGGCGTTCGGGCCGAAGCCGAGGAGCACGAGGTCGGGGAACTGTTCGCCCAGCTCGCGGGCCCGTTCCGTGAAGTATTCGGTGTCGAAGACGAGCACGTCGATCTCGGCGTCGCGCACCGCGTAGGCATGGTCGGAGAGCGACCCCATCGGGTGCAGCGGGGTGAGGACACACCCGTTGATCAGGGTTGCGAACGCGTTCAGCAGCACTTCGGGACGGTTCTTCGACAGGATCGCCAGGCGGCTGCCCTGCACGGCGCCGACGGAGCGCATCGCCTGAACCATCTGACTGGTGCGGCGGCGGGCGTCGGCGTACGACATCACCCGATCGCCGGTGAAGATGCACGGTTCGTCCTGGCGGGCATCGAGTGCGCGCACGACGAGATGCGGGAGGAGCGGCTGCTCGTGCAGCTGGGAGGTCATGTGGTGTAGCCCGATCAGTCGATGATCTGGGTGAGGATCAACGTGATCAGGGCGGCGGTGAGGAGCACCATCGCCACGGCGGCGAGCCCGTCGGCGGCGATCGAGCGCTTCTCCGCCGGGTCGACGGCAGGCGGCGTGACGTCTTGGTCCTTGAGTTGATACGCCATGTGGAACCCCCAGTACTCCATCGCGAATCTTCGGTTTCGGCACCTGAGTATAGATTAAGGTGACGACTCGGATGAAGACGGAGGGGACCGTTCACTCGATGCGACGGCGTCGCGATCGGCACGCGACGGCCTTCGCCGCGCTGCCGACGAGCCCCGGGAGCGGCATCTCGTGACCGCGAACGGCGCCGAACTGCTCTGGACGCCCCCACTCGACGGCACCACCGCGCTCGAGCGGTTCGGCGAGCAGTACGGGTACGCCGACTACGAGTCGTTGTGGAAGTGGTCGGTCACCGACCTCGAGGGGTTCTGGGCTGCCGTCTGGGAGTGGTGCGACGTCATCGGCAGCTTCGACCGGGTCCTGTCGTCGCGGGAGATGCCGGGTGTCCGCTGGTTCGAGGGAGCCGAGGTCAACTACGCCGAGCACGCCCTCCGCGGTTGTGGCGGTGTCATCGGTCGATCACAGACACGCGACCGTGTCGAACTCGATGCCGACGAGCTCCGAAGGCAGGTGGCTGCATGCCGCACCGGCCTCCAGCGACTCGGCGTCGGGCTC
>JAGQSS010000534.1 GCA_020439405.1 Ilumatobacter sp. | reverse complement strand
GGCAACATCAACTATGTCGGGGGCAAGGTCACGGTCGGCAACAAGGCGATCGGTGCCTGCGAGGCCCATCCGGTCCTGTCGGGCAAGCGTTCGAAGAAGGGGGTCGAGGATTACCTCCAGCCGTTCGCCGACATCTACATGGTCCCCGCCGGCAAGCAGCCGAGCAATGGCGAGACACTGTCCGATCTCAACGGCGAACCCAACACGGTGATCGGTTCGCTCGGCGGGTCGTTCGTCTACGAGCCGCTCGGTGTCACGTTCCCCGGTGGCAAGATCGCCGCGGGTGTCTACGCGTTGGTCGTCGACGAATGCCAGAACGGTGTGTTCGACACCGGTGAGGACTCGTTCATCGACGACGCGTTCTGGGTCGATCTCGACCAGGACGTGCCGCCGCTGTCGACCAGCGCCTCGGCGTTCCTCAGCGCCAAGGCCAGGGCGTCGCAGGCGGCGACGAACCTGCATCAGGTCGCTCAGCTGATCAAGTTCAAAGAGGCGCTCGACAAGGTGCAGAAGCTCGGGAAGATGGCGGCGGCCGCCGTGTCGCCGGAGGCGATGGTGACGTTCGTCTTGTCCGAGGTCGTGTCGAAGCTCCAGGAGCCGACCCTGAAAGAGGGCGAGCGGATCCTGAAGACCTTGTTCACCGAGTTCGAGAAGCGGAACAAAGGACTCGCGGCCGATCCTCCCCAGTTCGACTTCCGTCGGCACGCGGTGCCGGTGGTGGTCGGTGCCCGATTCGAGGACCGAACCGACGAGTACGGCGCAGCGTCGATGGCGTACGCGTCGGTGCTCGACGCCCTGTCGGGGCTGACGGGCGCGATCCTCGACGCGTTCGAGCGGTACCAGGGCGCCGACCTGACGGGTGACGGTCAGTGGGCCATCCGGCATGCCGAACGGGTCGAAGGACTGACGACGCTCTACTCCGACCTGCTCGACGACCTCGACGCTGCCGAAGCACGCCTCCTGACGGCCATCCAGACCGAGCACCAGGACGGGCCGCCATCGCAGGACTACGAACGCGCCATCTTCATGCTGCGCTTCGACACCGCGGCCCAGTCGCTCGTGTCGAACGCCAACTACACGTACGAGCTCCAGCCCGACGTGATGAACACCGGCATCGACCCCGATGAAGCTCGGCCGGTACTCGACTACTGGCTCGACCAACTCCACAGTTCGGCCCGGCCCGGTGTCACGGCACAGTGGCAGGCGCCGATCGAGGCGGCGACCGACAGCCTGCACGACTTCGCCGACGGCTTCCCGGGGCTCCCCGCCAAGCCCGAACCGATGATCGACAAGCCCGAGACGTCGGCGCCGACCTACCGCAACGTCGACGATTCACCGATCTCGATGTCCGCGACCGGCGCTGCGCGGGCGGGCGACGACGTCCAGCTGACTGCCCTCGCACCGGCCGGCGCCACGATCCGATGGGATCTCGACGCCGACGGCGAGTTCGACGACGCCACCGGTGGGGCCGTGACCTGGAAGGTCCCCGGTGACGCGATGGTGGGAGCCCCGCTCTTCGTCAGTGCCGAGTACGAGTTGCTCCGGGAGACGGGGGTGGTCACCGAACTGTTCGTCGTCGAGGCCGGCGGCAACCGGGAACGTCGCCAGGATGATCGGCGTGGCACCGCGCAGGCCGACCCACGACACGAACGCGACCTGACGGGCCGGGAGTCGGTACGGGAGCAGCGTCGCGAACGCCGCCAGCGGTCGGGCGACGAACATCAGGAGCGCCGTGACGGCGAGTGCGGGC
>JAGQSS010000533.1 GCA_020439405.1 Ilumatobacter sp. | reverse complement strand
CGCCGCCGGTGTCGCGTTCGTCCCGCTCGACGAGGTGGAGGAGGCAGCCGCGGTCGTCCCGGCGGTGCTGGAGGCAGCGGGTGTCGGCGGGCTCGTCTCATCGGTCGCGGACGACCTGGCCGCGTTGGCCGACCTCGACCTGCTGCTCGTCCTCGACAACTGCGAACACGTGCTCGACGCAGTTGCCGACTTCGCCTCGCGGGTCGGAGGTTCCCGCCTGACGCTGCTCGCGACATCACGACAGTCGATCGGCGTCGAGGGCGAGCGCGTCGTGGCTGTCGCCCCGCTGATGGCCGACGGACCTCAGCTCTTCGCCGCCCGCGCCGCATCGGCGGGCGTCGACACCGATCCCGATCACCCGGCGGTGGCCAGGATCGTCGCCAACGTCGACGGCTTGCCGCTCGCGATCGAGATGGCTGCAGCGCTGACACCGTCGCTCGGGCTCGACGACTTGGTCGAGCTGACCGCCGCGACGCCGTCGACGATGCGTTCGCCGATCCGCGGGGCGGCGAAGCGGCAGCGCCACCTGGGCGCCCTGATCGACTGGTCGCTCGACCGGCTGGTCGACGTCGATCGGCTCGCGGTCGGTGACCTCGCCGTCTTCGAAGGCACCTTCACACGAGAGCACGCGGCCGCCCTGATCGGATCGCAGCGGCTGACGACGTTGCCCGAACTGGTCGACCGCTCGCTCCTCGTCGCCGACACCTCCGACGGCCGAGCCCGGTACCGAATGCTCCGGACCGTGCGCGAGCGAGTCTGGCAGCGGCACGACGACCGCGAGGCGACGTCGGAGCGACATGCCGACATCGTCAGCACCTTCGTCGGCCTGCTCGACGACGGGTTGCAGACCGACGACGAAGCGACCGTGCACGGTGAGCTGCTCGAGCGATACGCCGACCTCCGTTCGGCCCATGCCTGGGCCCGTCGTCGACGACCCGAACTGGCGGTCGGTCTCACCGCCTGCACCTACAACTGGGCCCACTCGCGTCAGATCGCCGACCCCTTCCGGTGGGCCGACGAGCTCGGTGCCGGCGGACACGGCGGCGAGCCGGCGGTCGCGCTCGCGATGGCCCAGGCGCGATTCCTCGACGGGAAGGCGGACGAAGCGCTCGCCCTGCTCGGTCAGGTCGTCGACCGGTCGACGGGACGCATCCGGTTGGCGGTCCACGAGACGATTGGCGACATCAATCTGGCGCTCGGCCGTCTCGATGAGTCGATCGACACGAACGTCGAGCTCGTGCGGCTGTCGGAGAAGGCCGACGACATCCACTATGCCGTGATCGGGCTGGTCGGTCAGGCGATCGGGCATCGCTACGGCGGCCGGCGCAGCGAAGCCGAACGGCTGCTCGACGTGATCGGGTCCGTGGCGGCGGTGGCGCCGACCGATCGGGGATGGTGCCGATACGCCCGTGCTGAGGTGATCGGCGACGAGGACGTCGAGGGCGCGGCCGACGACTTTCGGGTCGCGACCGAGCTGGCCGACACGGTCGGCAACCGCTTCCTCGGCGGTGTCGCACGCGTCTCACTGAGCGCATTGCGTGCGCGGGCCGGCGCGCCGGAGGCGTCGATCGACGACCTGGTCGAGACCATCGTGGAGTGGCGACAGCGGGGGATGCGGTCGTACCTGGAGACATCGCTCCGGAACCTGGTCATCTTGCTCCACCGCGTCGAGCGCGACCGTGAGGCCGCCGAATTGCTCGGTGCGCTCGATCGATGGGCCGAGTTCGACACCTTCGGCGACGAGGCGCGGG
>JAGQSS010000532.1 GCA_020439405.1 Ilumatobacter sp. | reverse complement strand
TGACGGCCCTGGAGTAGTCGGCCCGCTGGCTCGCGTCGACGAGGAAGTGGAAGATGTGTCGATCGTGCCAGACACTCCACTGCCGCTCGGGTTCCATGACCACGACGTCGGCGTGGAGCCAGTGCACACGCTCACCCCGGCCGCCGAGCGCCGTGCGGGCGAGGTCGAGGGCTCGCCCGCTGACGTCGGCCACCGTCACATCGTCGTAGCCGCGGTCGAGCAGGTGGCGCGCCAACGTGCTCGCTCCCCCGCCCACGTCGATCACCGAGTCGGTCGGGTCACCGCACCGGAGCACCATCGGCAGGGTCGCGGGGACGGGTTCGTGCCACTCCAGGTCGGCGGCCGCGCTGGCCGAGTAGATCCGTTCCCAGTGTTCCGTCATGACGTCCGGCGTCCGTCGAACCGCCCTCGATGCCGCCGACGCCGCACACAGCGTACGCCTGATTCGCGCGGCCCGAAGTCAGGTGACGTCGACGCCGGTCAGTTCGACCGACCGCTCCCAGAGCCGTTCAGCCGAGGTCGGGTCGGTTGCGTGTGCATCGACCCCGAGGAATCGCGCGAACGGGCTCTCGATGTCGGTCGGTGCGGCGATGTCGCAGTCCTCGCAGTAGACGCCGCCCGTGCCGGCGAGCGACGGTGAGGTCGCCGCCCAGACCGACGTGGCGGCACCCTGCTCGGGCGACTTGAAGAGCGGGTTCACGTTGCCGTCGTCGTCGATCCAGCCACGCTCGCGCATCTCCTCCTGCGGGAGGTGTCGCTGCAGTTCGGTCATGATGCCGCCGGGATGGACCGAGAACGCCCGCACGCCGCTCGGTGCGCCGATCGTGTCGAGCTGCAATGCGAACAGTGCGTTCGCCGTCTTGGCCTGTCCGTAGGCGAGCCACTTGTCGTAGTCGCCCTGCTCGAACATCATGTCGTCCCACCGGATGTCGGACGCCTTGTGACCGGTCGAGCTCAGCGACACGACGCGAGCACCACCGTCGACGAGCAGTGGCCACAGGCCGACCGTCATCGCGAAGTGGCCGAGATGGTTCGTGCCGAACTGGGCCTCCCAGCCGGGACCGATGCGGGTCTCGGGGCACGCCATGATGGCGGCGTTGTTGATCACGATGTCGATCGGGCGACCGGCGGCGACGGTCGATGCGACGAACGCCGCCACACTCGCCTGGTCGCCCAGGTCGAGTTCGGCGACGGTCACCGTACCGGCGGTCTCACCGAGCTCGTCGAGCACCGTCCGGGCATGGTCGGGTCGGCGGGCGGGCACCAGCACGTCGGCGCCGGCGTTCGCCAGCGCACGGGTGGTCTCGATCCCGAGGCCGGAGTACCCGCCGGTGACGACGGCGTACTTCCCCGACAGGTCGACGCCGTCGAGGACGTCGGTGGCGGTCGATTCGCGGCCGTAGCCGGACCCGATGGGCTCCTGAGCGGTCATGCCGGCACCGTACTCGTCGTCGGTCGACCATCGAGCGCCGAGCGATCGGGCATCATGGGTGTCGACCGACGAGACAGGAGCGCAGGGTGTTGGCCTACGACTATCCACTGATGGGGATCTTCTGGACCCTGGTGATGCTGGCGATGTTCGTCGCGGTCGCGTTCGTCGTCGTGTACGTGTTGATCGACTGCCTCCGGAGCCCGCTGCGCGGCGTCGTGAAGGCGGCGTGGGTGCTGGGGATCATCGCCTTCCCGCTCGTCGGTGCGCTGGTGTACATCATCACCCGCCCGGAGATGGGTGAGCCGCCGCTGCGACCGGCCGTCTGAACCTCCGACCTCGGGTCT
>JAGQSS010000531.1 GCA_020439405.1 Ilumatobacter sp. | reverse complement strand
GCTGGTGCGCGCCGTCGACGAGGAGTGCTGGGAACGCGGCGGCAATCTCTGCACGTGGGTCTACGAACGGACCAACGCGAACGAGACCGCCGCCAACTTCGCGAGTTGGTTCGTCGACACGCCCCTGCGTGTCCTCATCATCCTGACGATCGCGTTCGTCGCCACGAGGCTCACCAAGCGGTGGATCAAGGGCCTCGTCGCCGGTGTGATCGCACCGAAGACCACGCCCACCCAGCGACTCGAGAAGCTCGGCATCGACGTGCCGAGCCAGATCGCCGCGCAGCCCTCGGCCCGCAAGGCCGCCCGCGCCGAGTCGATCTCGACGCTGTTGACCAGCTCGGCCGTCGTGGTCATCTGGACGATCACCCTGCTGGTCGTGCTCGGCGAGTTCGGGGTCGATCTGGCGCCCCTCATCGCCGGCGCCGGTATCGCCGGTGTCGCACTCGGTTTCGGTGCGCAGCAGTTGGTGAAGGACTGCATCTCCGGATTGTTCATGCTGCTCGAGGATCAGTACGGGATCGGTGACGTGATCGATCTCGGTGAAGCGACCGGCACCGTCGAGAGCGTGTCGCTCCGCACGACGGTGCTGCGTGGCGTCGACGGGACCGTCTGGCACGTCCCGAACGGTGTCGTGCAGCGGGTCGGCAACCTGAGCCAACTGTGGTCGGTCGCGCTGGTCGACGTCGACGTCGCCTACGACACCGATCTCGACCGGGCCCGTGAGCTGCTCGAACGTGCCGCCGTCAACGTGTGCGAGCGCGAGGAGCACGCCGACAAGATCATCCAGGCGCCGAAGGTGCTGGGCGTCGAGGCGCTCGCCGCCGACGGCATCACGCTGCGGGTGATCACGCGCGTCGAGCCCGGCGCCCAGTGGGAGCTGCAGCGGGCGATCCGGCAGGAGATCAAGCACGTCTTCGATGCCGAGCGGATCGAGATCCCATTCCCGCAACGCACCGTCTGGATGCGCCCGGACGAGCAGGCCGCCTCCACGGCGAGCGACGGGTGATGCTGTTCGCCGCGATCTTCGAGCGACCGTCGACGGGCACCCTCGCCGTCGCGATCGCCTGCGCCGCGGTCGGATGGGCGCTGCACTGGTGGTTCGAGTACTCGACCCGTGCACCACGAGCCGAACCACACGGCGAACGTCGTCCCGACCCGGTCGACGGCCAGTCGCTCGAACCGCCCGCCGTCGTGGGGCTGATCACCAACGAGTTCACGGCACCGCAGAGTGCGGTGACCGCCACCTCGCTCGATCTGGCGGCCCGCGGTTGGATCCGGCTCACCAGCACCGATGGCGAGCTGGTGGTGGTGACCCGCGGCAACCCGGCCGCCGGCGACTCGCTCCTCCCGTTCGAGCAACAGGTGCTGAACCACCTCGCGTCGCGGGCGTTCAACGACGTCAGTTCCGCGAGCACGCTCGCCCTGTCACACCATCGCCTCAACCGGCGCTGGTGGCTGAGGTTCCAGCGCGCGGTCGGCGACGAGTCGGCGGCTCGGGGCCTGTCCACCCGTCGCTACACGCCGCTCGAACTCGCCCCGCCGGCGGCGCTGGCGGCGATCGCCCTGATCGCCTGGTGGTTCGCCGGCCGCAACGGTGACGAGATCGCGATCGCCGACTCGTGGCAGTCGCGTGCGATCTGGATCGTGACGCTCGGTGCGATCGCCGGGCTCGGATGGGTCACCGCGCTGCGGTTCATGGGCGGGGCCCAACGTCCGACCGATCTCGGCCGCGAACGGCAGAACGCGTGGATGGGTTTCCGGCAACGGCTCCGCGAGCG
>JAGQSS010000530.1 GCA_020439405.1 Ilumatobacter sp. | reverse complement strand
CAACGTGGAGAGTTGCTCGCGTTCCGACAGCGCGAGTTCGGTCAGCTGGCGGTGCCATGCGACGTGGTCGGCGAGCGGCCCCGGCTCCAGCGAATCGAGCGCCTTGCGCTCCTTCGCCGACAGCGAGTCGAGCGACTCGGGCATCGGGTGGACCAGGTTGGCGATCACCCCGCCGAACGGGAAGCCACGGTGCTCCAACGCGTCGATCAGATGGTTCGCCTCGCCGACCGCTTCCGACCGCGGACTCGTCACGACGACGAAGCTCGTCGACTCGGCACGCAACAGCGTCGACACCTCCTCGGCGCGAGCGCGTAGCCCCGGCTCGACGTAGGCGAGCGACTTGAAGAACTCGAGCACGTCCTGCACCAGCTGCGGCCCGGCCAACCGCTTCACCGCCCAGAGGAACACCGACGACGCCGCGTCGGTCACCCGGGCGAACGCCCGCTGGCCGGCGGTGAGCGTGCGGTACACCGGATGGCCGAGGAACCGGGTGAGCCGCTCGGGTGCCTCCAACAGATCGAGTGCGTGCCGCGACGGCGGCGTGTCGACGATGACCAGATCCCACTCGCCGCTCGCGTACAGCTGGTGCAACCGCTCGATCGCCATGTACTCCTGTGCCCCGGCCAGCTGACCCGACAGCGCCTTGTAGACGGCGTTGCCCAACACCGCCTCGGCCTGGCGCTCGGTCGGCGACTGCTCACGGACGAGCCGGTCGAACGTGGCCTGCGCGTCGAGCATGACCGCCCACAACTCGCCGCTCTTCGGCGTGCCGGCGAGGTCGACGCGGTGGGGGAGATCGGCCCCCTCTCCCTCGGCCAGACCGAGCGCGTCGGCGAGGCGTCTGGCCGGATCGACCGTGAGCACGACCACCCGGCGACCCGACCGGGCCGCGGCCACGCCGAGCGCGGCGGCGGTCGACGTCTTGCCGACGCCGCCCGGCCCGGCGGTGAGCAACAGATCGGTCCCCTCGACGACGTCGCGCAGCGAGCCGGTCATGTCGCACCACCTGCGAGGGCGTCGGCGAGGATCGGCAGGTCGGCCGGCCCGAGCCCGGCGGTGGTGAGGCGCGGCAGCCGGATGATCGGCTGGTCGACCGCCGTGCGCAGTCGGTCGATCTGTTCCTCCTGCTGCTCCTGACGCGCTCGACCGAATGACGACGCCGACTCGAGCACCCGCTTCGCATCGGCCGACAGCTTGAGCTTGTGCGATCGGGCGGCCATCGCCGGCGACTTCGCCAGACCCGGCAGCTCGGGCCAGCACCCGTTCACCACGATCGGGAGGTGACCGATCTGCATCCGGTCGACCTCCTCGCTCAGCTCGATCGCCTCGGTCACCGGGGTCTCCTCCGGCCACGTCACCGCCATCACCCGACAGCGGTCGGGGTCGTGCAGCATCGCGATGACCTCGTCGGCCTGCTCGCGGACCGGTCCGGTCGTGACGAGGTCGGACACCGCCAACGCCGACCGCAGGAACGCCGTCGCCCGACCGGCCGGTGGCGCGTCGACCACGATCAGGTCGGCGTGGTCGTCACGCTCGAACTCCTTCACGCGGGCGAGGATCATGAGGTGCTCGAGGCCCGGTGTCGCGGCGGCGATCATCGGGAGCGACGCAGCGGCCGCGGCACGGCGGACGACGGCACCGATGCCCTTGATCTCGAGGTAGTCGGTGAACGCCTGATGGGCCGGGATCGTCCGGCCACGGAGACGACCGGAGCCGGCGACCTTCCCGAGGTCACGCTCGTGATGATCGAGTTCGCGACCGCCGAGCAGCGGACCCATCCCAGG
>JAGQSS010000052.1 GCA_020439405.1 Ilumatobacter sp. | reverse complement strand
CGCTGGTCGGCGTCGACGTTGGTCAGGCGGACGTTGATCTCCTTGCCGATCTCGCGTTGGAAGTGCGCCGGCGTGCGCAGCGTGCGCTCGACGCCGGGGCTCGTCACCTCGAGGGTGTACTTGCCGGGGATCGGGTCGTGGTGATCGAACTCACGCGAGATCAGGCGGGTCGCGAGGGCCAGCTGGTCGAGGTCGACGCTGCTGTCGGAACCGGCCGGCGTGTCGAGCGTGACGCGCATCGTGCCGCCGCGCTGTTCGACGTCGTAGATGTCGAGTTGGAGGTCGGAGGCGATCGGCTCGACGAGTTCTCGGACTCGCCGGATCACCGGGGTGTCGGTCGTGTCACGTCCCATCGAATTCGCCTCCTTTCACACAACAAGGCGTGGGCAGCGCCCACGCCTTGATCGATCACTCAATCAATTAGCGAGGTCCGAGTATAGCCCGGATCCAGGGCTCTCGGCAGGGGGCGACCCGCCGCCCGGCGCCCGTGAGCTAGCGTTCCGGGATGGCCGACGTGTTGCCGTTCCCGAAGGTCCGCCCCGACCGTCACCCCGACGTCGAACCCGGTGTCGAGCCCGACCGTCCGCTCCGCGAGGTGATCGGCGACGTCCTCCGTGAGGAGCGGCTCGACCAAGAACGCACGCTCGCCGACGTGGCCGACGACGCACACGTGTCACTGCCCTATCTGTCGGAGGTCGAACGGGGCCGCAAGGAGGTCAGCTCCGACCTGCTCGCGGCCATCTGCGACGCGCTCGACCTCCCGCTGGTCGAGGTGCTCGAACGGTCGGCCGACCGACTGCGCCCGCAGATGCGCGGCGGCTCGGGCGTGCTCATGCTCGCCGCCTGAACACCGGCGGCGGCGCGTGCTCGACCGCCGGATCAACGCGATGTGATCCGTCAGGCGCCCGGTCGGAGGGCCCGGTCCGCGGCGGCCGGGAGCTCGGCCGGCCCGGGCACCGTGTCGGCCACGCCGTAGTCGATTGCCTGGACACCTCGGAGCACGAGCGCCCGATCGGTGTCGGCGCGGACCTGCTCGGCCGTGCGGCCGGTGTGGCGCGCCAGGATCGCCTCGGCCTCGCCCCGGACCCGTTCGAGTTCGGCCGCTTCCAGCGCCAGATCGCTCATCGACCCGCGGCTGAGCTCGGTGTGCGGCTGGTGCAGCAGGACCCGGGCGTGCTCGAGCACCGCGCGCTTGCCGGGCGCCCCGGCCGCCAGGAGGATCGCCGCCGACGAAGCCGCCTGCCCGACGCACAGCGTGGCAACGTCCGACGGGACGAAGCGGATCGTGTCGTAGATCGCCATCATCGCCGTGAACGAGCCCCCGGGGCTGTTGATGTAGAGCTGGATGTCGCGCTCGGGCGCCGCCGCGGCCAAGTGGAGGAGCTGGGCGACGACCACGTTGGCGACACCGTCGTCGATCGGCGTGCCGATGAAGACGATGCGGTCGCCGAGCAGCCGGGAGTAGATGTCGGTGACGCGCTCCCCCTTCGGCGTCGACTCGATGACGGTCGGGATCGTGTAGCTGCTCACGCCGCACCGCCCTCGATACGTGCGGCCGCGAGCTGCCCTGCGAGTCCGATGCGGCGGATCTGGCGTTGCGGGAGCACCTGGTCGAGCGAGGCGACGACCTCGTCCACGAAGCCGTAGTCGCGGGCCTGCTCGGCGTCGAACCAACGGTCGCGACCGACGTCGCCCGTCACCTCGTCGAGCGGGCGGCCGGTGTGTCGGGCGATGATCGACCGCATCCGGTCGACGGTGGCGACAAGGTTGTCGGCCTGGATCGCGACGTCGGCGGCCGACCCGCCGATGCCGGCCGACCCTTCGTGCATCAGCACCTGGGCGTTGGGGAGCGCGAATCGCTTGCCGGCCGTGCCGGCGCACAGGAGCACCTGCCCCATGCTCGCGGCGAGGCCGGTGGCGACGGTGACGACGTCGTTCGGGATGAGTTGCATCACGTCGTACACGGCGAGCCCGGCCAGGACGGAGCCGCCCGGGCTGTTGATGAACAGGCAGATGTCGGAGTGCGGATCGTCGGCCGAGAGTGCGAGCAACTCGGCGACGAGGCGATGGGCGGAGTCGTCCGACACCTCGTCGGCGAGCATCAGGATGCGGGCGTCGAGCAACCGGTCCGACACCGTTCGTGCAGCAGTGATCGTCATCGCCCCATCGTCCCTGGCCGCAACCGGGTTCGAACCCTCTTCTGCTCCAGGCAGAACCGGCGGATCGATGTGTCGGACCGACTCGTCGTTCACGTGAACGCGGGCGTACGGTCCGATCCCGTGGGGGTGTCGACCGTTCCGGGGTTCACCAATCGCCAACTGTGGCTGGTGCTGTCGTCGTTGATGCTGTCGGTCCTGCTGGCCTCGATGGAGATCTCGATCATCTCGACGGCGCTCCCCACGATCGTCGGCGAGTTCCAATCGTTCGAGAGCTTCGCCTGGGTCGGGACCGCGTACATCGTGACCGCGGCGATCGGCACGCCGATCCTCGGCAAGATGAGCGACCTGTACGGGCGCCGCACCGTGTTCCTGTCGACGCTCGGCATCTTCGTCTTCGGGTCACTGTTGTGCGGGTTCGCGCAGTCGATGAACCAGCTGATCGCGTTCCGTGCCGTCCAGGGGTTCGGCGGTGGTGCGATCCAGGCACTCGCGTTCGCCATCCTGGGCGACATCCTCCCGCCACGCGAGCGCGGTCGGTACATCGGCTACTTCACGCTGGCGTTCGTCGGCGCCGCCCTGCTCGGCCCGCTGATCGGCGGGTTCATCATCGACCACTTCAGCTGGCCGTGGATCTTCTTCATCAACGTGCCGCTCGGGCTGGTCGCCGGCGTCGCCGCGTGGCGAGCGCTCCAACTGCCGTTCCCGCGCCGCAAGGCGAGGATCGACTGGTTGGGCGCCGCGACCTTGTCGATCGCGATCGGCGCCGTGATGATCGCACTCGAGATCGGCCAGGACGGCTGGACCGACACCCCGGTGCTCGTGCTGTTCGCCGTCGGGCTGCTCACGACGATCGCGTTCATCCTGATCGAGCAACGTGCGGACGAACCGATCATCCCGCTCCGCCTGTTCTCCGACCGTGCCGTGCTGACGGCGACGCTGATGGGGATGTGCGCCGGCACGATCGCCTTCGGTGCCGGCCAGTTCCTGCCGCTCTACTTCCAGGACTCGCTGTTCGTCTCCCCCACCGAATCGGGTCTCCGGATGCTGCCCCAGATGATCGGCGTCACCCTCGGCACGTTCGGGATCGGGCGTCTCATCGCGAAGACCGGCAGGTGCAAGCCCTGGCCGATCGCCGGCACGGCGATCGCCGTCGCGAGCGCGCTCGCGATCGCCCGCATCTCCGGCGACACCGACTACTCCACGCTGTTCCTGCCGATGATCGGACTCGGATTCGGCATGGCGTCGGTGTTCACGACGTCGTCGATCGTCGCCCAGAACGCGGTCGAATTCCGCGACCTCGGCGTGGTGACGTCGACGATCATGTTCTTCCGGTCGCTCGGCGGATCGCTCGGCCTGGCGATCTTCGGCACCGTGCTCAACGCGGCGATCCGGAGCGAGATCCCCGCCCGGCTCGACGTCACCGCCGAGGAGGCGAGCGACCTCATCCGATCGCCGAGCGAGATCGAGGCCCTGCCGGTCATCGAACGGACCGCCGTCATCGACAGCGTCGCGATCGGTGTCGGCCGGGTGTACCTGATCTGCGCAGGTGTCATGGCGGTCGGGTTCGTCGTCGCCCTGCTCCTCCCCGAACGCCCACTGCGCGCCCGCGCCGGCATCTCCGACGCGATGGAACAGCAGCAGCCCGCTCCCGCCGCAGGCGACTGACCAGAAGGCAGCGGTATCGTCGCAGCGTGCTGCGAATGTCGAACCTGTTCCTGCGGACCCTGCGCGACGACCCGTCCGACGCGGAGGTCGCGTCGCACAAGTTGCTGGTGCGCGCCGGCTACATCCGACGCGCGGCGCCCGGTGGCTTCACCTGGCTGCCGCTCGGGTTCATCGTGCTCCGCAACATCGAGCGGATCGTGCGCGAAGAGATGGACGCCGCCGGGTTCCAGGAGGTGCACTTCCCGGCGCTGCTGCCGAAGGAGCCGTACGAGGCGACCGGTCGTTGGGTCGAGTACGGACCCAACCTCTTCCGGCTGCAGGACCGCCACGGCGCCGATCACCTGCTCGCGCCGACGCACGAGGAGATGTTCACCCTGCTCGTGAAGGGCCTGTACGGGTCGTACAAGGACCTGCCGCTGTCGATCTTCCAGATCCAGACCAAGTTCCGCGACGAGGCCCGCCCGCGCGCCGGTCTGCTCCGCGGCCGCGAGTTCGTGATGAAGGACTCCTACAGCTTCGACGTCGACGACGAGGGTCTGCAGCGCTCATACGACCGTCACCGCGAGGCGTACATCAAGACGTTCGAGCGGCTCGGTCTGCCGTTCGTGATCGTCTCCGCGATGTCGGGCGCGATGGGTGGTTCGGCGTCAGAGGAGTTCCTCACCCCGCTCGATGTGGGCGAGGACACGTTCGTGCGGTGCACGAACTGCGACTTCGCCGCCAACACCGAAGCGGTCGAGGTACCCGCTCCCCCGACGGTGCCGCTCGACGGCCTGGCCGAAGCCGTGGTGTGCGACACGCCGGGCACCCCGACGATCCAGACGCTCGTCGACTTCTTCAACAACAGCGACGAACTGCGCCGCGACGATCGCGAGTGGACGGCGGCCGACACGTTGAAGAACGTGATCGTCAAGCTGCGCCACCCCGACGGCACGACCGAACCGTTGGCGATCGGCGTGCCGGGCGATCGCGAGGTCGACGCCAAGCGGCTGGAGGCGCAGGTGGCGCCGGCCGAGGTCGAACCGTTCGACGAGGCCGACTTCGCGAAGCACCCAACCCTCGTCAAGGGCTACATCGGACCCGGCGTGCTCGGCAGCGACGGCTCGTCCGGCATCCGTTACTTGCTCGACCCGCGCGTGGTCGAGGGCACGCAGTGGATCACCGGCGCGAACGAGCACGGCAAGCACGTCATGAACCTGACGGCCGGCCGCGACTTCACCGCCGACGGCGTGATCCAGGCCGCCGAGGTCGTCGGCGGCGACGCCTGCCCGGTCTGCGGCGGCGAGCTCGAGATCGCGCGCGGCATCGAGATGGGCCACATCTTCCAGCTCGGCCGCAAGTACGCCGAGGCGCTCGACCTGAAGGTGCAGGACGAGTCCGGCAAGCAGGTGACCGTGACGATGGGCTCGTATGGGATCGGCGTCTCGCGCGCGGTCGCTGCGCTGGCCGAGACGAACCACGACGAGTCGGGTCTGATCTGGCCGCGCGAGGTCGCTCCCGCCGACGTCCATCTGGTGATCGCCGGCAAGGAGGGTGGCCCACAGCGTCCGGCCGCCGAGCAGCTGGCCGCCGACATGGAGGCCGCCGGCGTGCGGGTGCTGTTCGACGATCGCGAGGGCGTCTCACCCGGTGTGCGCTTCAAGGACGCCGAGCTGATCGGCGTCCCGACGATCGTGGTGTGCGGCCGCGGTATCGACGCCGACGATCCGACGCAGAGCCTCGTCGAGGTGAAGGACCGACGCTCCGGCGAACGGACCGACATGCCCCTCTCCGACGTCGTCCCCCACGTGACCGCCCTGCTGTAAGCACGGATGTGGTCAGACCAGGTCCGTGCCTCCGCGCTTCAGCGTCCGCGGATCGACCGCACGGACCTGGTCTGACCACATCCGTGTACGAGTCACCTCGGCCGGGTCAGGAGCTCTCGCACGCTGGCGAGGCCGGCTGCTGCGGCGGCGGGGTCCCATGCGGCACCTTCGTGGCTGAAGCCGTGGTTCGCGCCCGGATGGACCACGATCTCGCAGTCGTCGTGTGCCGCGAAGTGTGACCGGACGGCGTCGATCGCCTCGGGCGGGGTGATCGGGTCGGCGTCGCCGAAGTGGAGCCGGAGCGGTGCCGTGAGCCCGTCGAGCAGGTCGAGCGTCGTCTCGAGGCGACTCCCGTGCCAGGTGACCGCGCCGCCGTCGAACCAGCCCTTGGCGGCACCGATCAGCACCCACGGACCACCGAAGCAGATCCCGACGCCGACGAGCGGGCCGCCGAAGCGGTCCTTCGTCCAGTCGGCGACGGCGGCGACGTCGTCACGGCATCGGCTGCGTTCGAAGCCGTCGAGCCGGCCGATCGCGCGCTCGGCGTCGCCGTAGGGGACGGTGTTCGTCGGCCCGTCGCCGCCGCCGATCCGCCAGAACGGATCGAGCACGACCGCCGGCCCGACGTCGGACAACGACGCCATCTGTGCGACGAGGTCGTCGTGGGCACCGAAGATCGACGGCACCACGACCACCGCCGGTCCCGATGTGGCGTCACCCGTCACCACCACCGGGATCTCGCCATTCACCTCGGCCATCACAGCTTCACCCATACACGGACCGTACCCAACGGGGTCAGGTGATCGACGGTAACGCCTCGTTCCTCGGCGTCACCTCCGACACCTGACCCCGTTCTTGTCGGCATGCGGACAGGATGTGGCCGCAATAGGGTGGACGATGTCCGCATGCACACCACCACCCAGCTGTCCCCCACCGCCGCGCCGCCCGGCGCGGCGGCCATCACGACCCGAGGGCTCGCCCGACGGTTCGGCGAGTTCGTCGCGGTCGCCGGGATCGACCTCGAGATCCGCACGGGCGAGATCTACGGCCTGCTCGGGCCGAACGGCGCCGGCAAGTCGACGACGGTCCGGATGCTCTGCACCCTGCTCGGCCCGTCCGACGGTTCGGCCACCGTCGCCGGCTTCGACGTCGCCGACCAGCCGAACGAGGTCCGCCTTCGCATCGGGGCCGCCCTCCAGGAGGCGGCACTCGACCCGAAGCAGTCGGGCATCGAACTCCTCCGTCTCCAGGGCCGCCTGTACGGCCTGCACCGGGACGAGGTCGATGCCCGGGTCGCCGAACTGACCCGGATGATCGACCTCGGCGAGGCGATCGATCGTCCGATCGGCACCTACTCGGGCGGCATGCGACGCCGACTCGACCTGGCCGCCGCACTCGTGCACAACCCCGACGTCCTGTTCCTCGACGAACCGACGACCGGGCTCGATCCGGTCAGCCGGGCTCGCGTGTGGGACGAGGTCCGCAGCCTCAACGAGGAACTCGGCATGACGATCCTCCTCACCACGCAGTACCTCGAGGAAGCCGACGTCTTGGCGCACCGCGTCGGGATCATCGACGGCGGCCGGCTGGTGGCCGAGGGAACCCCGTCCGAGCTGAAGCGCCAGGTCGGCGCCGACCTCGTGATCGCACGGATCGACGGTTCGTCCTCCGACGCCGTCGCCGCCGTGCAGGCGATCGACGATCTCGACGTGGTCGACGCGACCGACGGCGAGCTGGTGCTCGCCACCACCGAGGGCGCCACCAAGATCGGCCCGGTCGCCGTGGCACTCGCCGGAGCCGGCGTCCACCTCCGCGATCTCACGCTCCGCACCCCGACGCTCGACGACGTGTTCCTCGAGATGACCGGCAACCGGATGCAACACGACGATTTCGAGCACGCGCACGACGAGCAGGAAGGAGCGGTGCGATGACCGCGATCGACACGACCCCATCCACCATCCGTGCCCGCCCGACCGGCTTCGTGCACGACGTGACGACCATCGCCGGGCGGGCGCTGCGCGCGGTGCCTCGCGATCTCGAGGCGGTCATCCCGCCGGTGTTCATCGCGATCTTCTTCTTCGTCGTGAACATCGCGACCCTCGAACGCCTGACCGAAGGAGCGATCGGCGGATTCGACTACACCGCGTTCCAGATGCCGACGGCGATCCTGCTCGGCGTGACCGGCGTGTCACGTGCCCCGGCGCTCGTGCTCGACGTCCAGAACGGCTACTTCGACCGGCTCCTGATGACACCGATGAAGCGGAGCGCGATCCTGCTTGGGCATCTCGTCGCCGACGTGTTCGTGGCCGCCTGTCTGACGGTGCCCATCCTGGTACTCGGGCTGATCCTCGGCGCCGGCTTCGACACCGGTGTCGTCGGTGTGGTCGTGTTCATCACGATGGCCGCGTTCTGGAGCCTGGCGTTCGCCGGGTTCGGCTACGCGGTGGCGCTCAAGACGGGCAACCCGGCGGCGGTGCAGTCGATGTTCCTGCTGTTCTTCCCGTTCCTGTTCCTGACGACCTCGTACGTGCCCCGAGATCAGCTTTCGGGCTGGCTCGACGTGGTCGCCACGTTCAATCCGGTCACCTACATCCTCGAGGGGATGCGGGCCCTCGCGATCGACGGGTGGACGGTCGACGTGCTCTGGGCGCTCCTCGCGATCGTCGCCGTCGGCGGGTTGAGCATGTCGATGTGCATGGCGGCACTCCGCGGGAGGGTCCGCGCCGGATGAGCGACCCGACCGCCCGCACGCTCGCCCTGTTGGCGCTGCTCCAGACCCACCGCTTCTGGTCGGGAACCGAGCTGGCCGATCGCCTCGGGGTGAGCGCGCGGACGGTGCGGCGCGACGTCGACCGGCTGCGCGAGCTGGGGTATCGGGTCGACGCCGCACCCGGCGTCGACGGCGGCTACCAGTTGGTCGCCGGCACTGCCGTCCCACCGCTGCTCGTCGACGAGGACGAGGCCGTCGCGTTGACCGTCGGGCTGCGCGCCGCCGCCGGCGCGTCGATCGAGGGCATCGACGAGACGACGGTGCGGCTGCTCGCCAAGCTCGACCAGGTCCTCCCCGACCGTCTCCGACGACGGGTCGAGGCGCTGCACTCGAATGTCGAGGTGTTGCGCTGGACGCCACAGCAGACGGTGTCGGCAACGTCGTTGACCGTGTTGGCCCAGGGATGCCGCGATCGCGAGGAGGTCCGGTTCGGTTACACGCGCAAGGACGGCGAGGAGTCGAGCAGGCTGGTGCGTCCGTACCAACTCGTGTCGGTCGGGCACCGCTGGTATCTGGTCGCCTGGGATTGTCGGCGCGAGGACTGGCGGACGTTCCGGGTCGACCGGATGGTCGAGCCGAAGCTGGCCGGCGCGCGGTTCGGCCCGCTGACACTGCCGGTCGGGAGTGCGGCCGACTTCGTGGCCGCCGGGTTGCGTGCAGCGACCGAACAGCACGAGGCGGTGGTGCTGCTGGCGGGCGACCCCGACGAGATCGAGCGACTCGCCCACTGGTTCCGCGGCGACCTGACGCCCGAAGGCAACGGCACGACGCGCATGCGGCTGACCGCCGAGTCGCTCGAGTGGCTGGCGGGCATGATCGCCATCCTGTCGACCAGCTTCGCGGTCACGATCGTCGATGCACCCGACGAGGTGCGGGCGCGCCTCGCCGACGCAGCCGAACGGCTCGGCAACCTCCGTTGAGGTCGACCTACGAGACGCCGAGGGCTTCGGTGGCTTCGGCCTTGAGGCGCTTGTAGTCGACCTTGCCGTTCGGCGCCCGGCCGATCGTGTCGACGACGAGGATCCGCTTGGGACTCTTGTACGCGGCGAGCGTCTCGCGCACGTGGGCGATCAACGAGGCCTCGTCGATCGACTGCCCGTCGCGTGCCTCGACCACGCCGGTCACGGCCTCGCCGAACTTGTCGTCGGGCACGCCGACGACCACGGCGTCGAGCACGGCCGGGTGGCGCTTCAGCGACTCCTCGACCTCTTCGGGGAAGACCTTCTCACCACCGGTGTTGATGCAGACCGAGCCCCGACCGAGCAGGGTGATCGTGCCGTCGGCCTCGATCGTGGCGAAGTCGCCGGGGCACGAGTAGCGCTTGCCGTCGATCATGAGGAACGTGCGCTCCGACTTCTCCGGGTCCTTGTAGTAGCCGACCGGTTGGCGACCCCCGACGGCGAGACGGCCGATCTCACCCGAACCGGGCGCGAGCGGCCGGTTCTCCTCGTCGATGACGATCGAGTCGGGGCTGAGCTGGAACTTGGCGGTCTCGGCGGTCTGACCCATCCCCGACACCGACGACCCCATCCCGAGTGCCTCGCTCGACGAGAACGCATCGAGCAACAACATGTTCGGGTTGTGGCCGAGCAGACCCTGCTTGACCTCCTTCGACCACATGACGCCACTCGACGTGATGCCGACGAGGCTCGAGAGGTCCCACTTGCCGGGGTTGGCGTCGAGCGCCTTCAGGATCGGCTTGCCGAACGCGTCACCCACCATCGACATCACGTTGACGCCCTCGCGTTCGATCGTGTCGAGCAACTCGACCGGATCGAAGTGGCGATCGGTGAGCGTGACGATCGCGCCGCCGTCGCACAGCGCAGCGAGGCCGGGGAAGTTGCCCGTCCCGTGCATCTGCGGGCAGGCCGGCATGAAGCTGCGGCCGGGCGCCGTGTAGGTGCCCTTCCGGTCGGCCACGGAGCCGTCCTCGGTCAGCGGATTGCCGAGGGTGGCGGTGAGCACGACGGCGAGGTCGTCCTGCCGCCACATCACACCCTTCGGCATGCCGGTGGTGCCACCCGTGTAGAGCATGTTGAGGTCGTCGCCCGTGCGACCCCAGTCGGGGATCGTGCGCTCGGTGGCCGAGGCTGCGGCCTCCTCGTACGGGATCGCCCAGTCGGGGCACGGACCGGAGCCGTCGTCGACCCACAGCCAGACCTTCACCTTCGGGAGCTGGTCGCGAATCGGGTCGATCGTGTCGGCGAAGCTGCCGTGGAACACGACGCCACCGGCGTCGGCGTTGTCCCAGAGGTAGAGCAGCTCGTCGGCGGTGTACCGATAGTTCGTGTTGACCGGGACGAAGGCGGCCTTGAAGCCGGCGAACATCGCCTCCATGTACTCCGGGCCGTTGTAGAGATACTGCGCGAACGCTTGTTGGCGCTCGAGCCCGGCGTCGAGCAGCGTCTTGGCGATGCCGTCGGCACGCCGGTCGAACTCGGCCCACGTGATCCGTCGGTCGCCGTGGATGGCAGCCGGTGCGTCGGGCAGCTCGTCGGCCACCACTTCCCAGATGTCAGCGAAATTCCGGTTCCCCATATGGACGCTGTGTAGCACCGGGGGTCCGGGCCGACCGAGTCAGACCGGCGCGAACCCGGCCCTGGGCCATCCGTACGTAGGCTGGCCGGATGCGCACGATCGCTCTCGTCGTGGCCGCGATCGCCGCGGTCTGGGGTGCGATCACCGACGCGTTCGACGCCGGATCCGGTGCGGTCGCCACCGAGGCCGCCGACCGAGGCGTGCAGTACGACCCGGCCGCCGACTGCGACCTGGCGACGATCGAGTCGTTGTCGACGCAGCATCCCGACGTCGACCAGTTCGTCGTGATGGCAACCGCGTCGTGGACGGCCACGGTCGGCACGGTCGAGGTCGCGGCCCGCGGTCCCGGCGGCACCTGGCTGTGCCAGCGGCCGGCGATGACGGCGATGTACGGACGGTCGGGCACGCGCCCCCTGCTCGACCGACGGTCGGGTGACGGCACGACGCCGGCGGGTGTCTTCCCGCTGGGCGAAGTCACGGCGTGGGACGGCGAGGTGTTCTCGATGTTCGGGAACTCCCCCGACCCCGGGGTGCTGGTGCCGTACCGCGACGTTCGTCCGGAGGACTGTTGGGGCGCCACCAAGAACACGGCGCGGTACCAGCACCTGGTGAACCGGTACCGCTGCCCCGGACCGGACGACGAGTGGTTGGCGGGTATCACGGAGTCGTATTCGCACGCGGCGGTGATCGGCGCCAACCTCGACCCGATCTCGGGTGACGAGCCCGGCGAGATCCCCTACGCCGCGGCGATCTTCCTCCACCGGTACAGCTACTCCTCCAACGGCGTCGCCAAGCCGACCAGCGGCTGTGTGTCACTCGGGTACGACGACCTGGTCGCCACGCTGCGCCTGATCGACCCGGCCCTGAACCCCCACTTCGCCATCGGCCCCACCGACTACCTCCGCCGCGAAGGCCTCTGACTCGTCGGGGGTTCGCCGCCACCGGACGACGAGCCACACGACGGCGGCGCCCAGGGCGCACAGTGCGAGGAACCGATCGGGGATGTGGGACCCGACGTCGGTCGCCCACTCCTCGGCGCGCGCTCCGGCCAGCGCCAGCGATTCGGACTCGACGAGGTTCCCGCCGTTCACCACCATGAACACACCGACCGCGACGAGCACGATGCCCGACACGATCGATGTCGAGTGCAGGGTGAACCGTCCGAGGTGCACCGGCCGTCCCCGCAGCCATGAACCGACGGGCTGACCGAACCGTCCCCACACCAGCGCCAGGATCGCGAGCGGCAGCACCATCCCGAGGGCGTACACCGCGAGCAGCAATCCGCCGCGTACCGGCTGTCCTCCCGCGGCGGCCAGCACGAGAATCGAGCCGAGGATCGGCCCGGTGCAGAATCCCGTCAAGCCGTACGCCACACCGAGTGCGTACACCGAGGCCGGGTTCGTGCTCGTCGACTCGGGAGCCTTTCGCAGGAGCACGAATCCACCGCCGAGCGCCGTGACGATGCCGAGCACGACGATCACGAGGCCCGAGATCATGATGACGGTCGCCTGGTGGGTCCGCACGAAGATCGTCGCCGCCGACGCAGACACGCCGAGCGGCACGAGGGTTGTGACGAGACCGAGGTAGAAGACGGCCGTCCGTGAGATGAGCTGCGCCGGCCGGTCGAACGCGTAGGCGAAGAAGCCGGGCAGCAGGAGCGCACCGCACGGACTGAGCAGCGCCAAGACCCCGCCCACCAGGGCGGCGACGTAGCCGACGTCGCCCGGCACGTCAGCCCACCGAGTCGGCCAGCACGTTGGTGAGCAGGTCGTTCATCCGGTCGTAGCTCAGGAAGCCACCGACCGGTACGCCGTTGACGACGAATGCCGGCGTCCCGGTGAACCCGATGGCATATGCCATCTGGGTGTCGGTGTCGACGGAGGCGTTCACCTCGACCGACCGGTAGTCCGCGAGGAACCGGGCGTAGTCGAGCCCGATCTCGTCGGCGATGGATTCGATGTAGGCGAGCATCTGCGGCTCAGCTTGTCGCTCGTGATACGCAGCCATCTCCTCCTCGGTGGGTTCGCGGTCGAAGAGCGGTTCACCGCTGCCGGCGATGTAGGGGTACAGGTACTCGGACAGCTCCCAGTACTTGCCCTGGAGGCCAGCGGCAGCGCCGGCCTTGGCACCGGGGAGCGCCCGCTCCTCGTACGGCATCATCCGCGACTCGAGCCGGAGGCGGCCGGTGTCGACCCATTCGTCCATCACCTGCGGCATCGTCAGATTGTGGAAGTGGCCGCACCAACCGCACCCGTACGACTCGAAGGCGACCATGACGAGCGGGGCGTCGGGATCGCCGACGGCCATCGCTTCGTCGGCGACGCGGATCGGTGCCATCCGACCCGTCGACGGGGCATCGGCCGGCGCGGCGGTGCCGGGGGTGACCTCGGTGCCGGGTGACGATGCGTCGACGGCCATGTCGGAGGTGTCGACGAGCCCGGGGTCGTCGCCCGTGAGGAATGTGACGGCGACGAGTCCGGCCGCGGCGACGACGGCGACGCCGGGGAGAAGGAGTCGAGGAAGCGGCATGGGCCGACCGTATCCGGAGATGTCCGGACAACCCACGGGCCGGAGGTCACAACCGTCCCCTCACACACGGGTTCCGAGCCCCGCGTCGACGACCTCAGTCGGTGAGGAGACGAGCGGCAATCGAGATCGCCGACGCAATCGCGACGCCGGTCGCCGCCAGCACGGCGACGTGGCGGACGAGTTGCGGCGTCGTCATCCGTCGGCCGTCGGCGTGGAGGATCTCGCCGTCGGTGCGGTGGCTCAGGATCGCTCCCGCTGAGCCGATCGACAGGATCGAACCGGCCGAGCCGATCGAGAGGATCGAGCCGGCGGACCCGATCGACAGGATCGAGCCCGACGACGCGATCGACAGGATCGAACCGGCCGAGTTGATGGAGCGGATCGAGCCGACCGACGCGATCGAATCGATCGAGCCGACCGACCACCGGGATCGCAACGAGTAGGTCGACACGTCGGCAGTCTGCCTCATCCGGCGGTGTTGAAGTAGCGCCACCCGTTGACCTCGTCCATCGCGAGACGGTGGCGCTGGCCGTCGATCGTGTGGTCGTCGAGGCCGTATGCGGCGTCACCTTCCCAGAGACAGAGTCGCGTGTCACCGTCCATCAGCATGTGCGTGGCGAAGTAGCGGGGGTCGGCGGCGGCGAGGGCGGAGGCGACGTCGCCGTAACGGGCGAGTTGCGTCAGGGTGACGTAGGTGGGCGGGGCGATGAGGATCTCGCCGCGTTCTTGTAGGTGGAGGGCGACCGAGGGCGGCACCCACTGGTGGGCGTGGACCTCGTTGCCGTCGACGTCGATCACGTGGTCGGCGTGGCTGTCGTGCGCCTCGGCGACGAAGAACCAGGTCGAGTACCGCTTCGGGGAGAGGGCGTTCTTG
This sequence comes from Ilumatobacter sp., assembly GCA_020439405.1. Classification (GTDB taxonomy): domain Bacteria; phylum Actinomycetota; class Acidimicrobiia; order Acidimicrobiales; family Ilumatobacteraceae; genus Ilumatobacter. Next base: position 1,514 of record JAGQSS010000052.1, on the reverse strand, counting down.
CCGGGCGGCAGCCAGTGGCTCCAGAAGACGAGCGAGTCGGGATCGACCGTGAGCGAGATCTCCTCCTGCGTCTCACGGACTGCCGCCACACGGGCCGCCGGGAGCGGATCGGGTTCGGTGCCGGGCGGGATGTCGTCGTCCTCGATGGCACCGCCCGGGAACGCCCACATCCCGCCGAACGCCGTCTCGGCGCCACGGTGGATCATCAGGACCTCGATCTCGCCGTCGCCGTCGCGCACCAACACCAGCGTCGCCGCCGGACGGGCCGGCACCTCCGCGTCGGCCTGGTCGATCACATCGATCCGCATCACGACCGAGGGTACGACACAAGGGGTCGGATACGTTTCGTCGGGACCGACGAAACGTATCCGACCCCTATTCGAGGCTGTCTCGGGGGCGGTCCATGGTGGCGAGCTTGTCGGGGTTGATGATGCTCGTGATGCGGACGATGCGACCGTCGACCACCTCGACGCCGGTCACCGAGAAGACGCGTTGCTCCATCTCGATGACGATGCCCGGGAACCCGCCGACGAGCGCCGGCTCGAACGACCACGTGTCGGGCCACCGGCGCCACAGGCTCATCAGCAGCCGGACGATCCGAGTGGGTTCGTGGATCGGGTGACGGGCGGCCCGATGGTCGGGGCCACCGTCACTGACGTACACGGCGTCGGGCGCCAGGCACCGGACGGCCGCCTCCTCGTCGCCGGTCGCGAGCGCCGTGATGAATCGGCGGGTCACGTCGTTCGAGGCGGCCGTGGCGTCGCGGCGTCGTTGCTCGGCCGCCCGAACCTTGCGACGGGCCCGGCTCGCGAGCTGACGGCACGACTCCGGCGTGCGGCCCATCGACGCCGCGATCGAGTCGTAGCGGTCGCCGAACACGTCGGCGAGGAGGAACGCCGCGCGCTCGTCGGGGGTGAGTTCCTCCAACATGATGAGGAACGCCGACGTCATCGAGTCGGACAGTTCGGCGACGTCGGCCGGGTCGGCGGTCCGTTCGACGAGCGGTGTCGGGAGCCACGGCCCCGTGTACCGCTCCTCGTCCCGCTTGCGCTGGCGGAGGCGATCGATCGCGAGCCGGGAGACGACCGTGTTGAGCCACGCGTCGGGGTTGTCGATGTCGGCCTGGTCGGCGGCGTGCCATCGGAGCCACGCTTCCTGCACGACGTCGTCGGCGTCCGCGAACGAGCCGACGATGCGGTAGGCCCGGCCGGTGAGGCGGGGCCGTGCCGCTTCGAAGGGGTCGCTCACACCGCCACCATCGCACGCTCCGCCGCCGCGGCACCAGCGGTGGCACCGCTGACGAGCGAGGCGTCCGCGAGGAGCGGTCGGCCGACCCAGTCGCCGGCGGCGAAGATGCCACGCTCGGCGAGTTCGAGACCGGTCGGGCGGTCGACGCCGACCTGCGGCGTCCCCCACGTCACGGTGCACGCAGCGAGGAACCGGTCGAGGGTCCGCTCACTCGCCGGTGGCAGTCCGGCGAGCGCCGCATGGGTCTCGAGCGCGGCCCGGTTGTC
>JAGQSS010000529.1 GCA_020439405.1 Ilumatobacter sp. | reverse complement strand
GCCGACCTTGTCGATGGCGTCGGCGATGACCTGGCCGATCGAGCTGTCGGCGGCCGAGATGGTCGCGACGTTGGCGATGTCGCTCTTGTCGTCGACGTCCTTGGCCTGGTCCTGGATCGACTCGACGGCGGCGGTGACAGCCTTCTCGATGCCCTTCTTGACGGCCATCGGGTTGGCGCCGGCGGCGACGTTCTTCATGCCGACGCGCACCATGGCCTGAGCGAGCACGGTCGCCGTGGTGGTGCCGTCACCGGCGATGTCGTCGGTCTTGGTGGCTACTTCCTTGACCAGCTGGGCACCCATGTTCTCGAACGGGTCTTCCAGCTCGATCTCCTTGGCGATCGACACACCGTCGTTGGTGATCGTCGGGGCGCCGAACTTCTTGTCGAGGACGACGTTGCGGCCCTTGGGGCCGAGGGTGACGCGCACGGCGTCGGCCAGCTTGTTGACGCCGGCTTCCAGCGAGCGGCGGGCCTCGTCGTCGAAGTGGAGCATCTTGCTCATGGTGAAATCAGTCCTTAAATCGGTTCGTTCGTGTTCGTTCGTTCGGTTCGTGCGGAGATCACTCGACGATGGCGAGGACGTCGCGCGCGTTGAGCACGAGCAGCTCGTCGCCGTCGACGGTGATCTCGGTGCCGCCGTACTTCGAGTACAGAACGGTCTGACCCTCTTCGATGCCGACGGGGATCAGCTCACCGCTCGACTCGGCACGCTTGCCGGGGCCGACGGCGAGCACGGTGCCCTGCTGGGGCTTTTCCTTGGCGGTGTCGGGGATGACGAGGCCCGACGCAGTCTGGGTCTCGGCCTCGTTCGGCTTGACGACGATGCGGTCATCCAGCGGCTTGAGCTTCATGGTGCATGCCTCCGTTGGCGTGTCACAGGGGTGTGTTGGATCGGTGTGCGGGACGGTTAGCACTCGCCCCGACCGAGTGCCAATGTTACGCGCGCCGCCCCGCCGTTAGCAACCGCCACCCGAGAGTGCTAACGACCGGCACGCCGCGACTGCTGCCGCGGCGTGCCGGTCCGTCACTCGGCCGGGAACACGCCGGACACGTCGATCACGACATGCGCCGCCGCCGACGTGAACACACACACCCGACCCGACCCATCGGTCTTCACCACCGCAGCATTCGCCACCGTCTGACCCGCCACGAAGTTCACATTCGACGTCCCCGGCACCGCCGAACCACACGGGAACACCGCCACGAACCCAGCAGCACGCGGCTCGGTCACCGTCACGTTCAACACCACCGCACCCGAACCCGACGGCACACCACCACGACCCGACACCTGCAACTCCGTCACCGAACCAGCACCACGAACACCCATCCCCACGAACTTCCCGTCCACCGACGAACCACCCACACGAGAATCCATCAACCGAGCCGGCGACACCGCCACGAACCCCGACTCCTCCGGATGCATCCCGGACACGTCGATCACGACATGCGCCGCCGCCGACGTGAACACACACACCCGACCCGACCCATCGGTCTTCACCACCGCAGCATTCGCCACCGTCTGACCCGCCACGAAGTTCACATTCGACGTCCCCGGCACCGCCGAACCACACGGGAACACCGCCACGAACCCAGCAGCACGCGGCTCGGTCACCGTCACGTTCAACACCACCGCACCCGAACCCGACGGCACACCACCACGACCCGACACCTGCAACTCCGTCACCGAACCAGCACCACGAACACCCATCCCCACGAACTTCCCGTCCACCGACGAACCACCCACACGAGAATCCATCAACCGAGCCGGCGACACCGCCACGAACCCCGA
>JAGQSS010000528.1 GCA_020439405.1 Ilumatobacter sp. | reverse complement strand
TCGGGTACGAGCGGTGGGGCGACCGGTGGTTCGCCGAGGGCTGCATCAGCGCCCACTTCCAGACGATGGTGATCGAGGGCGAGTCCGTCATCGCCTCGGCCGAAACCGGCGACGGTGACTCGGTCCGGATCGACGCCGTCAAGGCCGACGGCACACCGGTGCTCACCGGCACGATTTCGGTCGGCGACGGCCCGACCGAGCTGTCGGAACGGCTGGCAAAGGCCCAGTCGCGCGAGCCGGGCGATCTGTTCATCGTCGACCAAGTCGTCGTCGGCCCGCTCCCCGCCGACGACCGGCGCGTGTCGGTCGACGCCGATACCGCGAACGGCAACCTGTATCCGTTCTCGCTCGGACAGAAGCTCGACGCGATCACCGAACCGAGCGACTGGTACCGCACCGACGACACGCCGTGGGGTCGTCCGATCCTGCCGTTCGAGATGTACAGCGTGCTCGCACACAAGATCGGCACGTCGCTGCCGGTGCGCGGGCCCGCGGTCGGGCTGTTCCTCGACCTCGAGGTGCGCGCACTCGGTGAGCCGCTGTTCGTCGGTGAGGAGTACACGCTCGAGCGCAGCGTGGTCGCCGTCGGGCAGAGCCGCAAGGTCGAGTCGCACTGGGTCGACACCGTCGTGCGTCGCGCCGACACCGGCGCCCCGGCCGCCCGGGTGCTCCTCCACTCCGGTGTGTTCAAGGCCAGCTACGCCGACTACCCCGCCGACCGCCTCGAGTGACCCGCCGACCCGGGCCGGGTACATCGGGGTCAGGTGCCAGAGGTGACGGGCGAGGCGCAGCCGAGTCCCGTTACCGGTGGTCACCTGACCCACGACATGGCGCGCGACCAGATCACCGGTTCCCGGGTCAGGTGATCGACGGTAACACCTCGTTCCTCGGCGTCACCTCCGACTCCTGACCCGATGTTCACTCCGACACCTGGGCGGTGTTGCGGGCGGCGTAGGTTCGCCGGCATGAGCTGGGACGTACTGGTGGACGGGGTCGACTTCGGGGAAGGGCCACGGTGGCACGACGGACGACTGTGGTACTCCGACTTCCACCAGGCGACGATCTACTCGGTCGGCATCGACGGCGACCGACGGGCCGAGTACACCGACCTGCCCGACCGGCCGAGCGGGCTCGGATGGATGCCCGACGGCTCGCTGCTCGTCGTCTTCATGACGACACGCACGCTCATGCGCGACCCCGGCGACGGCACGCTCGTGCAACATGCCGACCTGTCGTCGGTCGCCACCTGGCACTGCAACGACATGGTCGTCGACGCGCGCGGCAACGCCTACGTCGGCAACTTCGGCTTCGACCTCGAAGCCCGCGAGTCGTTCCGGCCCGCCGACCTCGCACTCGTCCGCCCCGACGGCTCGGTCGCGGTCGCCGCCACCGACATGCGGTTCCCCAACGGATCGGTCATCACCCCCGACGGCTCGACGCTGATCGTCGGCCAGTCGTTCGGCGGCAACTACGTCGCGTTCACGATCGCCGACGACGGCACCCTCACCGACCGGCGCGAATGGGCGGCGATCGAGGGCACCGCGCCCGACGGGTGCGCGCTCGACGCCGGCGGCGGCATCTGGTTCGCCGACGCACTCGGTTCGCAGGTCGTGCGCGTCGAGGAAGGCGGCGAGGTCACCGACCGCATCCCCACGCCGCAGCCGGTCTTCGCCTGCATGCTCGGCGGCGACGACGGACGCACCCTGTTCGCACTGTGCGCGCCGGGCTCGCACCCGGACGAGAGCGCCGGCAAGGGCCTCGGCGAGATCGTGATGACCCGGGTCGAGCACCCGC
>JAGQSS010000527.1 GCA_020439405.1 Ilumatobacter sp. | reverse complement strand
GGCGCCGACGTACTTCACGATCCGGTGGCAGAACACATCGAGGGCCAGATCGGCGGCAGCGTCGCCCGCTGCAGCGCGGGCCGTGACGGTGCGCATGTCGGAGTCGCCGCACAGCCCGAGCAGCCCGCTCTGCCGATTGAGGTCGGCGAGCACCTCGCCTTCGGTGCGGCCCGACGAGGTGGCGACGTGGCCGATCACCGCCGGGTCGACGTCGCCGGAGCGGGTGCCCATCACCAACCCCTCGAGTGGCGAGAGCCCCATCGACGTCTCGACGCACCGGCCGCCGGCGACCGCCGCCATCGAGGCGCCGTTCCCGAGGTGCGCCACGATCAGGTCGAGTTCCGAACGCGGTCGGCCGAGCACGTCGGCGGCGCGCTGCGACACGTAGTCGTGCGACGTGCCGTGGAAGCCGTACCGGCGGACCCCGTACTCGTCCGCCCACGCCGACGGCACGGCATACCGGTACGCGTGCGGTGGGAGGGTGCGGTGGAACGCAGTGTCGAACACGGCCACCTGTGGCAGGTCGGGCCACGACTGCCGTGCGGCGCGGATGCCGGCCAGGTTGGCCGGGTTGTGCAACGGCGCGAGCGGGACGAGCGATTGGATCGCGTCGATCACGTCGTCGTCGATCAGGGTCGGCGAGGAGAACCGTTCGCCGCCGTGGACGACACGGTGGCCGACCGCGTCGATCCGGTGATCGGCCATCCGCTCCAACACCGTGGCCAGCGCCCGTTCGTGGTCCGTCACCTCCTCGACCAGCCCGCCGGCGAGTCGGCTGCCGTCGACGTCGTCGATCAGCTGGTACTTGACCGACGAACTCCCCGAGTTCACGACGAGCACGTGCACGTCAGCCTCGCTCGACGCCGGCCTGGATGGCGGTGATCGCGATCGTGTTGACGATGTCGGGCACGAGCGCGCCGCGCGACAGATCGTTCACCGGCTTGTTGAGACCCTGCAGCACGGGTCCGACGGCGACGGCGTCGGCCGAGCGTTGCACTGCCTTGTACGTGTTGTTGCCCGTGTTGAGGTCGGGGAAGATGAACACCGTGGCGTGCCCGGCCACGTCGCTCCCGGGCAGCTTGCTGCGGGCCACGTCGGAGTCGACGGCGGCGTCGTACTGGATGGGTCCCTCGACCTTCAGGTCGGGACGTAGCTCGCGGACCCGTTCGGTCGCGGCGCGGACCTTCTCGACGTCGGCACCCGAGCCCGACGCGCCCGTCGAGTAGCTCAACATGGCGATCCGCGGCTCGATGCCGAACATCGCCGCCGTGTCGGCCGACGAGGTCGCGATGTCGGCGAGCTGCTCCGCGTTCGGGTCGGGGTTCACGGCGCAGTCGCCGTAGACGAGCACGCGATCGGCCAGCAGCATGAGGAACACGCTCGACACGATCGACGTCCCGGGCCGGGTCTTCACGAACTCGAGCGCCGGCCGGATCGTGTGGGCGGTGGTGTGCGCCGCGCCCGACACCATCCCGTCGGCGAGACCTTCGTACACCATCATCGTGCCGAAGAAGCTGACGTCGGTGATGATGTCCCGCGCCCGTTCCAGGGTGATGCCCTTGTGCCGACGCAGCTCGTGATAGCAGTGCGCGAAGCGGTCGGTCAGCTCGGAGTCGAGGGGGTCGATGATCGGCACGTCGAGCGACAGCCCGAGTTCGGCGATCCGGTTCGTGACCGCAGCGACGGGGCCGAGCAGGGTGAGGTCGCACACCTGGCGTCGGCGGATGCGTTCGGCGGCGCGCAGGACCCGGTCGTCGGTGCCCTCCGGGAGCACGATGTGGGCCTTGGCGGCCTT
>JAGQSS010000526.1 GCA_020439405.1 Ilumatobacter sp. | reverse complement strand
CGGCGGCGAGGCGTGGGTCGAGGACCGCCGCGGTGGCGGCGCCCGCTTCGTCGTCCGACTGCCGACGGAGGACGAATGATGGAGGACGACCGATGACGACCCCCGGCACCGGCCATCCGGCTCGACGCGTCGCCGTCCTGCTCGCGCTGCTCGGCACCGTGGTCGGCGTGCTCGCCGCGTGCGGGCTCCCGACCGACGAGCGCGTCACGCCGTACAACGTCGACGACATCCCCGACCAGCTGACCGAACAGACGACGACCACGACGTCGACGACCACGACGACGGTGGTCACCACGACGACCCTGCCCACCGAGACCGTGCCGGGTGAGACCACCACGACCACGACGACGAGCACGTTGCCGTTCGTCCCCGAGCCGATCATCGTGTACTACACGATCGGCTCGTCGAGCGATCTGCGTCCCCTCGAGGTGAACCGCGGCGCGAACCCGTCGACCCAGGAGGTCATCGCGGCGTTGGAGTCGACGACCGGACTGTCGCAACTCGGACTGCGCACCTCGGTCCGGCCCGGTCTGATCGCCGCCGTCGTGCCCGAGCGGGGCGTCGCCACGATCGTGCTCGACCCGGCGGTCCTCGACCGGATGTCGGAGGCCCAACAGCGACGGGCGATCGCCCAGATGGTCCTCACGTTCACCTCGTTCCGTACGGCCGACCAGGGCAACATCGCGTTCGTCACCTTCGAGGCCGACGGCGAGCCCTACGTGGTGTTCGTGCCGGCGTTCGACGACATGAGCGCACCCGACGACCTGCTGGCGTTCGACGACTTCGCCGATCTGATCGTCAGCGGCGCCGCGTCGACCGGGACGACCACGACCACGACGTCGGCGACGACCGCACCGCCGTCGACCGGCCAGTGACCGGCGTCAATAACCCAGGCGCTCGACGCGGTCGGCGCGGCGCTGCCAGTCCTTGTCGACCTTGACGCGCAGTTCGAGATAGACGCCTTCGGGCATCTGGGCGCGGGCGCGCTTGCCGACCTCTTTGAGCACCGAGCCGCCCTTCCCGATGACCATCCCCTTCTGGCTCTCGCGTTCGACCACGATGTCGACCCGGATGCGTGGCCACTCCCACTCGGTGACCCGGGTGGCGATCGAGTACGGCAGTTCGTCACGGGTGACGGCGAGCAACTGCTCGCGCACCAACTCGGCCACGAACTGTTCCTCGGGCATGTCGCTCGCCTCGTCGTCGCCGAAGAACTGGGGGCCCTCGGGCAGCCGGCCGACGAGATGCTCGACGAGCGGGCCGATCCCCTTGCCGGTGCGCGCCGACACGGGGAAGTAGGCCTCGGCGTCGAGTTCGCTCGCCGCGCCGAGCATGGCGACGACCTGCTGCTCCGACGCCGCGTCGACCTTGTTGACGATCACGATGGCCGTCGGCAGGTACAGGCGATCGGCGACCCACCGGTCGCCCTTGCCGAACGGCTTGGTGGCGTCGAGCACCAGGCACTGGACGTCGACGTCCTCGGTCGACTCGAGCGCCGTCGCGTTGACACGATGTCCGAGTGCCGACACCGGCTTGTGCAGTCCGGGCGTGTCGACGAAGACGAGCTGGGCCTCGGGCCGGGTGAGCACGCCCATGATCCGGTGCCGGGTCGTCTGCGGCTTGTCGGACACGATCGAGATCTTGCGACCGCAGATCGCGTTGACGAGCGACGACTTGCCGACGTTGGGCCGCCCGACGAAGGTGATGAAGCCCGACCGGAACTCCGACATGGCGACAGGCTACGGCGCTCGGCCCATTCGTCCGCTCACAGGCACCGATGGCATGCTGGCGACCAT
>JAGQSS010000525.1 GCA_020439405.1 Ilumatobacter sp. | reverse complement strand
AAGGCGCGCCGCGTCGGTGTGCGGGTCGGCGAGGTCACCGATCTCGACCACTTCGCCGAGACGGTGCGGGCACGTGCGATCGCCGAGAACCTGGTGATCGTGCAGGCGGGCGAGGAGCCGCTCGACGTCGACGACATCGTCGAACGGTTCGTCGAGTTCGGTCGCCGCCTGCAGCCGTACGTCACCGACACGGTCACCCTGCTGCACGACGCCCTCGCCGCCGGCGCACAGGTGCTGCTCGAAGGTGCCCAGGCGACGTTCCTCGACCTCGACCACGGCACGTATCCGTACGTGACGTCGTCGAATCCGACCGCCGGTGGTGCCTGCGCCGGGACGGGGCTCGGGCCGCGCGACATCGACCGGATCGTCGGCATCACGAAGGCGTACACGACGCGCGTCGGTGCGGGTCCGTTCCCGACCGAACTGCTCGACGCCGACGGCGACACCCTGATCGACGTGGGCAAGGAGTTCGGCACCGTCACCGGCCGTCGCCGTCGCGCCGGCTGGCTCGACTGCGTGATGCTGCGCCAGGCGGTGCGGCTGAACAGCCTGACCGAGCTGGCGCTCACGAAGCTCGACATCCTCGACGGGTTCGACGAGGTGAAGGTCTGCACCGGCTACCGCCTCGACGGGGACCTGATCGACTCGTACCCCGACCGTTCCGACGTGCTCGCCCGGGTCGAGCCCGTGTACGAGACGTTGCCGGGTTGGAAGTCCGATCTGTCGGGCGCCCGCGAGCGCGGCCAGCTGCCCGAGGCGGCCCAGGAGTTCCTGAACATCGTCGAGCGCGAGGTCGGTGTCCCGGTGAACGTCGTCGGTGTCGGCGCCGAACGCGACGACTACCTCCTCTGGACCGCCTGATGCCCCCCGGGTCGGGTGTCGCAGGGAACGGCGACGAACTGACCTCCGGGTCGGGTGTCGCAGGGAACGGCGACGGAGTCGACGTTTCCGGAGATCACCCGACCCGATGTGACTCGAGAGGACGCTGATGATCCCCCGCTACTCCACGCCCGAGATGACCGAGGTCTGGTCCGACACGTCGAAGTGGGCCCGCTACCTCGAGGTCGAACTGCTCGCGACCGAGGCCCACGCCGAGATCGACGTCGTCCCGCCCGACGACGCCGTCGCCTGTCGCACCCACGCGCCGACGGTCGACGAGGCGTTCGTCGCCGCCCTCCTCGAACGCGAAGCGGTGACCGACCACGACGTCGCGGCCTTCGTCGACGTGGTGCAGTCGGCCATCCTCGAGAGCGGTGGTGGCGGCGCCGGCAAGTGGATCCACTACGGCATGACGTCGAGCGACGTCGGCGACACGGTCCTCTGCTGGCAGATGCGCGACGCCGCCGATCTGCTCCTCGCCGAGATCGACCGCCTGATCGAGGTACTGGTCGGCCTGGCCCGCGAGCACCGCGACACGGTGATGATCGGCCGCACCCACGGCGTGCACGCCGAACCGACGACGTTCGGCACGAAGGTCGCGCTCTGGGCGCTGCAGGTCGCCCGCGACCGCACCCGCCTGCAGGCGGCCCGCGACACCGTCGCCGTGATGAAGTTGAGCGGCGCCGTCGGCACGTACTCGAACGTGCCGCCGTCGGTCGAGGCGTTCGTCGGTGATGCGCTCGGTCTGCAGCCGGTGCCCGCCACCCAGGTGATCGCCCGCGACCGCCACGGCGAGTTCCTCTACGCGTGCGCGTCGATCGGCGCGACGTGCGAACTGATGGCCGTCGAACTGCGCCACCTGCAGCGCACCGAGGTGCGCGAGGCGCAGGAAGGGTTCAAGCCGGGCCAGAAGGGGTC
>JAGQSS010000524.1 GCA_020439405.1 Ilumatobacter sp. | reverse complement strand
CTGGCGCCGCTGGTCTTCGGGTTGTGAGACGACAAGCCGGACCGGGCTCAGGCACGAAAAAGGCCCCGCAGCGGGTGGCGCTGCGGGGCCTGCCTGCATGCCCGTGACCAAGCGGGCTATGCGAGCATATAGTCGAAGACGCCGGGGTTGAGGTCGTCCATCGCCACGTGCCACAGCACGATGGAGTCGCCGCTGGCGAACTCGAAGATGGTGCTGCCGCCGTCCTCATAGGCATAGTCCCACACGGTTTTGCCGTCCTCGATGAGCGAGGGATCGATGCTGATCGTGTCGTGGGCGGCATTGAAGTCGACGATGAAATCGCGGTCGGAGCCGGCGGTGAACACGAAGGTGTCGGCGCCATGGCTGCCGCGGATCTCGTCGAAACCCGCACCACCGAAGATCACGTCGTCGCCGTAGCCGCCGAACAGCACATCGTCGCCGGCCGTGCCCGTCACCGTCATGCCCTCGGTGCCGCCCTGGTCGTTGAAGACCTGGAACATGGAATCGTCGATATCGGCGATGTCCTTGCCCCACAGGACCAGTACCTGGTCGCCGAACTCGAAGACGACGCTGCTGCCGCTTTGGTAGGCGTAGTCCATCGCCGTCTTGCCGTCGCCGAGCAGGCTGGAGCCGATGAGAACGGTGTCCTCGCCGGGGTTGAAGTCGATGATGTAATCGCGGCCCGAGCCTTCGGCGAAGACGAACGAGTCGGCGCCTTCGCCGCCCCAGATCGTGTCGAGGCCTGCTCCTGCGTCGATGATGTCGTTGCCGCCGTTGCCGTAGACGTTGTCGTCGCCGGCGAGGCCGAAAACGTATTCGCCGGCGTCGGTGCCCTGCAGGTCTTCGGCGGCGTCGGTGCCGTAGACGGTGGGCGGCTGCAGCGCCGCGTTCTCGGGCCAGCCGTGTTCGGCAACGTCGGCGATGCCGGCCTCGTCGAGCGTGACGTCGGAGAGGTGGATCACTTCCAGGCCGCGCGAAGCGTCATGGCCGGCGAAATGGTTGCGCACGGTGATCGTGTTGCCGGTGTCGTCGATGGTGATGACGAGGTCGTTGCCGACATGGGCGAGCGTCACGTCGGACGAGGACAGGCCGTTCAACTGCAGCACGTCGGTGTCGCCACCGGACCTGCCGCCCTCGCCGCGGATGACGACGTCGCCGACATGAGCGTCGACCACATAGGTGTCGGACCCCTTGTGTCCGGCGAGCGTGGTGAAGCCCTCATGGGCGACCAGCGTGTTGTCGCCGGCATCGCCGCGCATCACGCCCTTGTTCTCGTTGATGCGGACACCGGCGTTCCCGGCCGCCAGTTCGGCAATGCCGGACATATCGATCGTGTGGCCGTCGGCGAAGGTGATCTGCTCGACACCGCGCGCCTGGTTGAACTGCCCGGCGATGGTGATGACGTCGCCGGTCTCGTGCACCAGAAGCTTCAGCGTGTTTCCCTGGCGGAAAAAGCTGACATCGTTCGCATCGAGGTCCGACAGGACCAGGGTGTCGGTGGATTTGTGATCGTTCAGCTCGCGAATGCGGACGTCGCCGTCGCCGAGCTTGTATTCATAGGTGTCGCTGCCCTTGCCGCCGGCGACCAGATCGCCGTCCTTGAGGGAATCGAACACGTCGTTCTTTGCGGTTCCGCGAACCGTGACATTGCGCTTCATGCTTGTTCCGCCCTGCAATTCATTTCCAGGTGTGGGCGGGACCCTAGGCGCGGGCAGCTATGGAATTCCTTAACGGGCGGAAGGTGTCGATGTTCGCGGAAAACGCATGGTGAAGGCGACGGTTCAAATTTGACCGGACGGCTTATGATAAAGAAAAAAAAAAAG
>JAGQSS010000523.1 GCA_020439405.1 Ilumatobacter sp. | reverse complement strand
CTCGTCAATCCGTCGATCGTGTCGGGGTACAGGTAGCCGCCCCTTCCGTACACCTCGCCGCCGATCGCGAACGCGGTGCCGTCGGGGAGCACGACCGTCGACGTGTCCTCGTCCCATGTCGTGCCGTAGGGCCAGAGCACCGGGTACCGGTTGCCTTCGAATGCGGTGTACAGGCAGTCGCCGTCGAGTTCGAGCGTCCCGATGATCTCGGCCGTCATCTGGTCCTGCTCGCCTTCGACCAGGGCGGCGTACATCACCGGCCCATCCAGACCACCGCCTCGAGCAAGCCCCGCGATAGGCCGCGTGGTTGTGGTCGGCTCGGTCGTATCGGGAGTCGGCACCAGGTCCGCTGGCGTGAGGTGGAAGTTGGTGCCGACGCCGGCCTCGGCGACGTACAGCCCGTCGGCCGCCTCGTAGGAGTCCACCGCCTGCAATGCCGACAGGAACGCCTGCTCGAGCTCCATGACGGGCGACTCACACGCCATCTCGGTCCAGGACAGATCCGAGACCACGAAGCGGCCGTACCCGGCCTCGAACGACACATCGATCGTGCCGGCGTACTGGTTGCAGGCGGCCGTTCCGCTGATCGTGTCGGCATCGACGGAGAGGGTGATCGGCCACGACGGGTCGAGTGCGATCCGCTGGCCATCGAGGGTCAGCTCGTCGACCAACCAGGCCCCGTTCACCGGGTCGAGCTGATCGTCGCCTGGCTCCTCCACGTCGGCGACCGAGTCACGCGTCTCGTTCAGCTCGTCGCTCCCGCAGCCTGTGAGGGCGACTGCGGTCAGGCAGGCGAGCGTGAAGCGCGTCCTCATGGCAGGTCTGACGCTCGTGGTCGCGTCGCGGTTCCGGGCGTGGACACAGTCGCATCGTCGCGTACCGATTGCATCGATGCCACGGCCTCCCCTGCGGAGAGTCGAACCGCCCGCGCGAAGATCGTGGGCGTGCTCGTGGTACGAGGGACCAAGAAGCTGCGCGATCGCGTAAAGGCGCCCGTAGCCGCCGGCGACCATGCGTCGACGACGGTGCTCGGGGACTGGTTCGCCACGGCGCTGTTCTGGAAGCCACAGGTCGCCTTGCTGGTGAACCAGCGCACATTCGTCCCGGTGTTCATGCCCCTCGCACCAGCCGCGTCGCTGCTCGATCGGGCGCCAGATGCCATCGTGGCGGTGCTGCGACGACTCGGAGCGGACCAATCGTTCATCGAGTCCGAGCTCGACGCCATGCACGAGGCGCGGATCGCACCGACGAACGACCGCAGCGTGGTCGGTGTCATGAACGAGTTCGCCTTTCACGGCGAGATCCGCTGGCACGAGGGCATCGGTTCGCTGGAGGATCTGGCGATCGATCTGGCTGGCATGCCGCTCGGTCCGCTCCGCAATCGGAGCGGCTTCCCGGACCGCGAGCTCGCGGCGGTCCTCGGGATCGAATATCCCGGCCGCCAACGGCTCCGCCTGGTCGGCGGTACCGCCTCGGCTCCAACGGCTGCGGCGTCACGGGTGTTCCAGCTGAAGGTGACGCTCAAGGGCTCGAAACCACCGATCTGGCGACGCGTGCTCGTCGAGTCATCCGCGACGCTCGATCAGTTGCACGAGGTGATCCAGGCCGCGTTCGGCTGGTGGAACTACCACCTTTACGAGTTCGAGTTCGGCCGCACCCGCTACGGCATCCCCGATCCTGACGGCTTCGACTTCGGGCCGCCCACGCGCGACGCTCGCAAAGCACGGCTCGACCAGGTGGCCGGTGCCGGCTCGGCGTTCACGTACACGTACGACTTCGGCGACAACTGGGAGCACAAGGTCACCGTCGAGAAGGTGCTCGACGCATCACC
>JAGQSS010000522.1 GCA_020439405.1 Ilumatobacter sp. | reverse complement strand
AGCACCTCGAACGGCGGGCTCGACCCGTAGCTCACGACGAACGGTCGGTCGCCCCCGGCCCACGAGAACGATTCGTAGTAGGCGGTCGTCCAGCTGTCGACGACCTCGACACCGCCGTCGGCCAACTGCTGCCAGAACTCGGTCCAGTCGTCGCCGAACTCGGCGACGGTCGCCATGAGGAACGCGAGACCGGGCGAGCTGGTCGCCGGGTCCTCGACGACGAGGAGATCGGCGTACTCCGCGGCGAGTTGCTCGAGCGACGTCGGCGGTTCGATGCCGAGTTCGTCGAGCGCGGCGATGTCGTAGTTGACGCACACGTCGCCGAAGTCGACCGGCGTCGCCTCGCCGTTGGGGACCAGGTCGGTGAACTCGGACGCGACGTCGGCGAGGGCGGGGGAGACGTACGGCTCGAAGACGCCGGCGTCGACGGCTCGCGACAGGAAGGTGTTGTCGACGCCCCACATGACGTCGCCCTCCGGGTTGCCGGCGGTGAGTTCGGCCTTCGAGAGCATGGTGCCGGTGTCGCCGGCGACCAACAGTTCGACGTCGATCCCGGTGTCGGCCGTGAACTGGGCCAGCGCCTGATGGACCGGGTTCTCGTCGTCGGCAGCGGGGAACGAGTCGTACGCGACGAGGGTGATCGACGTACCGGGCATCGTCTCGGGCGCCGCGTCGGTCGGCTCGCTGGTGTCGGTCGATGCCGGCACGGTCGGTTCGGTCGACGTGTCGGCGCCGTCGTCACCACATGCGGCGACGACGAGCCCGGTTGCGATCAGGGCGGCGGTGAGACGGACGGGGCTGCTCATGGCTGCTCCTTCGTGGTGGCGGGGGGTTGGGAGAAGATCGTGAGGACACCGGACGACACGGTCACCTCGACCTCGTCGTCGATCGTGAGGTTGCTGACCCCGTGGCCGACGAGGGGCCGGAGCTCCGCGTCGACGAGGGGCCACTCCGTCCCGCTGATCGACACGCCCGTGCACCGACCATGGGTGGCGACGAGCGAGATCCGGGCGTCGCGGCCGGTGACGAGACGGAGCCGTCCGGGGCCGTGGAGGACGTGAAACCGTTGGTCGCCCCACCATCCCTCGACGAGGGGGATGCTCGTGAGCCCGGGCGCACCGAGCGCTCCGATCGCGGTGAAGGTGTGGTCGAGGCGGTCGCCCTCGCCGGCGATCATGATCAGCCGGGCCGGGGCGAACGACAGCGCCATCGCCAACGCCAGCTCGGTGTCGGTGAGGTCCTTCGCCGGATCGTGGCGTTCGATGGTGGCGTGCGCCTCGGCCCACGCCAGACCGTCGGGCGACACCGAGTCGAGGTCACCCACGAGCGCGGCCGGCACGACCCCCGCCGCGAGCGCGTGGTCGAGCCCACCGTCGGCGGCGATGACGATGGTGCCGGTCGGGATGTGGGCGACCGCGTCGGCATCGAGCGGGGCGGCTCCGGTGACGACGACCACGGTTTCGTTCATGCGCTTCCTCCGCCGGCATTACCCGGATCAGGTTCTCGGGTCGGTGGAGGCGTCCACCCTCTCAGCCCGTCGTGCCGGCGAGCTCCCCGTTCGGTTGTCGGCCACCTTACCCCGCCTTGAGTCGACCCCACGAGTGTGATCGGATGGGCCGCGTGGAGGGGGACCGGATCGAGATCGAGCTCGTCCCCGACGATGCGTCGGGCCGGCGGCCCCATCAGCGACCACACGAGGTCGACTCGCAGCCGACCTATGGCGACGCGCTCGAGGCCGAGACGCCGACCGACGGTGACCTGCACGATCGAGGAGGCGACCAACGGCGGACCGTCGCGATCGCGGCGGGCGTCGGCCTGGTCGCGCTCCTGCTGGGC
>JAGQSS010000521.1 GCA_020439405.1 Ilumatobacter sp. | reverse complement strand
GGCCTTGGTCTCGCACCATTCGAGCAGCTCGCCGCGCATCCGATGAACCCGGCCCCGCACAGCGGTCTCGGAGAGCCGCATCTGCGACGACAGCATGCGCACCGAGCACGCCTTGAACTCGGAGCGGATGCGGTCGATCTCGACCAGGATCTTCAAGTCGATCTTGGCGTGGCGGGCGTCGTTCTTGGGGTTGGCTTTGCTCATGTGGACACACACTACTGGTGGGGTGCGCACATGTCTGCTATCGTGCATGAGTGACGGGCCGATCAAAGTCGAAAGGCCACCAGACAGAAGGGACATTCCGATGAACGACTCCACGAACACGACGTGGGATCCGCCGAACGCCGCTGATGAGCAGGCGCCGCCGCCGTGGACCGGCTACTCGCACATCTGGCGACCGGCGACACCGGGCAGCAGGCCCCAGCCGGTGTACGACGCCGACATCTTCGCCCGCACGGGAACCGGCGAGAACGGCGACGTCTGGGAGTGCACCGTCATCCCGATCCGGCGGGTGACGATCCCGGCGAAGCCGAAGGTCGACTCGTGAACGCTCCGCTCGACGAGACGCACCGGATGGGCGCCGACTTCATCCGCCTGCTGCGCGCCCGGCTGCATCACGTCCGCCGGGTGGTGGACCGCTGGCAGCCGAGGCCGTGCCCTCCCGATTGGAGACCCGAACGATGACCACGATCACCCTGCCAGTCTCAGTCGTCCGGGCACTCCTCGACCTCGCCGCCGTCGTCGACGACCAGACCGACACCGAACGGCACGCCGTCGCCGCCGCCGACTACGCCGTCCAATCCGCCGCCCACGCCAAACACGTAGAGGACACCACGTCATGAACCAGATCAAGCGCAACCTGCAAGACCTCCCCGCCGCCGCACCGAGCGAAGGCACCCCACCGTCGGCCAACCCGAAGTTCGTCACCGAACTCGCCGAAGCCTGGTATGCCGAGCTCCTCGCCGGCGGCGTCGATCTCGACCTCGCGATCCCCGAGGCCGGTCCGTACCGGGCGTCGTGGGCCGGGAAGCGATGCGACCGGGCGCTGTTCTACGCGCTGCGTGGCGACGACGAATCGAACCCGCCCGGTGTCGCCGACCAGTGGCGATTCGCGATCGGGCACATGGTCCACGAAGGCATCCAGAAGGTGATGCACAAGATGCGCGACGGCAAAGTGCTCGTCGAGGAGAACGTCGACCTGAACCCGGCCGGGATCCCCGGCTCCGCGCACGCCGACCTCATCGTCCTCGATGACGACGGCAACGAGGTGTGCGTCGTCGAGTACAAGACGATCAACGGGTTCGGGTTCAAGATGGCCGCGACGTCGTTCAAGGGTGCCCCGGAGGGGCCACGCTCCGGGCATGCGCTGCAGGCGGCGATGGTCGCCGTCGCCCGGAACGTCCCGTACTTCGCCGTCGGCTACTTCTCGTTGGAGAACCTGTCGCCGTCGATGGCCGGCGACTTCGCCAACGGCGAGATCGGACGGTTCACCGCCGAGTGGCGGTTCAAGACCGACGACTGGGTTCCCGAGGTGAACCGGGAAGCGCAGCGGATCGCTCGCATTCTCGGTGACATCGACGCTGGCCGGATGACGGCGCGGACGATCACCGACCCGGAGTATCCGGAGGGTGCGTTGATCGAGGAACCGGATCGGAAGGGCCGGTGGCAGGCGACAACCGAGGACGGTGTCGTGGTGGGGACGGGGACGACGTGGTTCTGCGACTACTGCGATCAGCGGGACCGGTGTCTGGCCGACGGCGCGACCCCGGTCACGATCGGATGATCGTCATGGCCCGACCCGACGTCCTGGTCTCCGACCGGGCGCAAGGACCAGCGT
>JAGQSS010000520.1 GCA_020439405.1 Ilumatobacter sp. | reverse complement strand
GACTCGCCCGCGAACCAGTCGCTGCCCGGCCTCCGTGTCCAGATCGTGTCGATCCCCGAACGCGGCCGGACGATGCCTTCGTAGATCGAGTCGGTGGACGAGTCGTAGATCATCGTCGCCGTGCCCACCGGCAGCCGCGACGAGATCTCGTAGCGGCCGTTCACGGCGTCGTACCGGACGCTGGTGGCCGTCGGCTCGTCGCCGTAGAGGTTGTCGGTGACGACCTCGACGGTCAGTGACTCGTCGAGGGTCGGGAACCGGATCGGCGCGTCCGGCCATGGTGCGCCGGGATCGTCGGGAGCCGGGTACGACGGGACCGTGATGTCGCGCGTCGCGAGCTCGGGCCGGCCGGGCGTGGGCACCGTGGTGGTCGGCGTCGTCTCGACCGGCGGCAGCGTGGGTGGGGTGGTGATCTCCGCGGCGAGCTCGTCGCGTGGCACCGTCGTGGTGGCCGGAGCGTCGTCGCGCCCGTCGTTCCAGAAGACCAGCGCCGACACCACCACCCCGAGGAGCACACCACTGATCGACGCGATCCCCGCGACCTTGCGCCAGTTCGGCTCGTCGTCGGGTGCGTCGTTCGATCCGCCGACCGGGAGGTTGTCCGGCCCGTCGAGTTCGATCTCGAACGCGTCGACAGGACGTCGCTGGGCCGGCGCACCGTCGTCGGTGGGGCGGGCCCAGGGATCGGTCACCCGTTCGGACCCCGCATCGTCGTCAGTCGTGTGTAGACCTCGGGACGACGGTAGTAGTCCATGTCGAACAGGGTGCCGGTGTACTGCTTGCACCAGTCGAGCCGCAGATCGGCCCAGATCACCTCGTCGCCGTCGGTGGTCGCCTCGGCCAGGATCTGGCCGGACGGTGCCACGATGATCGACTCGCACAACGAGGCGACGCCCTCCTCGACCCCGCCCTTGGCGACGCCGACGACGAACGTGCCGTTCTGGTACGCCCCCGACTGCATCACCAGCTTGTTGTGGAAGCCCTGGAGTTCGTCCTGGCTCGGGTCGGGGACGTAGTGGATCGGCGTGTTGTAGCCGCACAGGATCAGCTCGACGCCCTGCAGTCCCATCTCGCGGTACGTCTCCGGCCAGCGCCGGTCGTTGCAGATCATCATGCCGACCCGTGCACCGAAGGCGTCCCAGACCCCGAAGCCGTCGGGCGACGGCTCGAAGAAGTAGCGCTCGGCGTGCTGGAAGGGCCGCTCCGGGTCGAACGTGTCGTGGCCGGGGATGTGCACCTTCTTGAACGTCGCGACGATCTCGCCGGTCGTGTCGACCAGCGTCTGGACGTTCCAGCGGTGCACCGTGCCGTCGTCGGCCCGCTCGATCAGTGCGTAGCCGAGTGAGAACCCGATGCCGCGGCGACGGGCCTCGTCGAACAGCGGCTGCGTCACGGCGTTCGGCATCTCGGTCTCGTAGAAGTGGTCGAACTCGGCGAGATCGGGCACGTGCCAACGCGGGAAGAACGTGGTGAGCGCCAGCTCCGGGAACACGATGAGCTCGCAGCCGAGGTCGGCGGCTTCGGTGAGCAGGGCGAGCAGGCGATCGACCACCTGCTCGCGAGAGTCGGCACGTTGAATCGGGCCCAACTGGCCACCGGCGACACGCAACTTCCGCTCCATCGGAGACAGTCTGCCCTGCCGCGCGACCGATCCCTGCATCTCCACTGGCAGACTCGCGTCGTGGGTCGTCGATGGGTCGCGATGGTGGTGGTGACGGGCGTGGCGTGCGCCGTCACCGCCGGTTGCAGCGGCGACGCGGCCACCTCCGAGGCAGTGGTCGAGACGTCCGTCGCCACCACGATCCCGCTCACGACGACGACATCGTCGACCTCGTCGACCTC
>JAGQSS010000051.1:13141-15890 GCA_020439405.1 Ilumatobacter sp. | reverse complement strand
GTCATGATCAGCGGCTTGTAGTCGGTGGCAATGCCCGGGTACGGCAGGGTGGCGATGTCGGTCGACCGCAGCCGGCCCTCGGACGCGACTCGCAAGCCGTAGCGGAGCGCACGGAACTCGAGCCCCATGTCGCTGAATCGGCTCAGCACCATCGCCATGTGATCGGGCTGGGCGTTGAGCAGGTCGATCTGGCCGCCGGTGACCGCACAGGCGGCGATGTAGGTCGCGGCCTGGATCCGGTCGGGCACCGTCTCGTGCAGGCACGACGACAGTGCTCCGGGCGCCACACCCGTCACCCGCAGGCGCGAGGTGCCGATCCCGTCGATCTGCGCGCCCATCGCCACCAGGAACTCGCACAGGTCGATGAGCTCGGGCTCGCGGGCCGCATTGTCGATCGTGGTCACGCCGTCGGCCAACACGGCGGCGGTCAGGACGTTCTCGGTCGCGCCGACACTCGGGAAGTCGAACATGATGTCGGCACCGTGGAGCCGGGACGCCTTCGCCTCGACGTACTCGTCGGTCAGTTCGAACTCGGCACCCATCGCGGTCAGACCGGCGACGTGCATGTCGATCGGCCGTGAGCCGAAGTCGTCGCCGCCGGGCATCGACACGCGGACGTACCCGCACCGTGTGAGCAGCGGGCCGAGCACGTTGATCGACGCCCGCATCTGGGCGACGAGCTCGAACGGGGCGATCGGCGTGAGATCGCCGCGGTTGACGATCGTGACGAGACCCGGGTCGCCGATCGTCACCTCGAGGCCGATGGCGCGCAACAGTTCGGCCATGATGCCGACGTCGGCGATCGCGGGCACGTTGGTGATCTCGTAGGTGCCGTCGGCGAGGATGCTTGCCGCCATCAGCTTGAGCACCGAGTTCTTGGCGCCGGGGACGACCACTTCACCGCTGAGTGGCCCCGCGTTGTGGACGCGGATGCAACGGTCGTCGGGCTGGGTCACCTCTCCAGTATGCCGACGCGCCGGGCACCCCACCCGCCGTCGGCACATCCGTCGTTCGGGATCGCGCCCGTAGGCTGCCCGGGATGTTCGCCCGGGAGAAGACGGTCACGCGTCGCTGGCCGGACGACCCGGACCACCGCCGCATCATCGACGCCCCGCGCGACGATCTCGTGGTCGAACACCCCGACGCCGACGGCGGCTACGTGCAGGAGCAGGGTCCGTTCCGCTCGTACCGTCGCGACGTCGTCACCGACGGCGGCCAATTGGTGGAGACGACCCGGTACCGGTTGACCATCCCGTGGTTCGCCTGGCTGTTCGCACTCCCGGTGCGGTGGACGCTGCAGCGACGGGGCGCCGTCCACCGTGCGAAACCGCCGTGGTGGGCGCCGCCCGACCGGATCGACGAGCGCCAGGCGCTCGTCCTCGGACTGCTCGCCGCCGCGTCGATGTCGTCGGCGTTCACGAACACCCTGTTCACCCAGACGGCCCAGTTCGCCGCCGACGACTTCGGCGTCGGTGACACCGGCTTCGGCAACGCGATGAGCATCGTCCGGCTCGGCATCGTGATCGCCCTCCCGCTGGCCGCGATCGCCGACCGGGTCGGCCGTCAGCGGGTGATGCGCTTCGCAGCGTGGGCGGCGCCGCTGGTCTGCGCCGCGGGAGCGCTGGCCCCGAGCTTCCCGGTCCTCGTCGCCACCCAGTCGGTCGGCCGGCCGCTCGGGTTGGCGCTCGACTTCCTGATCGCCGTCGTCGTCGCCGAGGAGATGCCCCGGAACAGCCGGGCCTATGCGGTCAGCGTGATGGCGATGGCCGCCGGGCTGGGGGCCGGCATCGCCGTGATGGCGCTCCCACTCGCCGACCTCGGACCGGGGGCGTGGCGGCTCGTCTACCTCGTCACGCTGATCTGGCTCGCCGTCGCCGTCGACATCACCCGACGACTCCCCGAGACCGCCCGGTTCGAGCGACCCCACGTCATCGCGCCGCCGATCGACCGCGGTCGCTTCGCGATCCTCGCGGTCGTGGCCGTGTGCGCGAACTTCTTCGTCGCGCCGGCCAGCGCCTTCCAGAACCGCTACCTCGACGAGGTTCGCGGGTTCAGCGCTTCCCAGATCGCCCTGTTCACCCTGGTGACGGCCACACCGGCAGGACTCGGTCTGGTCGTCGGCGGCAAGCTCGCCGACATCCGGGGGCGTCGCCACCTGATCGCGGTCACGATCCCGATCGCGACCCTGCTGATCCTCGGCTCGTTCGTCGTCGCGGGCGCACCGATGTGGTTCGCCGCATTCGGCGGTGGCTTCGTCGGCGGGATCGCATATCCGGCACTCGCGGTGTACCGGGCCGAACTCTTCCCGACCGGGAACCGGGGACGAGCGGCCGGGATGTTGACGGCCGCCGCCCTGCTCGGCGGCATCGGCGGGCTCCAACTCGTCGGACGGTTGCTCGACCGCGACGCGTCCTACGGTGCAGTGATCGGGCTCGTGGCGCTCGGACAGATCGTCGTCGTGATCGTCGTCCTCCGCTGGCTCCCCGAGACCGCGCATCGCAGCCTCGAGGACCTCAACCCGGAGGACGCGGCGCCGAGCGGCACCGACGTGTCGCCGATCAGCCCCTGACGTCGAAGGCGTCGCCGAGGACCCGCTCGAGGAAATCGACGACGGCGCCGGCGATCGTGTGGTCGGCGCCTTTCAGGTCGTGTCCCTTGCGGTCGACGAAGAGGTGCTGGACCTTGGCCTTGCGCGGCATCGTGGCGGTCCACGTCCGGATCTCGTCGGGGGTGCCGAACGTGTCGTTGT
>JAGQSS010000051.1:0-13042 GCA_020439405.1 Ilumatobacter sp. | reverse complement strand
TGCCCGATCGGGCGCCTTGCGGCCTTCCTTGCGGTAGGGGAAGTCGGCGCGGACGCACGGGTGCGGCGACACCCACCGCTCGATCGCCCTCAGCGACGAGTGCGTCGAGTCGGACCCGGCACCCGGGTACAGCAGCAGGGTCACGACGCCTCCGCCGACAGGATCCGTCGGGCCTCGTTGAGGTCGAGGATCGCCTTGCTGGCGTCGGTCGCCTCGCCGCCGTGGTCGGGGTGCACGTCGCGCATTCGGCGACGGTAGCTCTTGGTCACGTCGCGCTTCGACGGGGTCGGGCCCTCGAGGTCGAACCCGAGTACCTCCATCGCCCAGCCGCGCGGATCGGCGAGCGCCGTCAACGCCGTCGTGGTCGACCCGGCCAGGTAGGCCACCAGCGCCGGGCCGATCGGGCCGCGCCAGGTCATCGCCTTGGTGAGTACCGGGGTGATCAGGCGCCGGTGCGACATGTCGAGACGCTCGGTCGCGTACACCGCACCCAGCACCATCGCCAGGTCGGAGCCGTGGGTGCCGAACTCGAACTCGATGTCGTCACCCTCGCCGTGCATCTGGTGCAGGCTGCGGGCCAACCCGTGGCGGTCGACCTGGAACCGGTGACGCAGGCGGGGCTGGACGACGCGTTGTGCCCGTTCGATCTCGACGATCAGCCGCTTGATGTCGGCGTGCACGTCGGTGTCGACGCCGCCGATGTGGCGGGCGACGACCGCGCCGAGGAGCAGCCCGCCGAAGCCCGGTGCCGGATCGGTCGGCAAGATCAGGTTGCCGAGCGCGACCCGTCGCGTCGGGACCGCGGGTCGGGTGTGGTAGATCTCGAGTTCGGCCAGGAGCACCGGGCTACACCCAGGGTCGGCAGACGCCGTGGAGCGCCGTCGCCGCCTCCTGGATCTCGTCGGTGTGACGGCCCTCGGCGAACGCCGTCGTGAGTGCCGTGGCCGCGCCGACCATCGTCGCCCACGAACCGGCAGCGATGCCGAACGGCGGCGCCGACGGGGACAGTTGCGGGACGAGCGCGAGCAGTTCTTCCCGGGCCGACGTGTTCGTCGCATCGCGACGCAGACGGTCGGCGGCACCGAACAAGGTGTGGAGCGCGCCGTCGGGGGCCTCGCTCGCCTCGTCGAGCGACGCCACCTCGCCGGCCTCGATCGCGTCGAGCAGGTCGTCGACGACGTGTTCGGCGTCGGTCGCGACGAACAAGGTGGTGCCCGCCCAACGGTGCGGGATCTCGGCCTCGATCAACGACTCCTGGAGCGAGGCGAGGTCGGCCTTGCCCCACTCGTCGAGCCCGAACTCGGTGGCCGGCTCGTCGTCGCCCAGCACGACCGGGAACGGCCCCAGTTCGGCCTCGAGCTGCTCGAACAGCCCGTCGACGTGCGTCTCGAGCTGCTCGGGGACCACGAGTTCGTCGCCGTCCCACATGTGGGGCACATTGTTCTCGGCGAGGGTCTCGGCGAGTTCGGCCCGCTGCTCGAAGTTCCAACCCGCGAGGTCGTAGTGGACCTTCACCTGGTCGGGATCGTTGGGGTCGAAGTCGATGTCCCACTGGGGTGGTCCACCGGCGGCGACGTCGGTCGACGTCTCCTCGCCGTCGCCACCCGACTTGTTCACGAACGCCATGACCGCACGCTACCGGCGCCTCGTCGCGGGTAAACGCGAAACCTCCTTGGATCGCACCGCGCGACCGTGCCACGCTGCCTCCGCACACATCGCACGACGACCGGAAGGAGGTCCCCCATCATGATCCAGATCACTCGCTTCGAGGAAGCGTCGATCGGCCGAGCCGGCCGCGATGCGGCGGGCCGCCGCATCGTCGGCCCGATGCACGGCTGAGTCGAGCGGGCCCGCGCCCGTTCCTCCCCCATCCCCACTCCACGCCACCCTGGCGCGCCCGTCGCGCCCACGGTCAGACGTGCCCGGCCTCGACCGGCCGCACGCGGCGTGCCGCTTCTCCCCGACAAGGAGACCAACACCACCACCTGCTCAGAAAGGGCAATGCCATGTACCAGACACCCAACACCGACCTGTGCCGTCAGTACGCCGCGGACCGTCGTGCCCACCTGGAACACCAGGCGCACGTGTCGCGGATCACGCGTGCAGCGCGCGTCGAACGACGCGAGCGACATCGAAGGCCCAGGTAGCCGCGCACGGGCGGGACGGCGGTTGCCGTCCCGCCCGTTCGCGTCACGCCGAATCGCGGATGATGCGACAGCTCGTCGCGACGAACTCGGCCTCGCCGATCTCGTCGGTCGACCGGTCGAGGAACCCCTGGAGGAAGCACACCAACCGGTAGACGTCGGTGAAGTTGCTGGCGACCCCCACCGACACCCGGATCGCGGCGACCAGCAGGTCGTACCGATCGAGCATCTCGCGGCGCAGATCCATGAACGACACGGCGTCGTCACGACCGAAGAACTCCCGCATGTCGTCCGCCGTCAGACCGTGGGCGATCTCGCCGGCACCCGGATTGCAGAAGCAGCCGGTCCGGAGCGAGATGTTGACGCCGTTGGCGAGCTCCTCGACCCGTCGATCGTCGATCGGGCGGCCTGCGGGGTCGTGCATGACGAACGACACCGTGCCGCCGCGCGCCTCGGTCGTGGTCGGGCCGAACACCTGCACCAGCGGCTCGCCGTTCGAGTGCCGCAGCGACGTCAACGCGTCGAGCAACCACTCGGTGAGGTTCGCGACACGTTCGTGCGTGGCATCGACCCCGATCCGCTCGAGGTGCCGCAGTCCGGTCTCGACCGCCGGGATGTTGAGGTAGTCGACCGTGCCGTCCTCGAACCCGGCTTCGTCGTCGTGGAGGTAGTAGCCGTCGCCCTGCACCGACGCGATCGTGATCGTGCCACCGGCGAACCACGGCCGGTGCAACGTGTGGAGACGTTCCTTCCGGATGAGCAGGCAACCGATCCCGGTCGGGAAGCCCATCAACTTGTAGAACGAGAAGGCGGCGAAGTCGGGGCGCACCGCGGCGATGTCGACCCGATTGGTCGGCGCGAACGCGGCCATGTCGACGAGCACGTCCCATCCTGCGTCGCGAGCTTCGTCGACGAGATCGAGCGGATGCTGGACGCCCGAGTAGTTCGACTGGGCCGGGAACGCGAGCAGATTGTGGCGGTCGGGGTCGGCGGCCGCGAGCGTCGCCGACATCGCGGCCCGGTCGAGTCGGAGCTCGGGCGCCACCACCGGCACGTACGTCACCTCGGCGCCCTTTGCCTTGGCGAACTCACGGATGCCGTTGACCGAGTTGTGGTTGTCGAACGTCAGGGCGAAGCGGCCGCCCGGCTCGAACCGGTACGACTCACCGACCAGACGCAGCGCACCGCTGGCGTTCGGGGTGAACACGCACAGGTACTCGTCGTGCGGCGCGCCGAAGAACTCCCCGACGTAGCGACGAGCGCCCTCGACCAGCTCGGTCATCGCCAACGAGGTCGGGTTGGCCGAGTGAGGATTGCCGAGCACGCGGGTCCGCAACAGTTCGGCGTGGGCGTCGATCTGCGAGGCGGCGTGGAGACCTCCGCCCGTGTAGTCGAGGTACACCTGATCCTCGTCGTCGAGGCGGCCGTAGTCGGACGCCCGCATCCGGGCGTGGGCGCCGTCGGGGTCGAACTCGGGATGATGCGATGCGAACGAGCCGGCCGCATCGCCCAGGAGATCGGGTGCGAACTTCGGCTGCAGTGCACTCATCGGTCTCCACCCTAGTGAGCCTCGGGCCGCTCGGCTTTGGCGATCCGGCGCCCAGCACTAGGTTGGGCGCATGCCCGGACCGGCCGCACAGAAACCCGACCGCAACCTCGCGATGGAGTTGGTGCGGGTCACCGAATCCGCCGCACTCGCCGCCGCCCGCTGGGTCGGCCGCGCGAACAAGGAAGGCGCCGACGCCGCCGCCGTCGACGCCATGCGGCTGAGCTTGTCGAGCGTGCAGATGGACGGCGTGGTCGTCATCGGCGAGGGCGAGAAGGACGAAGCGCCGATGCTCTACAACGGGGAGCAGGTCGGCGACGGGAACGACCCGAAGGTCGACGTCGCCGTCGACCCGATCGACGGTACGACACTCACCGCCAAGGGGCTCAACAACGCGCTGTCGGTCATCGCCGTCGGCGAACGCGGCTCGATGCTCAACCCCGGGCCGTCGTTCTACATGGACAAGATCGCCGTCGGACCGGAGTCCGTCGGCGCGATCGACATCACGGCGAGCCCCACCCAGAACCTGCGCTGGATCGCGAAGTCGAAGCAGGAGTCGGTGCGCGACCTCACCGCCGTCATCCTCGACCGACCCCGCCACGCCGAACTGATCGACGAGGTCCGCGCCAGCGGTGCCCGGATCCGGCTCATCAACGACGGCGACGTGTACGGCGCGATCGCCTCGGCGTGGCCCGACGCCGGCGTCGACGTGTTGTTCGGCATCGGCGGCACTCCCGAAGGTGTCATCTCGGCCGCCGCCATGAAGGCGATGGGCGGCGAACTGCAGGCTCGCTTCTGCCCGCAGAGCGACGCCGAACGAGAGGCGATGATCGCCGCCGAGATGGACCTCGACCGTGTCTACAACCAGGACGACCTGGTGCAGGGCGACAACTGCTTCTTCGCGGCGACCGGGCTCACCGACGGTCAGCTCCTGCGCGGCGTGCGGTTCGACAACCGCGGCGCCCGCACCCAGAGCCTGGTGATGCGGTCGCGCAGCGGCACCGTGCGTTTCATCGACGCACGGCACCGGGTGCGCAAGCTGCAGGAGTTCAGCGCGATCGACTATTCCTGACCGCGCCGAACTCACAGGCCCCACCAGGGTCGGGTGTCGTACGGAACGGCGACGGCGTCGACGTTTCGGCAGATCACCCGACCCGAACAGCGCGTCAGCCGGCCGGGCTCGGGTAGTCGGGCGGCGTCTCCTCGGGCGGCGGCGTGTCGTAGATCGTCGTCCCGCCCGCCGGGTCGAACAGCGCCGAGTCGGCCGGCCACTCCCCCGGCAGGTAGCGGGTGCCGCCGTCGACGAACACGTACATGCCGGTGCCGTCCTTGCGGATCTCGTCGGGCCCCTGGGCGTTCGGATCCCACCAGATGAGTGCGGCGTCGTCGACGCCACTGAAGTCGTCACCCTCCCAGTAGCCCCGGTCGCCGTACGACAGGAACGGCTGCGTGATGCCGGGCCGGGTCGTCGGCCCGTTGAACAGTGCGGCTGCCATGTTGTCGGGTGTCAGATCGGGCCCGGTCTGCTGGATCCCGCTGACGAGCAGCGCCATGTTCGGGATCAGGACGCCGATCGTGTCGGCGGCAGGCGGTTCTTCCCCGGTCCACCACCGGTACAGGGCGTAGTACCCCGACTCTTCCGGGGTCACCGGCACGGCACCGTGGGTCACGCCGAACGCATGCGCCCACTGCTCCTGGTCGTACGTACGACCGAAGGCCGTGAGGTCGGAGAGTGCGGGGGCGACGAGCACCCACTCGGGGAAGTACTCCTGTGCGGTCGCCTCGCGTGTGATGTCGCGTGGTGCGACGCCGTCGCTCGCGATCACGACCGTCGTCACCCCGGACGACTTCAGCTTGGCGACGATCTGCGACGCCTGCTGCTGGATCGTCGCCGGATCGAGCGTGTACGGCAACACCTCGACGACGTCGGCCCCGTCGGCGGTCAGTCCGCTCACGAAGGCGTCGGCGAGCTCGGGCGACTCCGGGCTCGACGACAGGTAGACGTGGCCGAAGGTCCGTGGCTGGCCCTGGAACGCCTCGTCGCCGGCGTACTCGGCGTTGCCGCCGATCAGCTGCTTGGCGATGAACTCGCGCCCGTGCTCGCGTGCCTGCGCCGCACCGATGGCGAGGCCGTACACGTACGGTGAGCGCTCGGCGTACCAGGCCTGGGGCTGACCGGGCGTGCAGCCGATGCAGACGATCCCGCGGGCCGCCAACTCGTCGGCGAAGGCGCTGGTCAGGGCCGGGCCACCCAGCACCGCGAAGGGCTGGAAGTCTTCCGCGATCCGGACCGCGTCGGCACGCGCCGTCACCTCGTCGTTCGCGATGCCGGAGCTGACGTAGGTCTCGTACTCGATCGTGCGGCCGTAGAACTCGTAGTAGCTCGAGAACATGTCGAGCATCGACCGCAGTGTCGCCTCGGCCTCGTCGTTGCTGTCGTCGACCGCGATCGCGTCGGTGAGGTACGAGATGATCGGGTCGTTGTCGGGGCCGAGGTACTGGACGACCTTGATCGAGTCGGCCGTGACCCCGGTCGCGGTCTCGCCCCCGTTGTCGCCCTCGAACGGGGCGTAACACGACGGCGCGAAGTACCACTTCACCGCCAACGTGCCGAGGTCGGTGTCGCAACGCTCTCCCCACTCGACGTCGATCCCCTGTTCCTGCGCCGCCGTGAACGACAGCGGATAGGTGATGTCGCCGCCGGCTGGAGCATCGGTCGTGTCCGGGTCGGTCGTCTCGGCCGGGTCGGTGGTCTCGGGTGCCGTCGTCTCGTCCGGCTCGGTCGCGTCGGGAGCCGTCGTGTCGTCGGTGGCGGTGTCGTCGGTGGCGGTGTCGTCGGTGGCGGTGTCGTCCGACACGACGGTGGTGTCGGTCGCGACATCGTCGTCGTCACCACCCCCGGTCGCGAACACGATGCCGACGACGGCGCCGACGACGAGCACGATCGCGGCGATCGGGCCCCATTTCTTGAGATTGGTCGACGACCCGCCGTCACCACTGTGCGCTGGTTGCATGATCTACTCCGTTCCCCCTGACCGGGCGATCGCGGCACCGGAGGTGCCGAGGTACGACTCGACGACGTCCGGGTGGTCCAGGACGTCGGCTGGCGGCCCGGTCGCGATGACCCGGCCTTGGTCGAACGCGAGGAGCCGGTCGGAGACGCCGGACACGAACGGGATGTCGTGTTCGACGATGACCAGGCTCGCGCCCATATCGTCGCGGAGACGCCGGACCACCGGCGCCAACGCTTCCACCTCGCGCTGGGCGATCCCCGAGGTGGGTTCGTCCAGCAGGATCACCGTCGGCCGGTGCGCCACGAGGCACGCCAGGTCGACGATGCGGCGGGTGCCGGTGGACAGCTCCCGCACGAACGCATGGCGGTAGTCGCCGAGGCCCATCAGCTCGATCAGCTCGTCGGTCCGGCGGGCGAGCCCCATCTCGGCGTCGACCACGTTCGGGAGTCGGAGTGCGGCGGCCACGACGCTGCGACTCCCGACGAAGCGTTCCTGGGCGATGGTGAGCGTCTCGGCCACCGTCAGTTCGGGGAACAGGCGGGCGTCCTGGAAGGAACGCCCGAGACCGAGCGTCGCCCGCTCCGACGGTGCGAGCGACGTGATGTCGCGCCCGCACAAGGTGACGGTGCCGGCGGTACGCGGCGTGAACCCGGAGACGAGGTCGAACACCGTGGTCTTGCCGGCCCCGTTCGGCCCGATCACACCGACGATCTCGTTGGCGAACACGTCGAACGTCGCACCGTCGACGGCGCGGATGCCACCGAAGGTCACCGCCAACTCGCGCACCGACAGCACCGGTTCGGCGGTGCGGTCGATCTCGAGCGGCGCACTCGCTCCGGCGGAAGCGTCCTCGGCACTGGTGGCGTCACCGTCGCCCTCGTCGGTGATCGCCCCCGCCAGGAACACCGAGCGGAGCAGGTCGGGCCGTTCGAGCAGCTCGCTCGTCGGACCGTCGAACCGGATCGTGCCGCGTTCGAGGAAGTACGCCCGCTCGGCGACGGTGAGTGCGACGTTGACGCTCTGCTCGACCAACACGACGGTCGTGCCGTCGTCGGCCATGCGCCGGACGATCGGCAGGAGCTGTCCGACGATCGTGGGCGCCAACCCAAGCGACAGCTCGTCGATCAGGAGGATGCGAGGCCGCATCACGAAGCTCATCGCCAGCGCGAGCATCTGCTGCTGGCCGCCCGACAGGTTCGTCGCCGGTTCGTCGAGGCGGCCGCGCAGCACCGGGAAGATCTCGAGTGCCTCGTCGATCGCGGCGCGCACACCGTCGGCGTCGCGGCGATGCGTCCAGCCGGCCAGATCGAGGTTCTCGCGCACGGTCAGCGATCCGAAGACACCCTGACCACCCGGCATCTGGACGATGCCGTGGGCTGCGATCTCCTCGGGCGGCGCGTGGGTGATGTCGCGACCGTCGAGCACGATCGCCCCCCGGTCGGCCTCGACGATGCCGCTGATCGTCTTGAGCAGCGTCGACTTGCCGGCGCCGTTCGTGCCGAGCAGGGCGACGATCTCACCTTCGTCGAGGTGCAGGTCGATGCCCTGCAGCACCGATCGGTGGTCGTACCCCGACTCGACACCGCGCAGGAGCAGGAGGCTCGACGTGCCGTTCCGCCGGTCGTAGAGCACGTTCGACCGGGCGGCGGCCGACTGCCAGACCTGGGCGATGTCGCCGTCGATGACGTCGGCCACACTCCGCAGGATCAGGCTGCCGATGACGAACATGGGCACCAGCAGCAACATGCCGACCTGGATGGTCACGTTGTCGGCGACCCAGCCGATCATCGGCAGGATCGCCAGGCCGGGGATGACCCACAGCGACCCGATCGCGAAGCCGGTGGCCCGCGCACGGGGCGGGATGGCGAGAGACAGTGCCGCCAGCACGCCGGGTCCGATGACGGCGAGCGATGCGGAGATCAGACAGTTGAGCGCCACCGCGATCCAGATCGACGGTGCGAACGCGAACCCGGCCGACGCGATCGAGGTGACCAGCGCGATCATCGAGACGAACCGGATCAACCCCTTCACGTTGCCGGCGAAGCGGCGTGTGGCGATGCGTGCCCCGAGGACGAGACCGACGAGCGCGAACGGCTCGGCGATCGCCGCGGCGATCCCGCGTTCGCGTTCGTCGAGCCCGAACTCCTGCTCGTACAACAGCGCCGCCAGGGCGACGAACCCGATCAGCGACGTCGCGAGGAACGGCAGACTCCACCAGATCCGTTGCAGCGACCGGACCTTGTGGGCCGTGCGCCAACTCTCGGCGAACGACGGTGACTCCTCCTCGGTGTCGATGACCTCCTGGGACGCGCCCGCCGCTTTGCGCTCCCACCGACCACGGATCGGCTCGCGCATCCCGGTCGCGAGCAGCGCGAAGATCGCGGTGGGGATCACGAAGATGAGGAACGGCAACCGCCAGTCGAAGTAGTACGCGAGTAGGCCCGCCGAGAGCGGGCCGACGAAGGCACCGACCGCGTTCGCCGCCCGATGGAAGCTGTAGACCCGGGACCGCGTCTCGATCGGGTAGTAGTCGGCGATCAGCGAGTTGTGGGTGGGGTCGATGACCGCCTTGCCGAGCGCCGATCCCGAGCGTGCGACCGTGAGCACGATCAGGCCGGTCGCCAGACCGGTCATGCCCGAGAACAACCCCCAGACGAGCGCCCCGGACACCACGAGCGGGATCCGGCGGGTGCGGTCGGCCCACTGGGCGATCGGCACCTGCAACGCGAGCGCCGCCACCGACGAGAGGGCGACGAGCGACAACGCGGTCTGGATGTCGATCCCGAACTCATCGCGGATCTCGGGGAGCAGGATGCCGAACGCCGTGCGGTCGAGTTCGTCGACGGCGTTGAGCCCGAACAGCACCAGCAGCGGGAACGCCGCCTCTCCCCCACAGAGGTCGCGCATCCACTGGCGTGGGTGCCGGACCCCGAACCATGTCCGCCGGAGCACCGACCCCTCACTCATACGGTCGTCCGATCGACGTCGGTGCCGTCGGTCTCGTCGGCGGTGGTCGGCCCGGGTCGGGTCGGCGCTTGCTCGGCGACGGTCGGGGTGACCGCGTCGGCGAGCGGCGAGGGTGCCTGTCGTTCGACGATCAACTGCACGAGACGGTCACGCACCTTGATGACGAGGCTGGCGAGGCCACCGGGGAGGATGAGCAGGACGAGCAGCACCCCCATCGCCGACGACAGCAGTCGCCACTCGGCGGAGGTGATGAACCATTCGCTGCCACGCAGGAAGACGGCGCCCAGGATGCCGCCGAAGAGCGATCCGAGCCCGCCCACGACCGACGCCGTGAACACGTCGAGGCTCGACGCGGGCCCGTAGCTCGTCAGGTCGAAGCTCTGGCTGAGGTGCACGAACAGACCGCCTGCGACGCCGGCGACCGCGCCCGACACGGTGAAGGCGGTGAGCTTGACCGGCACGGGCGAGACCGCCAACGCCTGGGCCGCCAGTTCGTTCTCGCGCAGTGCGACGATGGCCCGCCCGGTGCGGCTGCGACGCACACCCTGCAGCGCGAGCAGCACCAGGACGAGGACGACGAGCGTGAACAGATAGAAGCGGGTCGGCGTCGACAAGTCGATCCGGCCGAACAGGGGCAGTCGCTCGACACGCTCCTGCGGGATCCATCCGAAGAACTGGCGGTTGAGCAGCCAGGCGTTGACGGCCAGCGCGAAGACGAGCGTGGTGACGGCCAGGTACAGGCCGCGGAGCCGCAGCGCCGGCAGGCCGACGACGAACGCGGAGGCGGCACCGCCCAGGCCGCCGACGAGCAGGGCGAGACTGATGTCGACGTTCCACTCGATCGTGCAGCGGGCACTGACGGCGGCGCCGATCCCGACGAACGCCATCTGGCCGAGCGAGATCTGACCGGCCCACCCGGACAGCACGACCAGCGACATGCCGATCAAGGCGAACACCAGGACGGCGTTCGCCTTGATGATCTGATCGGTGCGCAGGACGAGCGGGACCAGGACCGCCGCGACGGCCACCAGGGTGAGCGTGCCCCACCGCAGGAGCCGGACGAGCGGCAGCCGGGCGATGGCCTTCGGCAGCGGACGTACCTCGTCGGCGAGACGCCACCCGATCGACTCGTCGCGATCGGCCCGCGAGTAGCGGCGCCGTTGGAGCAAGAGGGCGATCAGGACCGCCGCTCCGATGATCGGGGTGACGAGCAACGGGCTGCTGGCGTTCCAGCTGACGCCGTACTCGAGGATGCCGAGCGCGACCGCCGTCATGATGATCGTCGGAAGATCACGGAGCCGGCCGAGCACGAGTGCGGCGAGGGCGAGCACGAGCGCCTGGAGGCTCAGGGCCGCACCGAGCGGCACACCGAGGATGCCGGCACGCAGGAACAACGCGAGGAACGACAACGCCGAGGCGACCGCCCAGACGAGCGTCGACAGCCACGCGACCGGGATGCCGAGCATCAGGGCACGTTCGCCGCGTTCGGCGGAGCCGCGGATCGCGGTCCCGAGCCGGGTCGAACCGAGGAACACGGCGACGGCGATCATCGCGGCAGGAGCGACGATCATCGCGATCAGGTCGTTCGCCGACATCACCGTGCCGGTCGCCCCACCGATCGTCAGCTTCCAGTCGAACGGCGGCGGAATGCGCTGCGACGCCGCGTTGCGGTCCCACAGGCGCGGGATCATGATGGCGCAGGCCGCCAACAGCTGGGTGATACCGATCGTCGCGACGGTGAGCACCAAGCGCGACGCACGGGCGAAGCGGCGGACGAAGGCCAGTTCGACCACGACACCGACCACGATCGACGCCGCCAGGCCGACCACGAACCCGAACAGGTACGGCAGGCCCGAGAACACGATCAGCCCGACGGCCAGCGACGTCGGGACGAACCCGAGGTCGGCCTGGGCGAAGTTGACGACCCGGTTCGCGCGGTACACCAGCGCCATGCCCAGGGCGAGCAGTGCGACCAGCAAGCCGAGCGTGACGCCGCGAACCCATTGGCCCGCCGGCACGCCGAAGAAGACCAACTGCACACCGATCAGTGCAGCGGGTGGGACGAGTTGCCAACCCCACCGTCGTGCACCCTCGGCCCCCCAGCCTCGGAACGACACCCCCATGTCGTCCCGCAACCTAGCCCGCGCCGCGCACGCAGCGTCGTACCGAGCGCGCGCAGCGGGTCAGACTTGTGCGCTGCCGCGCTGTTGGATGGCGGCCCGATTGGCGGCCAGCGTGGCCGGATCGAAGCTGCGCATCCAGTCGCGGGAGTACGACCGCTCCGCGGCGAGGGCCGCGTCGTCGACACCGGCAGCAGCGGCACGGTACGCGCCCTTGATCGCGCCGAGCCCGGCCTCGGGCACCGTGACCATGTCGGCCGCCAGTTCGCGAGCCCGGTCGAGCAGCGACTCGTGGGGCACGACCTCGTTGACGAGTCCCCACGCCAGCGCCGTCGGCGCGTCGACGTAGTTGCCGGTGAAGCTCATCTGGCGGGCACGGCGGATGCCGATCGCCTGCGGGAGCAGCACGGTGAGCCCCCAGCCCGGCATCACGCCGACACGGGCGTGGGTGTCGGCGAACTTGGCGCGCTCGCTCGCGATCAGGAAGTCGCAACCGAGTGCGAGTTCGAACCCGCCCGTGACCGCCGCGCCGTTGACCGCGCCGATCAACGGCTTGGTGAGCGAGCCGAACGGCAGCGGTGTCGAGTCGGGGTCGGCGGACAGACCGCTCGAGCCGAGTTCTTTCAGGTCGAGTCCGGCACAGAAGGCGGGGTCGGCTCCGGTGAGGATCATCACGCGAACGTCGGGATCGGCGTCGAGTTCGCGCAATCGTGCCGGGATCGCCCGGCGGAGTTCGGTGTTCAGCGCGTTCCGCGCCTCCGGACGGTGCATCGTGACGACGGCGACCCCGTCGGTGACCTCGGTGAGCAACACATCAGCCATCCCGCCATCGTGCCACCCGCCCCCGCCCGGCCCAGGTGTCGGACGAAGCGGGTCAGGTGTCGGAGGTGACGCCGAGGAACGAGGCGTTACCGTCGATCACCTGACAGTGATAATGGGAAGTGAGCTTGTGGTCGCCGGGCTTGACTCGTCACCTGATTGTCTGCCGGTTGGTTGACCTTGCCGGGATTCGTCGGTCCGGTGACCTCAAGCTCACTTCGGCACAAGCTGTCCCGGGTTGGATCGTGACCTCATAGGAGCCTGCGCTATCAGGCGCCCATCACTGTCTTGTCCGGTCCCGTTCGGGCTCGTGCGTGCCGTCCTGGCATCCATCTCGAAACGGAAGGACGACATGAGCATCGTCACAGACCCAGTCCCGAACAGCAACCCGATCGCGGTCGGGATCGACACCCACGCCGAGGTCCACGTGGC
>JAGQSS010000519.1 GCA_020439405.1 Ilumatobacter sp. | reverse complement strand
TACCACGCCAAGCACGCCGCCGAACAGGTCACCGCCGTCACCCTGGGTTAGGGGTCGGATACGTTTCGTCGGGACCGACGAAACGTATCCGACCCCTAACGGGTCTCGAGGGGGAGGAGGGCGTCGGCGGCTTCGGTGAGGTGGGACTGCCAGGCGTCGACCGTGGTCGGCTCGTCGATCGGGAGGACGACGAACTTGCTCGTGCCGACGTCGACGAAACGTCCGATGAGCGCCTGCAGGGCCTCCCAGCTCGTCGGGACGAGCTCGCTCGGGTCGATGTCGGGGCGACGCTTCGCCAACTGCTCGAGCAGCACCGTCGGCGCGCCGCCCATCGAGTAGGGGATCAGGACGCCGTAGTGGTCGTCCTCGATCTCGCGGTCGTGCTCGGCACAGACCTGCTCGATCACCTGTCGTCCGGCGGCGGCGTCGGCCGGGGTGACGAACGACGGCAACCAGCCGTCGGCGAGGCGACCGACCCGCTTGAGCTCGCTCGGCGCGAAGCCGCCGAGCCACACGTCCATCCGCTTCGGCACCGGTCGCACCCGGACCCCGTCGTAGCGGAACCGTGCGCCGTCGTGGACCACCGGCTCGCCCGTCCAGCATTGCCGCATGACCGACATCGCCTCGTCGAACCAGGCCGCCCGTTCGGAGCGCTCCACGCCGAAGGCCTGCTGTTCCATCGGGTGCACCTGGCCCAGCCCGAAGGCCGGGAGCAGGCGGCCACCCGACATCGTGGCCAGGGATGCGAGCGCCTTCGCGAGCACGATCGGGTTGCGGCCGGGGAGGACCATGACCGACATCCCGAACTTCAGCTTCGTGGTGCGCCCGGCGGCGTACGCCATCGCGACCATCGGGTCGGGTGCGTCGCCCCCGATCTTCTCCGACACCCACAGACTGTCGAAACGGTGGCGTTCGAGCTCGTCGACCACCGGGCCGAACCGCTCGTCGTGGAGAGTCGTACGCGTACCGAGGCCGTAGCCGATCCGGACCTTCATGTCCGGATGGTGTCACACGGACGACGTGGCGGCGTCAGCCGAGGACGCGGCCGACACGGGTGTCGGCGAGGATCACCGCGAGGCGGTGGTCGTGGAAGCGCTCGACGCGCCCGACCTGGATCCAGCTGAGGACGAAACTGGCGGTGGCCACGGCCACGACCAACGACCATTGCGAAACATCACCGATGAGGGTCAGTCCGGCCGCCAAGCCCGCCGCGACCACGCTCAGCACGACGCCGAGCCGAAGCGTGGCGTAGAGGGTTGCGTTGGTCATGTCCCATGTGTATCCCATGCGCCGCAAGGTCCGCGGGTGATTTACGGAGTCGCGCGGAAACGACGCGCGTTCTGCAACACAACGGTCACACCCGTCACTCGATCGCGCGCCGGAGGCGGCCGGTAGCGTGCCGCCCGTGGCCGACGCTCGCAGGGTGCTCCGGCACCGTTCGGTGCGTCTCTATCTGTTGTCGACCGCGCTCGCCGCCGTCGGTCTGAACATCTTCGTCACGGTGCTCTTCAAGCACGTGTACGACATCACGGGCAACGAGCTCGACATCGGCTGGCTCGGTCTGGCGCAGTTCCTGCCGGCAGCGTTCCTGGTGCTCGTGTCGGGCTGGGTGGCCGATCGGTTCGACCGGCGACGGATCAGCTCGGCATTCATGATCGTGCGGGTCGTGTGCTGTGTCGCGCTCGTGCTCGTCACCCGTTCCGAGCCGACCAGCGTCTGGCCGTTCCTGTTCGTCGCGCTGGCGTTCGGGACGGCCGATGCGATGCTCAACCCGGCGCGGCGCTCGATGGCACCGCTGATCGCCCCGACCCAGGAGTTCCCGCAGGTCATCGCGCTGTGGACG
>JAGQSS010000518.1 GCA_020439405.1 Ilumatobacter sp. | reverse complement strand
CGCATCCTCGAACTCGACGAGGGCACCCGGTTCCAGGTCCTGGCGCCCGTCGTGCGCGGCCGCAAGGGCGAGTACGACACCCTCCTCGCCGATCTGTCGGGTCAGGGGTACGTCCGCGCCCGGATCGATGGCGAGACGGTCGTGATCGACGAGTTCCTCGAACGCGACGAGCGGCTCGCGAAGTACGAGCAGCACAAGATCGAGGTCGTCGTCGACCGGCTCGTCCTCCGCGAGGGCATCGAGCGTCGCCTCACCGACTCACTCGAGACGGCGCTGCAGTTGGCCGACGGCGTCGCCGAGGTCGAACTCGTTCCCCGTGAGGGCGAGGAGCAGCCCGACACGCTCACCTTCAGTCAGCACCTGGCGTGCCCGGTCTGCGGCACCAGCTACGAAGAGCCGGCACCCCGCAACTTCTCGTTCAACTCGCCGTACGGCGCCTGCGAGACCTGCGACGGACTCGGCACCACGTTCGAGGTCGACCCCGAACTCGTCGTCCCCGACCCCGACATCTCGGTCGCCGACGGGGCGCTCGCGCCGTGGCGCAGCTCGCACACCCAGTACTTCTCCCGGATGCTCGACGCCGTGGCCGTCGCCAACGACATCGACCTCGACGCGCCGTGGGGTGAGCTGAACAAGAAGCAGCAGAAGGTGCTGCTGTACGGCGCCAAGGGCAAGCTCACCGTGCGCTACAAGAACCGCTACGGCCGTCAGCGCACCTACAGCACCGAGTACGAGGGTGTGATCCCCTGGATCAAGCGACGTCACGAGGGCGCCGAGAGCGATTACTCCCGCGAGCAGTTCGAGGGCTACATGCGCGAGGTGCCGTGCCACGCCTGCGGCGGTGCGCGGCTGAAGCCGTTCACACTGGCCGTCACGGTCGGCGGCAAGAACATCGCCGAGGTGTGCGACCTCTCGATCGGTGAGTCGGCGAAGTTCCTGGCCGCACTCGAACTGTCCGAACGCGACCGGCTGATCGCCGAGCGGGTGACCAAGGAGGTCAACGCCCGTCTCGGCTTCCTGCTCGACGTCGGACTCGACTACCTGACGTTGTCGCGTTCGGCCGGCACCCTCGCCGGTGGCGAGGCCCAGCGCATCCGCCTGGCGAGCCAGATCGGGTCCGGTCTCGTCGGCACCCTGTACGTCCTCGACGAACCCTCGATCGGGCTCCACCAGCGCGACAACCGACGTCTCATCGACACCCTGACCCGGTTGCGCGATCTGGGCAACACCGTGATCGTCGTCGAGCACGACGAGGAGACGATCCGTGAGAGCGACTGGATCGTCGACATCGGCCCGGGTGCGGGCGAGCACGGCGGCGACGTCGTCTACAGCGGCCCGGTCAAGGGCATCGAGCGGGTCAAGGAATCGGTCACCGGCCAATACCTGTCGGGCAAGAAGGGCATCCCCGTCCCGGCCGAGCGGCGATCGCCGAAGCTCGAGAAACTCACGATCCACGGCGCCCGCGAGCACAACCTGCACGATCTCACGATCGACATCCCGCTCGGATGCTTCGTCGCCGTCACGGGCGTGTCGGGCTCCGGCAAGTCGACGCTGGTGCGCGACATCCTGCTGCCGGTGCTCATGCAGAAGATCTACAAGTCGAAGACGCCCGCCGGGAAGCACAAGCGGATCGACGGCATCGAGTTCCTCGACAAGGTCATCGACATGGACCAGTCGCCGATCGGTCGCACGCCGCGTTCCAACCCGGCCACGTACACCGGCGTGTTCGACAACATCCGCAAGCTGTTCGCCGCCACGAACGAGGCGAAGGTGCGCGGCTACCAGCCCGGCCGGTTCTCGTTCAACGTCAAGGGCGGCCGCTGCGAGGCCTGCGCCGGTGACG
>JAGQSS010000517.1 GCA_020439405.1 Ilumatobacter sp. | reverse complement strand
GTTCGCCGACCTCGGCTACAAGGGCGACGGGCCGGTGCCGGCCGTCCCCGACGAGGTGTGGTCGGCGACGACGGCCCGCTACATCGTGGCCTACGAACGCCTCACGGGCACCCCGTTCGACCCGGGCTCGTATCCCGTGCCCGACCGACTCACCGCCAACCTCACGAAAGCAGACCTGCTGTGAACAAGATCCCGGTGACCCCCGTCGCCGCCGACGGCGACGACCGACCGAAGGAAGAGTGCGGTGTGCTCGGCATCTCGACGCCACACGGCGACGGGATCGCGGAGATGGCGTTCTTCGGCTTGTTCGCGCTGCAGCACCGCGGCCAGGAAGCGGCCGGCATCGCGGTCAGCGACGGCCAACGGGTCCGGCTCCACAAGGACGAGGGCCTGGTCGCCAACATCTTCACGCCCGACGTGCTCGCCCCGCTCGCCGGCTACCACTCGATCGGCCACACCCGCTACTCGACGACCGGCTCGAACGCCCAGCGCAACATCCAGCCGTTCCTCGTCGAGACGATGCACGGCCCGCTCGCCGTCGCCCACAACGGCAACATCGTCAACGCCTCGGCCCTGCGCGAGGAGCTGCTCCATCGTGGGTTCGGCCTGACCGCCACCAGCGACACCGAGGTCATCGCGCTCATGCTCGCCGCCGCCGGCGGTCGCACGTGGCAGGAACGGCTCGAACGGACGCTGCCCGCCTGGAAGGGTGCGTTCTCCCTCGTGCTGCTCGCCGGCGAGGAGGTCATCGCCGTGCGCGACCCGTGGGGGTTCCGCCCCCTGTCGGTCGGCCGCCTCCCCCACGGCGGCTGGGCCGTCGCCAGCGAAACGTGTGCCCTGGCCACACTCGGCTGCACCGACGTCGACGAGGTCCGGCCCGGCGAGATCGTAACCCTTCGCGGCTCCGAGCTCGACCGGCACCAGGCCCTCACCCCGGCCGCGAACCCCGCTCGGTGCACGTTCGAGTTCGTCTACTTCTCCCGCCCCGACTCGTTCTGGGACGGGCAGAACGTCCACCACGTCCGCCAACGTCTCGGTCGCGAACTCGCTCTCGAGTCGGCCGTCGACGCCGACGTCGTCATCCCGGTCCCCGACTCCTCGATCCCCGCCGCGATCGGCTATTCCGCCGAGTCGGGTATCCCGCACAACGACGGTCTGATCAAGAACCGGTACATCGGCCGCACCTTCATCGAGCCGACCCAGGACATGCGCGAGCGCGGCGTCGCCCTCAAGTTCAACGCACTCCGCGAGAACCTGGCCGGCAAGCGGGTCATCATGATCGACGACTCCCTGG
This sequence comes from Ilumatobacter sp., assembly GCA_020439405.1. Taxonomy (GTDB): domain Bacteria; phylum Actinomycetota; class Acidimicrobiia; order Acidimicrobiales; family Ilumatobacteraceae; genus Ilumatobacter. Next base: position 565 of record JAGQSS010000517.1, on the reverse strand, counting down.
TGCGCGGCACCACGGCCGGCCCGCTCGTCAAGCTGGTTCGCGACGCCGGCGCCATCGAGGTCCACCTCCGGATCACGTGCCCGCCGATCACCCATGCGTGCCACTTCGGCGTCGACATGGGCCACGACGGCGACCTGATGGCGTCGCGGTTGAGCGTCGCCGAGATGGAGGCGCACATCGGCGCCGACTCGCTGGCGTTCCTCTCGCTCGACGGGATGATGCGGGCGGTCGGCACCGACGAGGGCTACTGCAACGCCTGCTTCACCGGCGAGTACCCGATCGCGGTCCACGAGGCGCAGGCCAAGCTGTCGTTCGAAGGGGCGATCGCCTGATGCGGGTGCTCGTCATCGGCCACGGCGGACGCGAACACGCGATCGCGTGGGCCTGCGAACAACACGGGCACACGGTCTCGCTCGCCGACGAACTGGGCGACGTCACCGTCGACGACATCGACCTCGTCATCCCCGGTCCTGAGGCGGCGCTGGTCGACGGCGTCGCCGACGAGTGCTCGTTCCGCAAGATCCCGTGCTTCGGCCCGACCTCGAAGCAGGCCCGAATCGAGTCG
>JAGQSS010000516.1 GCA_020439405.1 Ilumatobacter sp. | reverse complement strand
CCTGTCCAAACATTCATCTTCTTGGACTGGAGTACCGCGATGGCTTGGCGATCCCTCTCACGCGCTTCGGCGCTGCTCGCGAGCTGCACGCTCGCGCTCACGGCGTGCGGCGACAACGAGAACACCTCCGACTCGGGCGAGTCGACCAGCGACACGTCCGGGACCAGCGCCACGAACGGGACGACCATGGGGCCAGGCGGCAGCGAGTCCGCCACCGACGGGACGTCGATGGGGCCCGGCGGCAGCGAGTCCGCCACCGAGGGCACCTCCAGCACCAACCCGACGGCGACCGACAGCACCACCGAGGGCGTCACCGTGTCCGACACCGACACCGACACGGGCCCGGTCGAGTGCACCGGCGAGCAGTTCGAGTGCGGCGGCGACTGCTGCGAGGCCGACCAGGTGTGCTTCCTCGACTCGTGCGCCGACGACTGCGGCGGCGCGCCGCCCTGCGGCGAGGACAAGCTCTGCTGCGACATGAGCGAGGTCTGCTACCTCGGCGCGTGCGTGGTCCCGGGCAACGCGTGCACCGAGATGCTCTGCGCGACCAAGGACGACGCGGAGCAGTGCGACGACGGCTTCGTCTGCGACTCCCAGCTCGGCCTGTGCGTGCCGGCCAAGGCCGACCCGACGTGCACCTACGTCCCGCCGCAGAACGTGTTCGAGCCTGTCCCGCTGTTCACGTGGGGCGAGCGCGCGAACCGGAGCTGCAACGCCGACGCCGACTGCCAGAACGCCGAGGTCTGTCAGAACGGCGCCTGCGCGGTGACCTGGCCGCACATCACCCCGGCCGACGACGACGCGCCCGACCACACCAACGCCTCGTCGATCCCCGTCGTCGTCGACATCGACGACAACTGCGTGCCGGACATCATCTTCAACACGTACTCGAGCAACGCGAGCGCCAACGGCGTGCTCCGGGCGATCCGCGGCGACACCGGCGAGAAGATCTGGTCGGTCATCGACGCCGAGTACGAGACCGACAGCACCGCGAACCCGGCCGTCGGCGACATCGACGAGGACGGCCTCCCGGAGGTCGTGGTCCAGGGCGAGGGCAAGTACCTGATCGCCATCGACAACGACGGCACCCCGATGTGGAAGTCCGCCAACTTCTCCAACGGCGAGAACAGCGGCGCCGCGTCCATCGCCAACCTCGACGGCGAGGGGCCGCCCGAGATCATCTTCGGCGCCGCGGTCTACGACAACCTCGGCAACCTGCTGTTCGAGGGCAACCAGGGCTACGGCCAGGACGGCCAGGGCCCGATCTCGTGCATCGCCGATCTCGACGGCGACCAGCGCCCCGAGGTCATCGGCGGTCGCACCGCGTACAGCTTCACCGGCACCGTCGCCGGCAACGACTTCGCCGGCGCGACGCTCTGGCACTCCGCCGTCGGCGACGGCAAGTGCGGCGTCGCCGACTTTGACCTCGACGGTCAGCCCGAGGTCATCTTGGTCCGCGGCGGTCGCATCTACGCGCTCAACGGGCAGACCGGCGTCGAGATCTCGAACATCAACATCCCCGGCTCCAGCGACCGCGGCGGCGCCCCCAACATCGCCGACTTCGACGGCGACGGGACCCCCGACATCGGCACCGCCGGCTCCTCGCGCTACGTCGTCGTCACCTTCGACGGCGTGACGTTCACGGAGCTGTGGCGCGCGACCGTCGAGGACGACTCGTCGCGCGTCACCGGCTCCTCGGTGTTCGACTTCGACGGCGACGGCCGCAACGAGGTCGTCTACAACGACGAAAAGTGGATCCGCATCTACCCGGGCGTCGAGCCCGACTGCCAGCTCAACCCGCCGGGCCCCGGCTGCGACGGCAACATGAGCGACGCCGAGGTGCTGTTCCAGGATCGCAAC
>JAGQSS010000515.1 GCA_020439405.1 Ilumatobacter sp. | reverse complement strand
GACGGCGGTGTTCAGCTCGGGCAGCGCGCTCGGCGGGAACTCGACGTCGATCACCGGGCCGGCGATACCGACGACTCGGCCATCCTGCAGTTGGTTGTCGGTCATGGTCATGGCTGTCAGTGTCTCCTCAACCAGAGGTTTGGTCAGATGTTGTCGCCGGCGTCGGGCGAGTCGGTTGCAGTGTTCGTACGTTCTTCGACGGCGATCGATCCGGCGTTCTGGACGTCGCCCGTCGGGGTCGTGGACGGTGCGGGGGTGCCGGCGGACGATCCGCCGAACGTCGCGTCGAGATCGAGCTCGACGTAGCGCACCTGGTCGCCCTTGCCCGAACCGAGGGCCTCGGCACCGCCGACGATCTCCATGATCTCGGTGGTGATCGAGTCCTGGCGGGCCCGGTTCATGATCGTGCTGAGGTTCTTGATCAGTTCCTCGGCGTTGTCGGTCGCGGCCTTCATCGCCCGCTGACGGAACGCGTGCTCGGAGGCGGCGGCATTGAGCAGCGCCGCGTACACGCGGGCCTCGACGTATCGCGGCAGCAGGGTGTCGAGGATCGTCGACGGGTCGGGCTCGAACTCGTAGTCGGACCCGGAGCCGTCGGTGGACCCGGCCTTGCCGTCGCCACCTTCGACCGTCTCACGGGTGAGCGGCACGAGCGGTCGCAGGACGACCTCCTGGCTGCCCGCCGAGATGAAACGGGTGTAGACGAGTTCGACCGAGTCGACGTGCCCGGAGGCGTAGAGCGACACGACGTGCTGACCGATCGCCTTGGCGTCGGCGTACGTCGGGCTGTCGCTGAAGCCCTGGAACGCCTGACCCAGCTCGTATTCGCGGAACCGGAAGTACGACTCGGCCTTCTTGCCGACCGGGATGATCTCGTAGCCCTTGCCCGCGAGGACATCGGCCTTGATCTCACCTTCGGCGGCACGCTGGACGCCCGTGTTGTAGCCACCACACAGACCGCGGTCGGCGGTGATGACGACGTAGCACTTGTTCTTGATCTCGTCGCGGCCGGCGAGCAGTGGCGAATCGCTGCTCGCACCGGCAGCCGAGAGGTCGCGGACGACTTCGGTGATCTGCTCGGAGTACGGCACGGCCGCCTGGACCCGCTGTTGGGCCTTGACGATCCGGCTCGCCGCGATCAGCTCCATCGCACGGGTGATCTTCTTGGTGTTCTGCATCGCCGCGATGCGGCCACGCAGGATCCGTTCCTGGCCTCCTGCCATGTCAGATCACTCCTTTCGAGGGCTCGGTGGATGGACGGGACGACATCATCGGGTCGATCATTCGGTGGCGAGCGTCTTGTCGCTGTGCGCCTCACCGACCTCGTCGGCGTCGACGCTGGTCGGGTCGACGTGATGACCGCCGGCCCCGGTGACCTCGAACTGCTTCTTGAACGCGTCGACCGCACCGGCGAGCCCGTCGGGGACGCCGTTCTTGATGTCGCTCATCATGCTGCCGTGCAGGCCGTGCATGTACTCGAGCAGTTCGCGCTCGAAGCGGCGGACGTCGGCGACCGGGATGTCGTCGAGGTAGCCCTTGGTCCCGGCGAAGATCGAGACGACCTGGTCTTCGACCGACATCGGGCTGTTGAGCGGCTGCTTGAGCAGCTCGACCAGGCGGTAGCCACGCTCGAGCTGGGCCTTCGACACGGCGTCGAGTTCGGAACCGAAGGTCGCGAACGCCTCCAGCTCACGGAACTGGGCGAGGTCGAGCTTCAGCGTGCCGGCGACACCCTTCATGCCCTTGGTCTGGGCGGCCGAGCCGACTCGGGACACCGAGATGCCCACGTCGACGGCCGGGCGGACACCCGACTTGAACAGGTTGTCCTGCAGGTACACCTGGCCGTCGGTGATCGAGATGACGTTCGTC
>JAGQSS010000514.1 GCA_020439405.1 Ilumatobacter sp. | reverse complement strand
CCTGCGGCCTGCACGATGCGTCGCACGTAGCGGTCGCGGTGGACCTCGACCCGTGGGACGAACGCCAGGTGGATCGCGTCGTCGGCGCAGGCGCACAGCGCATCGTGCACGTCGGCACCGTTCGGCAGGACCACGACGTCGACGGGCACCCCGGCGGCATCGGCCACCGACACGTTGTGGGTGTGGTTCGGCGAGCCGACGGCCATCACCAACAGGACGCGGGAGGCGACGCTCACGGCCCGTTCGACGACGAGCGCACCCCCGGGCGAACCGTCGTCGTACGCGAGCACGTGGATGCGGTCGTCGGCGGCCACGTCACGAGTATGCCCGACGGCGGTCACCCGGTGCGGCGGCGGGCGGCCCGGTCGAACGCTCCGAGCCCGGCGGAGGGCTTGCCCGACTCGGCTTCCGGGATCAGGCCGAGTTTGCGGGCCATACCGACCCGCTTCGGCCCGCTCGCCGGTGACAGGCCGCGTGCCAGTGCGACGTTGGCCGACGGCTTCGGACTGCCGACGGCCACGGAGGCCAGGTACACCAGCGCGTCGACCGCCTCGCCCGATTCGTCGGGGTGGTCGGCGACGATGCCCGACCAGCCGCGCTCGTCGAGCACGTACGACTCGATCGCCGCGCTCACGGTCTCCGCGATCGGGACACGGATGATCGACGACATCCGGACGGCATCGTCGTTCCCGACGAACGAGGCCGACCGCACGACGTGCCGGCCTTCGTCGTCGTCCCATTCGGTGACGAACGTGAGGTCGTAGGGCGGGGTGTCGGTGACCTCGATCGTGAAGCGTGTCGGGATCGACAGGGTCGGGCCGTCGGGCGGACCGACGTCGACGCGTGCCCGGGACGCCTTGACCTGCACGCTCATGCACCGAACGTAGTCGTTCGACCGCGGTCAGGCCAAGGTTGCTGAAGAACCTTGGCAAACTTCTCAGGTTCTCCCGACCATCCCGGCATACCTAGGTGAATCACGGACCAAGGCTGATAACTTGCCACGGCAGCTAGTCGCCCGACTGGTTCGACACCTGGGTTCGAGTCCCGGGGCGGGCACTCATCGACTGCTCCGGAGCAATCCCGCCAAGGCTCCGGAGCGGTCGGTGAATGCGATGGACGCACCGTCATCCGCTGACGCCCATCGGGATCGGGTGGGCGAGGCACCGCCACCTCCTCCCCGATGTGCGTCCATCGCACGGCAACACCGCCGGCACACGGCCGACCTCCCCACCGCTGCGGGGGGAGGGAGGGGAGCTGCGCGGCGGCAGGGCCGGGGTGGGCGCACCATCGCCATGGGTGGTTGGTGCGGGATCCGAGGATCCCCGCACGGCGCGTCGAGGAGCGGTTCTCGATGTGCGGATGGTGCGTCCTCCCCGACCCTGCCGCCGCCGCAGCCCGGTGGTCGCGTCGGGAGCGTCAGCCGGGGACCGTCATCGTCACGTTCGACCAGCGGGCAAAGTTGCCCGAATCCTCGACGTCGACGGGACCGAAGTCGCACTGGGTCGCGCTGAGCGCGAAGAAGGCCCGCGCCTCGCAGGTCAGGTCGAGCCGTACCCGATACGCCTGATTCGTCTCGAGATCGAGATCGAGGGTGTACGACTCCGAATCCTCGAACGTGACGTTCGAGATGCTCTGGATCGCCTCGGACAGGATCTCTTCCTCCAAGACGGTCGACGCCACCGAGTCGCCGTTCCCCGACCGTCCGATCGCCATCCCCGCCACCAGCAGTCCGACCACCAGCAGGTGCCACCGGCACCCAACAACGCGTACAACAGCGGCTTCTTGCTCTCGTCCACGGTCCGCCCCCTCGGCGACCATGTTGGCACAGACCGTTATGCCGCCCGTCCGGGCGACCCTCGTCACCTCATCGAC
>JAGQSS010000513.1 GCA_020439405.1 Ilumatobacter sp. | reverse complement strand
CGATCGTCTCGTCGCTCGCGGTCACCGGCTGGATGATCTCGACGAGCGACATGACCGGTGCCGGGTTGAAGAAGTGGATGCCGCAGACCTTGTCGGGGCGCTGGGTCGCCATGGCCAGCTCGACCACCGGCAACGTCGACGTGTTCGTCGCGAGGATGCCCGACGGCTTGACGATCTGTTCGAGTTCGGCGAACAGCGTCTTCTTGGTCTCGAGATCCTCGACGATGCTCTCGATGACGAGGTCGCAGTCGGCGAGCTGACCGAGGTGGTCGGTGACCCGGACGCGACCCATGATCTCGTCGCGCTCGTCGGCCGTCATCCGCTCCTTCGCGATCTGCTTGTCGAAGCCGGCCACGAGCTTGTCGCGCACCGCCTCCGCTCCTTCGAGGGTCCGAGAGCGCACCACCACGTGATGCCCGGCGCGGGCGGCGACCTCGGCCAGCCCGGCTCCCATGATGCCCGATCCGACCACGCCCACTTCGAAGATGTCTGCCATGCCCCCACCGTAGTTACCCGCGGGTAACTCCTGCCAAGTCGGAGCGCGTCCGTCGGGGGCCTGCGGCCTACCATGCGGCCATGTCCGGTGTGATCGCATTCCAGGGTGGTGGACCGTTCGTCGACAACGACGACCTCGACCGACAGCTCCTCGCAGGCATCGACCGGGTGGTGATGTTGCCGACCGCCGACGCCTTCGAACGGCCGGCCGATCTGGTCGACACCGCACTCGCGTGGGGTGAGCGGATCGGGGTCGAGGTCGAACCGCTGATGGTGATCACCCGGCCCGACGCCGACGACGCCGCGGCGTCGGTGATCGACGGCGCGTCGGCGGTGTTCCTCGCCGGCGACTCGGCGATCCATCTCAGGAGCGCGATCAAGAACACCCCGGTGTACGCGGCGCTCGAGCGCCTGATCGACCGTGGCGGCACGCTGATCGCGACCGGGCCGAGCGCATCGGCCCTGTGCGACCCGATGACCGACCGACGCGGTGGCGCGTTCACGATCGGGCTCGGTCTGGTCAACGGTGTGGCGGTAATGACCGAGATCGACGGTTGGTCGCCGGGTCAGCTGACTCGTGCCCGTGAACTGGCCAACACCCCGTTGGTCGAGTTGCCGACCGGGAGCGCAATCGTGCGCCGGGGCGGATCGTGGGAGACGGTGGGCGACGTCGTGGTCCACGGCGACCTGCCGGCCTGAACCGACGGCCGCCGACGGGTCAGAGGGCGCTGCCGCCCGGCTTGACCGTCATCAGGAACACGATCACCACGATCATCACCATGATGATCGGGCCGATCTTGTCCATCTTCGCGACAGCCGACGAGTCGCCATGCGCGACGGCCTTCTCGGCCGGGATCATCGCGCCGTGCAGGAGTCCGGTCGACGCGACCCACAGCAGGATGCTGATCCAGATCCACGCATCGCCCCACGGCCAGTCACCCATCGACACCAGTCCGAAACCGATGATGCCGGCGACCACATAGGCGATCGAGTAGATCCGCGACGGGACCTCGATCCGTTGCGCGAGTGCCACGACATCGCCGTCGGATCGCTTCTGTTCGAGGGCGAACATGAGCGGGTGGGCGACCGCTCCGGTCAGGGCGACGATGATGCTGGACACGTGCAGGAAGAGCACGATGTTGTAGCCGGTGTCCCGGAGCAAGGCGAACATGCCAGCGACGTTACTCGCGGGGTCGTCGGTCGGGCTGCGACTGGGGTCGGATACGTTTCGTCGGGACCGACGAAACGTAGCCGACCCCTCATCAGCCCCAGGCGAAGACGGGTTGTTCGAGGTGGTCGACGCGGGTGTTGGGTTCGTCGAGGACGGCGACCTGACGGAACTGGTAGAGCACGGCGCCGGTCGGCGCGTGGATCAGGTGG
>JAGQSS010000512.1 GCA_020439405.1 Ilumatobacter sp. | reverse complement strand
GCTTCCACTACGAGGCCCACGTCGCCGCGCTGGCCCGCGCCGCGAAGCGGCCGGTCAAGCTCACGTTCACCCGGAAAGAAGAGTTCCTCGCGCCCGACCGCCGCCGTGAGGGCATGGTGATCGAGATCGAGAGCGGGGTGAAGCGCGACGGCACGATCGTCGCCCGCCGGGCCACCCTCCTGCTCGACAACGGCGCCTACACCGCCGACGCCACCTTCTTCCCGCAGGTCGCGGCGATGCACGTCGCCGGGCCGTACGCGATCCCGAACGTCTCGATCGAGGCGCACCTGCTCTACACGAACCACCAACCGTCCGGTTCGATCCGGGCGCCGACGGCCCCGCAGGCGTGTTGGGCGGCCGAGTCGCACACCGACGAGATCGCCGCCCGACTCGGGATCGATCCGGTCGCGCTCCGTAAGCTCAACGGCGTCGACACCGGCAAGGTCGGCCCGAGCGGCCAGACGTACGACGAGATCGGGCTGCAACAGTGTCTCGACCTGGCGCCCGCGCTCGTCGGGTACGGCGACGACCTGCCCGACGACGAGGCGATCGGCGTCGCGATCGGCTGGTGGCCCAGCTTCCCGGCGGCCTCGGGCGCGATCGTCAAGATCGACGGTGACGGGTACGGCCAGATCGTCACCGGCGCCCAGGAGTGCGGCACCGGCGCCGTCATGACCCTGCGGCAGTTGGTGGCCGACGAGTTGGGGATGGATCCCGAGCGGTTCCGCCTCGTCTACCAGGACACGTCGGTCGCCCCGTACGACATGGGCGCGACCGGTTCGCAGACCCTGTTCAACAACGGCCGGGCCGCGCTCGCGGCTGCCGGTCAGGTGGCCGACCAGCTGCGTGCGTTGGCGGCCGACCATCTCGAGGCGGCCGCGGCCGACATCGTGCTCGCCGACGGTGCGGCGCACGTCGCCGGCACGCCCGATCGGTCGGTCTCGATCGACGAGTTGGCCGGGGTCGCCGCCGGTGGTGAGTTGTTGATCGGCCACGGGTCGGGTGCCCCGCCGAGTTTCCCGGAGCTGCGCGGGTCGTCGTGCATCGGCGACAACGGGATGGCGGCCTGGGTCGCACCCCAGTTCTCGTGCCACGCGGTGCGCGTGCGCCTCGACCGTGACACGGGCGTCGTGCGGGTACTGCACGTCGGTGCCGCCCACGACTCGGGGACGATCCTCAACATGCAGGGGGCCCTCGGCCAGGTCGAGGGCGGCGTGATGATGGGCGTCGGACAGGCGCTGACCGAAGGCACGCAGTACGACGACGACGGTCGGCAGCGCAATGCCGGACTGCTCGAGTACAAGCTGCAGACCTGCGCCGATGCGCCGACGATCACGACCGAGTTCGTCCAGATCGCGACGCCGAACGCCGGGCCGAAGGGTGCCAAGGGGCTCGCCGAGGCGCCGAACGTCGCGACCGCAGCAGCGATCTCCAACGCGATCGCCAAGCTGGTCGGCGGCCCGGTGCGACAGCTCCCGATGACCGCCGAGCGGGTCTGGGACGCGATGCAGACGAACGCGGCGGTGGTCTCGTGACGTTCACCATCGCCACGTCCGTCGGCGACGCGTTGGCAGCACTCGCCGCCGGTGCCCGCCCGATCGCCGGCGGGTCCGACCTGGTCGTCGGCGCCCGTCACGGCAAGGCACCGCTGCCGGCCGACCTCGTCGCCATCGATCGACTCGACGACCTGCGGCGCATCGAGTCCGACGACCTCGGGGTTCGCATCGGTGCACTGGCCTCGCACTCGACGCTGATGATCGACCCGGCGGTCGTCGCCGACTACACCGCATTGGCCGACGCCAGCGCGCTCGTCGGCTCACCCGCCACCCGGCACGTGGGCACGCTCGGCGGCAACGTCATGAATGCCTCGCCGGCGA
>JAGQSS010000511.1 GCA_020439405.1 Ilumatobacter sp. | reverse complement strand
ATGCTCGAGGAAGTCTCCGGGGTCGAGCTCGCCCGGGGCCCGGGCTTCTACTCGTTCTTCACCGACTCAGACGGCGAGAAGGGCGTCAAGGCCGCGCCGGGTGAGACCGGGGCACCGTGGCTGATCGTCGGCGCGCTGACCGCCGTGGCGTCGATGCTCGTCGCTGAGGCCGACTGGACGATCCTGTCCCGGTTCCGCGCGACGTCGGACTTCACCGCGAGCAACGGTCGGGTGTCGACGATCGGCGTGTTCGGCGGCGTGGTCACCGTCTCTCTCACCGAGTCGGCCACCGGCTGGACACCGACGGTCGCCGTGCTCACCAGCGACGGCATCAAGATCCTGACTGGCGCCGAGATCACCTACGACGAGGCGGTCACGCACACGATCGCGACCCGATGGGACGACGACGGCGACCTCGAGCTGCTCGTCCAGGGCGAGTCGGCCGACACCGAGGACGTGCAATCGATCGACATCTACGAGTCGCCGTCGCTCGCCGCGTACAACGGTGCACCGGCCGGCCTCGCGATCATGCAACAGCTCGGCTGGGACCGGGCACTCACCGACGACGAGATCGGCGAGTTCTCCTACGTCTTCCAGTCGTCGGCGTGGGAGTTCGCTTACGACTTCAACGAGACTGACAGCTTCACCCTCGATGGAGACGGTGAGACCGTCGAACTGATCGAGAACCAGGGATACGGCAGTGCGTCAAACCGACTGGTCGAGGCGACGGTTGGAGACGGTCCTCGCACCGGTGTGCGATCTGCGAACGGAAACAACCTCCTCGACTTCGACGGCACCGCCGAAGCGCTCAGCATGACTGGCGGCACCGGCATCCAACCAGGCACCGCAGCCGGCAGCGGCATCGTGATCCTGACGGTGGTGCAACGAGACGGCACCACACGCGACGGCGTCGTGAGCAAGCTCAACACCACCGTCGCCGGCGGCCGATACGGACTGTTCACCGATCCCGGCACCACCCTCTACGCGATCTGGGCTGGGCCAAGCGGCAGCCCCAGCGCCAACGTCAGCACCACCCATAGCTCGACGGCGCTCGAGGTCTGGGCGCAGCGGCTCGTCCGTGACGGCGCGAGCTCGGTCAATCAGCTGTGGATCAACGGGGTCAAGATCGGAGAGACGACCTACACCGACTCGATGGCGAACTGGTCGTCATCGAACATCCTTGGTGTCGGTACCGTCGAAGGCGGCACGACCTACAAGCTCGACGGAGCAATGGGCGGCGTGTGGATCGAACGAGCGAACATACCCACCGAGGCGCAGCTGGCGCAGGCCATGCAGCAACTCATGACACGATTCGGAATCAGCTGATGCTCTCACGACTCAACACCCGCAGCCGACCGAGCCGACCATCTCGCACCGGCGCGCGACGCACATCATCGGGAGGAGGCAGCGGAGGCGGACCTATCACGCTGATCGCCGATCAGTACGGCGCTGCCGGCGACACTGGCGAATCGGGCGACTGGGGTCTGCTCCGCAACGGCACGTGGGAGTACATCGCATTCGGAAGCTGCAACGGCGGCGGCGCAGCAGCGTTCGACTTCAAGCTCGACGGGGTCAATCAGACCAAGCAGGCGTACCACACCTGGGCATCGAACTACGCCAACTACAGGGTCGGCGTCGCCGCGAACGAAGGCGTCTTCGACGCCGACGCCGTGCTCAAGGCGGCCGGCAACTGCAACCAGCTCTACAACACCGTGTTCCGTGTGAACGCCGGTTACGAAATCAAGCAGGTCAAGTCGTTCGGCCCCGACTTCGGGCCGGCGGCCGCCGAACCGATCACGCTCACATTCGACGCACCCTGCGCTGCCGGGAACCTGGTCATTTTCCAGATCGTCGAGTCCGGCACGTTCACTCGCCCAGCGAAC
>JAGQSS010000510.1 GCA_020439405.1 Ilumatobacter sp. | reverse complement strand
GTCAGCGGGCCGTCAGTCGGTGCCGTCGACCACGAGCTGGGACTCCCGTGCCGCTGCGGCGAAGATGCCTTTCGACATCAGCGACGACTCGAGCTTGCGCCGGGTGAGATAGATCTCGGCCCGAGCCGCGTGGACGTCGGGGTCGTCGGGTGCGGCCCACCCGGCGAAGTCGGCGAGGTGGCACGCGAGCCGCACGTCGCCGTCGTCGAGTGCCCGCTTTGCCCGATCGAGGAGCGGCGTCGTGCCGCCGGCGAGTTCGGCGATGACGGCACCGACCTCGGCGTCGGGCGCCGGCTTGAGGCGACTGGCGGCACCGTCCCACCAACCGCCGAAACGGCGCCACACATTGCGGACGACGAACTCCGGCTCGTCGTAGAGCGGCCGGAGATAGGGGAGCGCCAGGGTCTCGGCGGGCACCCGAACGGTGTGGACGATCTCGTCGAGCTTGGCGCCGCCGTTCATCATCGCGACCACCTCGTCGACGAGGGCGTCGAGGGTGTCGGCGATCGTGTGCAACACGGTGCGGATCCGTTCGGTGCCTGCGATCGGGAGGCCGTGCGCGGGGACGATCAGTTCGGGCTCGAGGGCGGCCATCCGCCGGAGCGCGACCGCCCATTCGATCGGGTAGCGCTGCACCTTCTGGGGGTTGCCGGCGTTGGGGAAGTTCCAGATCAGGAAGTCGCCCGCCATGATCGCCTTGCGGTCGGGCAGCCAGGCCCACAAGTGGTCGTCGGTCTCGCCGAGATCGTGGAACAACTCGATCGTCTCGTCACCCACCTGCAGCGTGTGCGAGTCGCCCACCACCGTCGTGGGTGAGAGCGTGGAGGTCGGGAGGAACTGACGCCACCGAGCCAGGCCCTCGTCGTCCGATTCGGCGAGCATCAGGCCCTGGTCCTGGCGGATGCCACCGAACTGGCGCGCGTTGATGTCGATGTTCCAGTCGTTCGTCGCCCGATACCGCTCGAACCGCGGGACGACGCGTTCGTGCCCGACGACCTCGATGCCGTCCCAGCGCTCCGCGAACGCCCCGCTGCCACCGACGTGGTCGATGTGGCCGTGGGTGTAGACGAGGTGCGTGACCGGCACGTCGGACCAGTCGGCGATCGCCGCGACCACGTCGTCGCCGGTGCTGCGATGCGAGGCGTCGAACGCGATCGAGCCGGCGTCGGTGCGCACCACCGCGGAGTGGCTGAAACTCTCGACCATCGCCATGCCGTCGGCGATCTCGCTCAGTTGCTGGGTGACCCGGTTGACCGGTTCGTCGAGGATGCCCTCGTCGATGATGCGGCTGGACAGTGCGAGCAGGTCGGCCATGTGGCGACCGTATCGCCCGGGTCGATCTCGGAACGGACGGAGAACCCGGGGAACGGGTCCGAACCAGTCGAGAAACAAGCAGAGAACTGCCTGGTAGCGCCGAGTGGGCCTCCGTACCGTCGCCTGCGTCCACCCCCGAACCTGGAGGCAGCATGATCCGTACCCGAACCGCCCTCGCCGTCACCGTCGCCGCCGCGATCACCCTCGCGGCCTGTGGCGACGACGACAGCAGCACCGACACCGCCGCACCCGTCGAGTCCACCGCCGACGACGAGATGTCCGACGACATGGACGATGAGATGTCGGATGACATGGATGACGAGATGTCCGATGACATGGACGATGAGATGTCGGATGACATGGACGATGAGATGTCCGATGACATGGACGACGAGATGTCGATGAACGACGTCATGAGCCGCATCATCGAGCGTGACGATCTCACGGTGCTCGACGACGCGATCCACGCCGCCGGGCTCGAGGACACGCTCCACACCGGCGGGCCGTTCACGGTGTTCGCCCCGACCGACGGGGCGTTCGCCGCCTACCTCGGTGACATGGGCATGACC
>JAGQSS010000050.1:14383-15900 GCA_020439405.1 Ilumatobacter sp. | reverse complement strand
TGTGATCCGGTCGCGCGCCGTGTCCCGGGTCAGGTGACCAACGGTAACGGGCTCGGCTGGCGCCTCGCCCGTCACCTGGGGTGTCTGACCCGCTTCGGACCCGACGGGGCGGCGGCTCGCTGAGTACGGTCGCTCGGCATGGGGACCGACGATCGACCGACCACCTGCATCATCGGGGCGGGGTGCTCCGGGTTCACGATGGCCAAGCGCCTCCAGGACCACGACCTGCCGTACGACTGCTTCGAGATGTCCGACGACATCGGCGGCAACTGGTACTACCGCAACCCGAACGGGATGTCGTCGTGCTACCAGAGCCTCCACATCGACACCTCGAAGTGGCGCCTCGCGTTCGAAGACCATCCGGTCCCGCGTGAGTGGCCCGATTTCCCGCACCACTCCCAGCTGCTCGACTACTTCCGGTCGTACGTCGACACGTTCGGGCTGCGCGACCACATCACCTTCAACACCGCGGTGACCGACTGCGAGCGTCTCGACGACGGCCGCTGGCGGGTCACGCTCTCGACCGGTGAGCAACGCGAGTACGACAACCTGATCGTCGCCAACGGCCACCACTGGGACGCCCGCATCCCCGAGTACCCGGGCACGTTCGACGGCTACCAGGTCCACTCGCACCACTACCGCGACCCGTTCGAACCGTACGACTTCCGCGACAAGAAGGTGCTCGTCGTCGGTGCCGGCAACTCGGCGATGGACATCTCGTCCGAGCTCTCGCAGCGTCCGATCGCCGAGCGGCTCGTGATCTCGATGCGTCACGGCGTGTGGGTCCTCCCCAAGTACTTCGACGGCAAGCCCGCCGACAAGAACGTCCTGCCGACGTGGATGCCGGCCAAGGTCGGCCGCAGGCTGGCGCGGGCGAAGATCAAGAAGACGATCGGCAAGATGGAGAACTACGGCCTCCCGAAGCCCGACCACGAGCCGCTCGACGCCCACCCGTCGGTGTCGGGCGAGTTCCTGACCCGGGTCGGCTGCGGCGACATCGTGCCGAAGGGGGCGATGGAACGCCTCGACGGCGACGGTGTCGTGTTCGCCGACGGCAGCCGCGAGGAGTTCGACGCGATCGTGTGGGCGACGGGGTACAACGTCACGTTCCCGTTCCTACAGCAGCCCGAGCTGCGGCCCGACGACAACCGGTTCCCGCTGTACAAGCGGATGGTGAAGCCCGGGTGGGAGAACCTGTTCTTCCTCGGTCTCGCCCAACCGCTGCCGACCCTCGTCAACTTCGCCGAACAGCAGAGCAAGCTCGTCGCCGAGGCGATCGCCGGCACCTACGCGTTCCCCGACGCCGCCGAGATGACCGAGGTGATCGACGCCGACGAGCGCGAGCACCTCGGCCACTTCTACGACAGCCCGCGCCACCGCATGCAGGTCGACTTCAACACCTACGTCAAAGACCTGATGAAGGAGATCGAAGCCGGCCGTACCCGCGCCGTCCCGTCCAATGCGTGAATAATTTGCGGGATAATCCTGCAAATTGTTCACGCATTCGACGATGTGAT
>JAGQSS010000050.1:0-14283 GCA_020439405.1 Ilumatobacter sp. | reverse complement strand
ACCCGCGCCGTCCCGTCCAATGCGTGAATAATTTGCGGGATAATCCTGCAAATTGTTCACGCATTCGACGATGTGATCTGGACCGCGGTCAGGAGATGCTGGGGGCGTCGGTGCCGACGAAGGTGGTGCGGAGCTCGCGCTTGAGGACCTTGCCGGTGGCATTACGGGGGAGCGCGTCGACGATCGCGATGTCGGCCGGCACCTTGAACCGGGCGAGTCGCTCGGTGCAGTACTCCTGCACCTGTTGACGGTCGACGCTCGCGCCGGGTGCCAGCGCGAGGACGGCCAACCCGACCTCGCCCCACCGATCGCTCGGGACGCCGATGACCGCCGCCTCGGCGACGCCCTCGATCTGGTAGAGCACGTTCTCGACCTCGGCCGGGTACACGTTCTCGCCACCCGAGATGTACATGTCCTTCCACCGGTCGACGATGTAGACGAATCCCTCGTCGTCGCACCGGGCGGCGTCACCGGTCTTCAACCATCGCCCCTCGAAGGCGCCGGCCGTCGCCTCCGGCTTGTTCCAGTACCCGGGCGTGATGTGCGGCCCGGCGACCCAGAGCTCGCCGACCTCGTCGGCGCCGCAGTCGGCGCCGTCCTCGTCGACGATGCGGAACTCGGTGTGCATCAACGCCTTGCCGGTCGAACCGATCTTGCGGAGCGCGTCGCCCGGATCGAGGAAGATCGCCGCCGGACTGGTCTCGGTCATCCCGAAGCCCTGCGACAGCAGGACGCCACGCTCCATCCACTTCTCCATGATCGTGAGCGCGCACGGGGCCCCGCCGACGCCGGCGATCCGCAGTCGGGACAGATCGGTCGTCGCGAAGTCGGGGTGCTGCATCATGAACTGGTAGGGCGCCGGCACCGCGAAGAAGTGGGTGATCGCCTGCTCGGGGTCGCCGAGGATCCGGAGCGTCTCGCCCGGATCGAACTGTCGGAGCAGCACGACGGTGCCGCCGGCGTGCAGGACCGGGTTGCTGTAGCAGTTGAGGCCACCGGTGTGGAACAGCGGGAGGACGTTCAGGTGGACCGTGTCGAGGCCGACCCCGGCGGGGATGCCCAGATTGACGCAGTTCCAGAAGTTCATCCCGTGGGTGATCATCGCCCCCTTCGGGAGCCCGGTCGTCCCCGACGTGTACATGATCGTGACGACGTCGTCGTGGGTGAGCGCGACCCGCTCGACGGGGCAGCCGTCGGACGCTGCGAGCGCCTGTTCGTACGGGCTGTCGGGAGCGCCGCCGGCGATCTCGAGCGTCGTGCCGATGCCGCACCGGCGTTGCAGTTCGCCGGCCGACGCCACGAATTCGGTGTCGTGCACCAGCAGCTTCGGCGAGCTGTCGTTCAGGATGTACTCGAGCTCGGCCACGGTCAGCCGCCAGTTCAGCAGCACACAGATCGCGCCGGTACGGGCACACGCGAACTGGACGTCGAAGTACTCGACGCCGTTGTGGGCGAGCACGGCGACCCGGTCACCGCGACCGATGCCGAGCGACCCGAAGTACGCCGCCATGGCGTCGACGCGTCGGTCGAGTTCGCCGTAGGTGAACGACCGGCCGGTGCCGAGATCGCGCACCGCCTCCTTGGCGGCGCGGTTGTCGCCGTGATGCGCGATCCAGTCGTACGCGCGGACGTCGCCGTGACCGGGAGGCCGTGACGTCGTCATGGCGGCGACGTCGGCCGGGTCGGGCGTGAACGCGGTCGGTTCGGTGTGTGTGGTCATCGGACATCCCCTCGTCTCCCCACGGACGTGGCGAAACGTAGCAAGTCGACCGCGTCCGGTTCACCGTGGCCGTAGTGTCGGCGGGGTGTTCGACGTCGTCCTCGTCGCACCGGAGATCGCCACCAACACCGGCAACATCATCCGGCTGTGCGCCAACACCGGCGTCCGCCTCCACCTCGTGCGCCCGCTCGGCTTCTCGATGGACGATGCCTCGTTGCGCCGAGCCGGGCTCGACTATCACGACCTCGCGAACGTCACGGTGCACGACGACGTCGCCCCGCTCCGGTCCGCCGTCGACGGCCGTCGGTTCACGTTCTCGTCCAGATCGACACGCCGGTTCGACGAGGTGCCGTTCGCGGCCGACGACGTGTTCGTCTTCGGCGCCGAGCGGGCCGGGTTGACCGACGAACAGCGCGCCGCCGTAGCGCCGGCGGTCGAGTTGGCGATCCCGATGCGCCCGGGCAACCGCAGCCTGAACCTGGCGAACGCCGTGGCGGTGGTCGTGTACGAGGCCTGGCGCCAGCACGGGTACGCAGGCGCCACGTCAGGGTCCTCCACCCGCGAGACCCTCACATCGCTCGACTTCGACACCTGACCTGACCTGACCTCGCGGTGCACGACGAACCTGACGAGCGGTGACGGATCCGACATCGTCCGCCGTCGGCTTGGCAGACTGGCGGGGCATGTCGAAGCGCAACATCGTCTGGCTGGTCGCGATCGTCGTCGTCGGGGTCGCCGTCGCATTCGCGGCCGGGTGGCTCTGGGGCCTGCTCGCCGCCGTGGTCGTGCTCGTCGTCAGCGAGGTCGTGGAACGGACACGGCGCCGCCGTCGCGGCGTGTCGGCACCGTCAGTCGGCGCTGCGATCGGCTCGCGACGTCGGCGTCGGTGACCCGTCGTCGACGAGTTCCCACGCGACCGGTTCCTCCGGTTGGTAGCTGCACTGGAAACCGGTGCGGATCGAGTTGTCGAAGTGGCGTCCGATCAGCTCGTCCGACCGACGCAGCTGCCTGATCGCCGAGCGGATCCGATGCGTCACCGCAGACCGCGCGCGTTCTGCGTCGCCACCGACCCGCCGTGTCCGGCCACCGGTCCCGAGCGCGGCGGTCAGGTGGTCGACGATCTGGTCGAGTTCGGTCTGGATGCGGTACGTCCGTCCGAAGTCGTTGTGGAGTTCGGCCTCGTCGAGTTCTTCTTGGAGCTCACGGATGCGACGCTCGTACGAACGACGCGCGGTCGCGTCGATCACCTCGCCGGTCGAGGGTTGTTCGACGCCGGCGCCGGAGAGGTCGAGCGCCGACACGTCACGACCCGCGGCGGCCACGAGGCTCAGGATGTCGTCGATGCCCTTCGACGGCCGGACCGACGCGATGCGACCGACCAGTTCGAACTCGATCGACCGTTCCGACCGTCTGATCGTGGCGGTTCGTATCGATGTGCCCCCGTCGCCCGTGTCGTCGGCCTCGATGTGCCGACGGAGGTCCGTGAGGACCGTTCGGACGCGGCCGACGACATGGTGGCGCGGCAGCGGCGCCACCAGCGTCGTCGGGAGGTTCGCCGGGTCGACGTGAGCGCTGACCATGGTGGTGATGGGCAGACTGACTGCGGTCGCCGCGAGGACGTCTCGGTCCTCGTGCCCCAGTCGGTCGGCGACGACTGCGGTTGCATCGACGAGCAGGCGGAGGTTCGACAGCGCCCCACGCCCGAGCAACTCGTCGAACAGCTCGGTCAGCGCATCGACGGCGTCCAGGTACCGGCCGGCCAGAGCGTGTGCGTATGCGGCGGTCCGGAGATCGACAGCGATCGCGACGGGGTACCGGAGCGATCGGGCCTCGATGAGCGCCGCCGCCGCCTGATCGGCGGCGCCGGGCTCGCCTGCGAGCACGCCGAACCAGCATCGGACGGCTCTCGCCCACGAGGCCATGACCGGGGAGTCGACGGCGAGCGCCCGCTCCTGTGCCTGCTCGACCCCAACGATCGCCTCGGAGAGGAGCCGGGGATCGTTCACCATCACCAACGCCTCGGCGACGTCCAGCTCGAGTGCCATCGACGTCAGACCGAGCTCGTGCCCGACGTCGGCACCCCGACGCAGCACGGTACGAGCGTCCGAGAACCGACCGAGCGCGTTCAGCGCCTGGCCCATGACACGGCACAACGTCACGGTCGCGCCGTCGCGTTGCCGGCGGTCGTCGAGCAGCTCGCCCGCGAGACGGCTCGCCCGATCGGGATGACCCGTGACGTACTCGGCCGTCGCGAGGACGGCGACGGCTCGCGCCGCGCCGGCCGACTCCCTGTCGACATCGACGTCCAGAACTCGTCGCATCAGCACCACGATGTCGTCGGCGCGACCCTGATGGACCACGGCCCAGAACGGTGCACACAACCGCCTGACCCGTCGGAGGTCGTCGTCATGGTCGAGGGACCACTCGATCGCCGCTGCGAGCTGGTCGTATTCCTCGAGGAGGTCGGCGACCAGGCCCGGCCGCCAGCGCGTCCCGCTCTCGCGCAACAGCGCGTTCGTGCTGTCGACCAGATGGTCGACGAATCGGTCGTAGGTGTCGGCGCGCTCGGCACCGTCGCCGAGCTCGATCGACGCGACCGCGCGGACCACCTGCAACATGCGGTATCTCGTCTCGGCGCCGGTCGGGACGGCGATGGAGATCAGCGAGGCGTCGATCAGCTCGTGCAGGACGATGTCGACGCCGTCGACATCCGCCACGACCGCTGCGGCCGTCGCCGACCACGGTCCGGCGAACACGCTCGCCCGTCGGAACAGGGTCGCGGCGACCGGTGAGAGCAGGTCGTACGACCATCGGATCGCCTGCGCGACGTCACGGTGTCTCGGCTCGCCGCGAAGACGGGGGCGCTCGAGGCCGGCGATCCCCGATTCGAGCTGCTGCGCCACGCCGGCGACCCCGAAGTAGCGCGCTCTGGCTGCGGCGATCTCGATCGCGAGCGGCAATCCGTCGAGACGACGACAGATGTCCAGCACGAGTGACATGTCGTCCGGTCCGATGTCGACGCCGGCGTCGGTGCAACATCGGGCGAACAGCTCGACCGCCGGGCCGGATCGACCGGCCGCCGGGTCGGTCGCGGAGAGCGGTGCGAGCGGGAGGACCGACTCACCGGGGAGCCCGAGGGGCGATCGGCTGGTGGCGAGCACGTCGACATCGCCACACGCGCCCAACAGGCGGCTGGCGGCGTCTGCCGCGGCATCCAGCACGTGTTCGCAGTTGTCGAGCACCACGGTGACGTCGCGACGATCGAGCGCGGCGAGCATCCCGTCGAACGAGTCGAAGCCGAGCTGGGCGGCGACGGCTCCGGGGACGGCGTCAGCGTCGCTCGCCCGGGTCAGGTCGACCCAGCCCACCCGGTCGTCCGGCAGCGAGCGGGCGACGGATCGTGCCAGCGAGGTCTTGCCGACACCGCCGACCCCGACGATCGACACGAGTCGCCGCGTGGCCAACCGTGCTCGCAGTTCGGACTCCTCGCGCCCGCGACCGATCAGATCCGCCGACTCCACGCCGACACCCTAGACCTCACCCCGAGCGCGGTAGCCGGGTCGAATCGGTCGCGAAATAGGCGAGCACCGCCTGCACGGCCGGCGTCTCACGATGTGAGGTCCGATCTCACGCCAAGAGGGTCGTCACACAGAAAGGAATCCACCATGACACTCCCTCACCTCACCGGATCCGTGCCGTACATCGGTGACGGCGGCATCGAAACCAGCCTGATCTTCCTCCAGGGGATCGATCTCCCGGACTTCGCGGCGTTCCCGTTGCTCGACACCGACGACGGCCGAGCGGCGCTCACCACCTACTACGAGCCGTACTTCGAGATCGCCGAGCGCTTCGGCGTCGGCTTCGTGGTCGACACGCCGACCTGGCGGGCCAGCCTCGACTGGGGCTCGCGCCTCGGCTACGACCCCGACTCGCTCGTGGGCATCAACCGACGCGCGGTCGGGTTCGTCGCCGACCTGGCTCGCGATCGAACGGTCCCGGTCGTCGTCAACGGGGTCATCGGCCCTCGTGGCGACGGATACGCGGTGACCTCGGCCATGACCGCCGCCGAGGCAGCGTCGTACCACGCGCTGCAGGCGCGAGCCTTGGCGGACGCCGGCGTCGACCTGGTCACGGCGGTGACGATGACCTACTCGAACGAGGCGATCGGCGTGGTGCGTGCGGTCGCTGCCACCGGTGTGCCGGTGGCGATCTCGTTCACCACCGAGACCGATGGTCGTCTCCCGTCCGGCGAGGACCTCGGTGCAGCGATCGAGTCCGTCGACGACGCCACCGACGGTGCCGCCGCGTACTTCAACGTCAACTGCGCGCATCCGACCCACTTCGCCGGTGCTCTCCGCGCGGGGGAGAGCTGGACGTCACGGGTCAAGGGCGTTCGTGTCAACGCATCCACCTCGAGCCACGCCGAACTCGACGAGGCCGAGGAACTGGACCGCGGCGACATCGCTGCCCTCGCCCGGCACTGCGCCGATCTGCGCGAGCTGCACGATCTGCGTCTGGTCGGCGGATGCTGTGGCACCGACACCGAACATCTCGACGCGATCGCTGCGACGATCGCGTCGTCGTGAGGTGTGCCGTGCTCGACGTCCACCATCATCACCACGCACTGGTCGAGCGGCTCGTCGCCGACCGGTCGCACACGTTGCGCAGGCAGTTCGCGCGACCTGAACGTCGTCGACGACGCCTCCGCCGACGGTCTGCCTGACCTTCGTCAGGCCTCGAGCAACTCGGCGATCTCGCGGCGCGAGCGCGGCGACCAGCCGTCGTCGTCGACGAGATCGTCGAGTTCCTCGAGCCAACGGTCGATCGGCTCGACCGGGCCGGGGAGGTCGAGCCGGACGACCTCCGCCCGCAGCGTCGCGAGCATCGTCGCGAGGGTGCGGACGACATCGGGATCGTGCCGGCCGTAGTGGCGGATCGGGTCGAGCCCGGCACGGAGGAGTTGTTCGTGCGTCGCGACGACGCGGTGGACGACCCGGCCGTCCTCGTCGACCGTGTCGGTCGCAGGTTCGTTCGACCAGATCTCGCGCAAGATCTCGCCGAGATGCATCGTGAGGTCGCGAGCGGTCTGGGGGTCGTTGACGCCGGGCGACAGCGCCCGGACCGCGATGTCGGTGAGCTGGGCGATCCCGAACCCGACGTCCTGCTGCATCGTGCGGGACGGCCCGAGCGCGAAGCAGTTCCGCACGTCGTCGACCAGTTCGTTCTCGTTGGCATCATCGCCCGGAACTATCCACGCCAAGGGACTCCGGCTCATCGCATAACCACCGTGCGCCACGACGACCCAGACCGTGCTGCCGGGCGGACTGACCTCCACCATCCGGTCGACGTCGATCTGTTGTACCCACCCCGCGTCGAGCGCTTCGACGACGATTGCGTCCGCGGGCACTTCGTCGGACGCGGTGGGAACACGGTGCGCGGCGGGTGCCCGGCGTGGGGCTGCGTCACGCGTGGCCCCGTTCGACCGGATCGTGGCGATCGTGTCGTCGGTCAGCCGTTGGGCGATCGTGCCGATCTGCAGGTTGGTCGTCACCTGGTCGATCGCTCGTACCACGTAGACGAGCGACACGATCGCGAGGACGACGCCGACGAGCACGGTGGTACTCGGCACGATGCTCAGGTCGTCACCGAGTTGGCGGGCCGACCGGAGGCCGAGCAGGCAGAACACCGTCGTGCCCAGCACGACGCCGACCGCCCGCTGGAGCACCCGGTCACCGAGCCAGTTGCGCAGTGTTCGCGGCGACAACTGACCGCTCGCCAGTTGCACCGCCACCAGCACCATCGATACGAGGAGCGTCACCGCGGTGATGAGCCCCCCGGCGATGGCGCCGAGGATCGCCCGTGCGCTGTCGACGGTGGTCTCGAAGAAGGTCGGCAGGCTCTCGTCGTCCAGCTGCCGGTCGATCAGCAGGGTCACCTGGCTGATGACGACGCCGGCGAACAGAAAGGTGAGCGGCACCAACGCCAGCCGGTGTCGAGCATCTTCGATGAGTTGTCGGAGGCGAACGACGCCGATGTGATCGCGGAGCCACGTGGTCATGCGAACGGGGTACCCCGTGTCACCCGTGTCGAACCCGCCCGGTCAGTTGGGGTGAGGGTTCACCAGCGAGCGAGTGCCGCGACGCCGCCGTTCATCTCGGCCGTCTGCGGCACGACGACGACGTTCGCCGACGTCGTCAACGCAGCGCTGATCGCTGCGCCGACGGCGTCGAGTCGTTCTCGACGGGCATCGTCGTCCATCGACGTGGTCGGTCCGGCGACGAGCAGCGTCTCGACCCGGCCGTCGCCCAGCGCGCGTTCGACCTCGGTCGGGTCGGTGATGCCGCCCTCGTCCCGCAGCCGCTCGAGGATCGCGACCTGCAACCGGGCACGGCGATCGGCGAGCTGATCGACGACCGCCGACGACACGCCGTCGAGATCACCGGCGTCGATGTCGACGAGTCGATCGCCGAACTCGTGGTCGAGCGCCTCGTGGAGGAACTGGATCGCTCGCACCTCGCCGACGAGGGCGATGAGGGCGCTCGTCGCGGGTCCGGTAGTCGTCCTCGGCGATCGACCCGTCGGCCAGGATGGACGGATCGTCGACCGCCATCGGTTCGTCGGGCGGGAAGTCGGCGGCGGCACGCTGGTCGTCCCCCACCTCCTCGCCGAGCTTGGACGGATCGAGCTGTTCGGCGTGTGAGTCGCTCATGAGGGCGGCGTACCCGCCTCCGCCCGGCCGGAAACGGTCGGCAGTGGCGGGACGACCGTCAGTTCGAACGCAGCGCCTCGATGAGTTCGTCCTTGGTCATGTCGGAACGTCCGTCGATGTCGAGTTCGCGCGCCCGGTCGTACAGCTCGTCCTTCGTCCACTGGTCGTAGGGCGGCGATTCGCCACCGCGCTGCGAGGCGCCGTCGGAGTTCGCGATCGCCGCCGCCTTCGACTTCGACATGCCCTCGTCACGGAGTGCCTCGTACTGTTCGTCGTTGCGGATGGTGGGGCCGTGATCCTGTGCCATGACGGCGCGGTACCCGTCGGCCCACCACGACAAACGATGCGTCATGATGTCGTGATGAGCGACGCCGCCGCCATCGAGCTCCTGATCGACCCGCGCGAACGACCCGTCGGGAGCGGCACCGTCCGGCGTCTCCTCCCGTGGCGTCGGCGGCGGATGGTCGGGCCATTCGTGTTCGCCGACGTGATGGGACCCGAGACGATGGGGCCAGGGAAGGGCATGGACGTCGACGCGCACCCGCACGTCGGTCTGTCGACCGTCACGTACCTGTTGCGCGGGCGGGCGGTCCACCGCGATTCGACCGGCGCGGTCCAGGTGATCGACCCGGGCGCGGTCAACTGGATGACGGCCGGCGCCGGGGTCACACACACCGAGCGGAGCCACGAGGACGATCGGCCGGTCTCGTTCGACATGTTCGGGTTGCAGACCTGGGTCGCGCTCCCCGACGACGCGGAGGACGGCCCCGCCGCCTTCGAGCACTGTGCCGCCGACCAGGTCCCGACCGAGTCGGCGAACGGCGCAACGGTCCGGCTCGCCGTCGGCACGGGCTTCGGGCAGCGTGCCCCGATCGTCGGCTCGTCTCCGCTCGTCCTGGGCGAGATCACCCTCGCCGACGGCTCGATCCGACTCGACGCCGAGCACGCCGAACGGGCAGTCATCGCCATGTCGGGCGACGTCTTCGTCGACGGGCACCGGCTCGACGTCGTGCAGTTGGCGGTCCTCGCGCCGGGATCACGCCCGACGCTCTCGGGCACCGGCACGGCCATGGTGCTCGGTGGCGAGCCGGTGGGTGAGCGGTTCATCTGGTGGAACTTCGTCCACTCCGATCGCGAGGTCATCGACGACGCGAAGCGACGTTGGCGCCAGCAGGAGTTCCCACTCGTCCCCGGCGATCACGACCCCTGGGTGCCGTTGCCCGGCGAGTGATCGATACCGGAGCGGTCACCAACCGCCGGTGCCGGGTTCGCCCTTGAACGGGCCGACGATCTCGTCGGTGACCCACCCGCCGTAGAACCCGCCGGCCTGCGGACGGATCACCTCGTCGCCGACCCGGCACTCGATGCGTGCCGGGTAGAACGAGAACCATCCGGCGATGACGAGGAACTCGGGGAGCGGCGTGGGGTACGCCCAGCCGATCGGCTGCGCCGGAGCAGCGGCGAGCGCCCAGTAGGTGGCCTCACCCTTCCATTCGCAGAACGAACGGCCGTCGGCCGGGACGAGTCGCTCGGTGCGCACGTCGTCGGGTGGGACGTAGAACGTCGGCGGACTCGCCGTCTCGAGGACCCGCACGGCTCGTGACGACACCGCGACCGGGTCGTCGGGGTCGCCGACGACGACGCGCCGCTCGTCGGGAGCGAGTCGCGGCGGACGCGGGTAGTCCCACACCGACTCCTGCCCCGGACCCGGCTCGACGGCGAACCCCGGCCGCTCCGCCCCGGTGTTCGACCAGCCGAAGAGTCCCATGCAACGACCGTACCGACCGAACGTACGGCAGCGGTCGCGGTCAGGCGAACGCCACCGCGGCGACGTCGGCGTAGGTGTCGGCGAGATGGAACGTCATCTCGGCCCGGACCCGCTCCGGCACGTCGTCGAGGTCGGGGCCGTTGCGTTTGGGCAGCACGATCTCGGTGAGCCCCATCCGGTGTGCGGCGAGCACCTTCTGCTTGACGCCACCGATCGGGAGCACCTGTCCCTGCAGGGTGATCTCGCCGGTCATGCCGACGCTCGGCTTCACGTGCCGGCCGGTGATCAACGACACGAGTGCGGTGGTCATGGTGATCCCGGCGGACGGCCCGTCCTTCGGCACGGCGCCGGCGGGGACGTGGACGTGGAACCGCCGTCGGAGGGCCTCGTCGTCGAGGCCGAGCTCGTCGGCGTGCGACCGGACGTAGTTGAGCGCGATCTGGGCCGATTCCTTCATGACGTCACCGAGCTGGCCGGTGAGCGTGAGCCCGGGTTCGGCATCGGGGCCGGTCGGGAACGCGGTGGTCTCGACGAACAACACGTCGCCGCCGACGCCGGTCACGGCGAGTCCGGTCGCGACGCCCGGGACGTTGGTCCGCTCCGGCACGTCGTCGGACACCTTGGCGCGTCCGAGCCACGTCGACACCTCGTCGGGATCGATCGTGACCGGCGTGGTCGTGCCCGTCGCCACCTTGGCGGCGACCTTGCGGACGAGGCGTCCCAGTTCGCGTTCGAGTGTGCGGACGCCCGCTTCGCGGGTGTAGCCGCGGATGATCGCCGAGACGACGTCGTCGCCGATCTCGATCTCGTCGGGGCGGAGCCCGGCCTGGTCGATCTGGCGGGGGAGCAGGTAGCGGTCGGCGATGAAGCGCTTCTCGTCCTCGGTGTAGCCGTCGAGTCGGACGAGGTCCATCCGGTCGAGCAGCGGCGCCGGGATGGTGTCGGCGACGTTCGCGGTCGCGATGAACACGACCTCCGACAGGTCGAGATCGACCTCGAGGTAGTGGTCGCGGAAGGTGTGGTTCTGGGCTGGGTCGAGCACCTCGAGCAAGGCCGCGGTCGGGTCGCCCGACCAGCCGCCCGCTACGAGCTTGTCGACCTCGTCGAGCAGGATGACCGGGTTCATCGTGCCGGCCTCCTGGAGCGCGCGCACCAACCGGCCCGGCTGCGAACCCACGTAGGTGCGGCGATGACCGCGGATCTCGGCCTCGTCGCGAACGCCGCCGAGCGCGACGCGCACGAACTCACGGCCCATCGCACGGGCGACCGACTCACCGAGGCTCGTCTTGCCGACCCCGGGCGGGCCCACCAGCGTGATGATGGCGCCCGAGCCGCGACCGCCGCGATCGGCGTCGCGCTCGTCGATGCCGCGGTCGCGGCGGAGCTTGCGGGTGGCGAGGAACTCGACGATGCGGTCCTTGACCTCGTCGAGCCCGTAGTGGTCGGCGTCGAGCTGGGCACGTGCCGCGTCGAGATCGAGTGCGTCGGTGCTGCGCTCGCCCCACGGCATGTCGAACACCCGGTCGAGCCATGTGCGGATCCACGAATGCTCGGGCGACTGCGAGTTCATTCGTTCGAACCGGTCGAGCTCCTTCGCGATCGTGTTCTTGGTCGCAGCCGGGGCATCGAGACGCTCGAGACGCTCACGGAACTCCCCGACGACGTCGTCGTCGCCCTCGCCGAGTTCGCGCCGGATCGCGTTGAGCTGTTGGCGGAGCAGGTACTCCCGCTGCTGCTTGTCCATACCTTCGCTGACATCGTTGCGGATCGTCTCGGCGACCTGCAGTTCGGCGAGGTGGTTGCGGGCCCACGAGCCGATGGCGTCGACCCGGTCGGCCAGATCGACGGCGTGGAGCACTCGGCGTCGGTCGTCGTCGGCGAACTCGGCCCACGTCGCGACGGCGTCGGCGAGCGCGCCTGGCGAGCGCGTCGTGTTGAGGATCTCGGGCAGTCGGCGCGAGCGGCGGAGCGGGGCGATCAGTTCGAGCACGGCGCGGAGTTCGCGGGCGGCCGCGGTGACGCGCTCGGACGGGACCGGGTCGATGATCGGTTCGACAGCGGCAGTGAGGTGGGTGTCGTCGTCGGCGGGTGAGCCGATGAACGCACGGGTGTCGATCTGGACGATCGCGACGGGCTCACCGCCCGGCAACTTGCCGATGTCGGGCACCGACGCGACGACGCCGAGGGTGTCGGCCGGGTCGGTGACGAAGGCGATGCGGCCGTTCGTGTCGGCGCGTGCCGCCTCGACGGCGCGGCGGAGGCCGGGTTCGGAGAGCTGGAGGGTCAGGGTCGCGCCGGGCAGCACGACGGTGGGGAGGATGGCGACGGGGAGACGGGTGGTCGTCGACGTTTCGGACATGCTCACACGGTACGAGGAGAAATCCTGAGTCGCTACCTGTCATCTTTCGAGATCCATCGAACCGAACTGGGGTCCAGATCGCGGGTAGGTTGGCGCGTGTGAGCGAACCGCTGGCGATCACCGCCGACGACGTGGCGACGGCGGCCGAGCGGATCGCCGGCGACGTCGAACGCACACCGGTCGCCGAGTCGCGCACCCTGTCGGCCGTCACCGGTGCCGAAGTGATCGTCAAGTTCGAGAACCTCCAGTTCACGGCGTCGTTCAAGGACCGCGGTGCCGCGAACAAGCTCCGCACCCTCACTGCGGACGAACGCGCCTGCGGCGTCATCGCCCTCAGCGCCGGCAACCACGCCCAGGGCGTCGCCTACCACGCCGGTCGGCTCGACATCCCGGCGACGATCGTGATGCCGGCCTCCGCACCGTTCGCCAAGGTCGCGAACACCGAAGCCCTCGGCGCCGAGGTGGTCCAGGCGGGCACCACCTTCGCGGAAGCCGCCGAGACGGCCGACGAACTCGCCGCCGAGCGCGGACTCACCTGGGTCCACCCGTACAACGACCCGGCCGTGATCGCCGGACAGGGGACGGTCGGCATCGAACTCCTCGATGCGATCGACGACCTCGACACGATCCTGGTCCCGGTCGGGGGCGGGGGGCTGATCTCGGGGATCGCGACGTGGGTCAAGGCCCACCGTCCGGAGGTCGAGATCGTCGGCATCCAGTCCGAGACCTATCCGGGCATGCTCGCCGCGCTCGCCGGTGACGAACTCGCCCCGTCGCGAGCCGACACCATCGCCGACGGCATCGCCGTCAAACAGCCCGGATCGCTCACGGTCCCGATCGTCCGTGAGCTCGTCGACGACGTGATCGCCGTTCCCGAGACGACGATCGAGCGCTCGATCTCGTTGTTCCTCGAGATCGAGAAGACCGTCGCCGAAGGTGCCGGCGCTGCCGGCCTCGCGGCATTGCTCGAACACCCCGATCGGTGGGCCGGCAAGCGTGTCGCCCTCGTCCTGACCGGCGGCAACATCGACACCCGTGTGCTCGCGTCGGTGCTGCTCCGCGAGATGGCGCACTCCGGACGCATCACCAGCCTGCGGATCGCGGTCAGCGACACACCCGGTCAGCTCGCGCCGCTGGTCACCGCGATCGCGTCCGCCGGAGCGAACGTCGTCGAGATCGAGCACCGCCGGCTGTTCGACCCCATCTCGGCCCGCGCTACCAACATCGACGTGATGCTCGAGACGCGCGACGCCCGCCACGCCGATCGCGTCGTCGCCGCGATCGAGGCCAAGGGCTACCGAGTCGTCCGCTCCGAGACCCACTGACGACGACCCCTTCGTCAGGTGAACTTCGCGACGATGCGTTCGATCGTCGCGGCGGTCCGCACCGTGGTGACGGGTGCGCCGGGGCGGGGCGTGAGCGCTGCGAGCGGCGAGTCCGACATGCCGCCGACATGCGTCCACAAGGTCTCGCGACCCATCCCGACCAGGGTGTCGTTCGGGCCGCTGGTGGCAGCCAGCGCGGCACGAGCTTCGTCGCCGGGGTCGGTCTTGTAGAAGATGATCTCGTGCTTCGCGCCCGAGGGTGCCTCCGGTACGGCATCGAGGAGCGCACTCAGTTCGTCCGCCGACCGCACGAAGCAGACGACCTCGTAGCCGAGCGCCGCCCGGAGTCGGTCCTCGAGGAGTGGTTCGGCCGCGTCCGACGAAAGATCGCTGTCGAGGATC
>JAGQSS010000509.1 GCA_020439405.1 Ilumatobacter sp. | reverse complement strand
GCCTGGTGTGCTTCGACGCCAGCGCCATCTTCACCGGCGAGGCCGTCGTCTCCGAGCTGCGCCGCTGGAAGCCCGACCGGGTGGCCTCGCTCGTCTACACCCACGGCCACATCGACCACGTCGGCGGCAGCGGGTACTTCGTCGCCGACGCCGAGGCACGGCTGGTGATTGCGTCGCCCGACCACGCGGCGGCGCTGCGCGACGTCCTGCCCGACGTCACGATCGTCGAGTTCGACGGCGACCGCGACGAAGCGGGAGCCGGCACGTTCGGCGCGCTGGCGTCGTCACTCGAGCCGGTGGAGCACCCACCGCTCGACGGTCCGGGCTCCGACCCGGCCGCCATGCTCTACACCTCCGGTACGACGGGCCGGTCGAAGGGCGCGATCCTCACCCACGACAGCCTGCTCTCGAACGCCCGGGTGCTGCACGACGCGTGGGCGATCGAGCCCGACGACACCATCTGCCACACCCTGCCGATCTTCCACGTCCACGGCCTGTTCGTGGCGATCTTCCCGCTGATGCTCGAGGGTGCCGTCGTCCGCTTCCGGCCGCGTTTCGACATCGACGACGTGCTCGCGCAGCTGCCCACCTGTTCGGTGTTGATGGGTGTGCCGACGCACTACGTCCGGCTGTTGGGCGACGACCGTTTCGATCGCGAGCTGTGCGCGCACGTCCGGTTGTTCACCTCGGGCTCGGCGCCGATGACCGAACAGGTCCACGCCGAGTTCACGGCGCGGACCGGGCGCCACATCGTCGAGCGGTACGGGATGACCGAGACCGGCATCCTCACCTCGAACACGCTCGGCGAGGGCGGACAGGTGCCGGGGACGGTCGGGTTCGCACTGGCCGGTCACGAACTGCGGGTGGTCGACGACGCCGGCATTGCCGTGCCCCCGGGTGTGAGCGGTCAAGTGGAGGTGCTGCCCCCGGTGCCCTTCGCCGGCTACTGGAGGCAGCCGGACAAGACCGCCGAGGCGATCACTGCCGATGGATGGTTCCGGACCGGCGACGTCGGGTCGCTCGACGAGACGGGGCGGCTGAGCCTCGACGGTCGGGCGAGCGACATGATCATCTCGGGTGGTTACAACGTGTACCCGAAGGAGATCGAGATGGTGCTCGACGCCGTCGACGGGGTCGTCGAGTCGGCCGTGTTCGGTGTGCCGCACCCCGACTTCGGCGAGACCGCCGTCGCCGTGGTCGTCCCCGCCCCGGGCGCCGACCACGCCGAGGTCGAGGCGCGGCTCGATGCGGCGTGCCGTGCCGACCTGGCCCGCTTCAAGCACCCTCGCCGCTACGAGTTCGTCGACGAACTGCCGCGGAACGCCATGGCGAAGGTCGTGAAGAACGGCCTGCGCGAGCAGTACCGCGACCTGTTCAGCTGAGCCCGAGCGCGAGCCGCAGCCCGGCGTCGAGGTCGTCGAGCGTCGTCATGCCGAGCTGTCCGGCGCGCTGGGTGAGCGTCCGCTTGTCGAGGGTGGTGACCTGACTCACGTCGATCACCGAGTCTCGGTCGAGGCCGACCGAGTCGGCGGACAGGAGGACGTTGCCGGGCGCCGCGGCGAGCGCGGTGTTCGACGTGACGATCGCGACGGCGACCGTCGAGATCCGGCTGCGGTTGAACGCGTCGGACGACACCACGACGACCGGCCGACGGTGACCGGGGCCGGAGCCATCGGGCGGCCCGAGGTCGGCCCACCACACATCGCCTCGGCGGATCACCATCGGATCACCACGGTTCGTCGGCGAGCGAGGCGTTGGCCGCCACCACGGTCGGATCGAGATGGCCGTCGTGGTCGGCGTAGACCGCATCGAGCCGCGCCGTCGTGTCGTCGCCGGCGTGGGCGTCGATGAGCAGCTGCAGCGCCTCGGCGTACAACGCACTCCGACTCATCC
>JAGQSS010000508.1 GCA_020439405.1 Ilumatobacter sp. | reverse complement strand
CGCCCGCCCGTGGAACGAACCATCCGCCCGCATGAAGAACCAGTTCGAGGTCATCACCGAGACCGGTGAAGTGCCGGTCCTCCTCCCCGCCGACCCGCTCGACCAGGGCTACGAACTGTGGGCCGCCGGCGGGCGGCAGCGGCGCTGCGACGGCGAGACCTGCGAGGTGCCCCGCAAGATCAACGACTCCGACTACGAGTTCGTCCCGACCGGCTGCCTCTGCGTGAAGGAAGGCGCCCGCTCGTGCCAGCCGAAGTCGCGGCTCCTCGTCGTGCTCCCCACCATCCCGTTCCGCGGGGTGTGGCGCATCGAGACCTCGTCATGGACCGCGCTCGACGAGCTCCCGTATCAGGTCGGGATGCTCACCTCGTTGCAGGCGACCGGCCGACTCATGCAGGCCCGGCTGTCGCTCCACCAGGAGACGAAGAAAACCCCGGTCGGCACCCGGCACTACGTCGTGCCCCGACTGTCGATGGACGCGACCCCGATGGAGATTCTGTCGGGTGGTGGCACGGCCGCTGAGTTGGCCGGAGCGACCGTGACCGCCGTGGATGCCCCTCGTCGGGCTGCGCTCACGGCAGGGACGCAAGGAGCGCCCGATCCGGGCGAATCCGAGACACGCCCACAGACCACGGACGACGACATCATCGACGCCGAGATCGTCGAGGACGACGAGGACCGCGATGTGGTGCTCGCTGGACTGCGATCGGACGCCGCTCAGTTCGACCTGGACGTCGACAAGTTCGTGGCGGCGGTGGTCGTGCAGACCGACGGTGATGTGGGCCGGATGCGCACAGCCCGATCGAAGATGGCGTCGGGGGAGATCGAACCGACCGGATTCAACGACGACGGGAGCGTGGCATGGAAGCGATGAACCCCGACCAACACCCGCTCCCTCTCGCCGCCGACCTCAACGTCGAAGCCACCGTCGTCGCCATCCCCGACGGCCCATCCGTCGCCATCATCCAACTCCGCGCGACCACCGCCAACGGCGACACCCACGGATTCGCCATCCCCGCCGACGTCGCCGCCCAACTCACCACCATGCTCCGCACCGCCGGACGCCGCGCCCGCCGCAACAAAGCCATGTACGACGCCGGCAAGCTCGAGGAGGAGACGCCGTGAGGACCATCGCCGTCGACCCCGGGCGGGGTGGAGCCATCGCCCTACTCCACCGCGACGTCCTCGTCGCCGTCGTCGACATGCCGATCATGCCCGACCGGGCGATCGACGTCTGGACGCTCGCTCGCTACGTCGAGGATCTGATTGGCGACGAGTCGCTCCCGACGTTCGTGTTGGAGGAGCCGCCGTTCATGCCGGACCAGGCGAACCAGATGACCAAGGGCCGGGACATGGGTCGGGTGGAGGCCACGCTGGCGCGCTTCACCACGACGATCATCCCCGCCCGACCGCCGGTGTGGAAGCGGCATCACGGTCTCATCAAGCAGCCGAAGGACGCATCCCGCGAGCTCGCGCTCGAGCTGTGGCCGGCGGCGGAGCCGTTGCTGGCCCGGAAGGGTGACGTGGACCGGGCGGAGGCTGCGCTGATCGGCCGGTGGGCATGGGACACCGGGCTGGTGGAGTGATGAACCGACGCCAGCGCTTCGCCCTCACCCACCCGCTTGACGAGGCCCACATGCGGCAACGGATGCCAGCGTGCACCAACCGCCAGCCTCTCAATGACGGCGCTCTCCTCACGTCCATCTTGGCGGTCGACCGTTGAGCGCGACTCAACGACGGCGCGCCGGTCTGGCACGTCTCCCTCTCACTACAGAACGACGGTCGGTTCGTTGTCGACCCCGTCCGCCTCGAATCGCTGGCGGTCGACCTCCTCGTTGGCGTCGGTGGCGACGTCGAATGGTGGCTACCACGTGGCGAGATGAACCCGGCCGTCGG
>JAGQSS010000507.1 GCA_020439405.1 Ilumatobacter sp. | reverse complement strand
CGCAGGAATGAAGTATCGGTTCCAGACGACCGGGCTGGCCGGCACCGCCACGGTCGAGTTCGCCCCACCAGGCTGCTCCACATGAGTCCGAGTCGGCTTCGGCGGCGGATCCTCGTCCACGATGCAGATAAGGACGCTTCGGTCAGCACCGCAGTCGTTGTCGGCCTGGCGCGGTAGCGGGCCTGACAGCGCCGCAGCCACGACCGATGCCGTGATCGCGAGGCTCCCAATCACTCTGAATCGAGGTCCTCAATTGCCATGACGCGCCAGTTCGACGTTCCCCCGCCGGACAACAGGAACTTTGCTTTGATAGTCGGCGAATCGCCCGTGTTCGACAACTCAAAGACAGTGTTGTTGTCCTCGTCGACGATCAAGGCGCCGGTCTGGTCCTGTCGCACGGACACGACTTCCAGCAGGACCCACAACGCTTCGGAGGGCGGATCACCATTGGCCGTCTCAACGACTCGGGCTGACAGCACCTCTGGTTGGGGTTGGCCGACCACCCTCCACCCCTCCTCCTCGAGGCGACGGATCTCCTCGCCTTGCACTGCTTCGCATGTGCTCTCGCCCGCCACGCAGAATTCATTGAGCCGTGCCGACTCCGGTGCAGCTCGGAGCTCGTGTTGAAGGGTCACCAGGTCCTGAACGATCGTCAGCCAGTCGGGGTCGCCGGGGTTGGTGGTGGGGGGTGGCTCGGTGGTGGTCGACGGGGGTTCGGTCGTCGTGGGGGACGCCGTGGTGGTGGGTGCCTCGGTCGTGGTGGTCGACGGCGCGGTGGTCGACGGTGCGGTGGTCGTCTCCGACGTCGTTGTCGGCGCCGACTCGGTCGTGGTGGGCGCGGCCTCGTCGTCGCCGGACGAGCAGGCGGTCACGAGCAGCGCGGCGCTGATCGTGGCGGTGAGGATGCGTCGAGTGGTCGGCCGCATTCGTACAGCATGGCCGATCCGAGCGGCTCGTGCCACGGGGACATGTCCCCAACGGTCGGTCGATGTCAGATGGGGTCAGGCACCTTCTGGCAGATCAGGCCGAGGTCACCACGACGTCGAACGCCAGAAGGTGCCTGACCCCATCTGGTCCGACACCGTTCGTCGGCCGATACTCGGTCAGTCGAGGACGAGGAGGTCGGAACGTTCGCACTCGGGCGTTCCGTCGAGGACCTCCGGTGTCGGCGCGGCGACGTCGAACGTGTCGAGCCAGTCGACGGTGTTCGATGTCGGCCAGGAGGCGAGTTCGTTCTCGATCGCGTCGAGCACCACCGACAGGTCGACACCGGCCGGCGCGCTCGCCGACGCGAACCGGCTGGTGATGCCGTCGAACCAGGCGACGCCGACACGTTCGGGTTGCGACGGATCGGTCGTGGTCCACGACGGATGCCCGAGGAACTCGCCCGGCTCGATCCGCGGCCACGCCGTGTCGGGGATCGCACCGCCACTGCTGCCCGGCGACTGCCGGAGTGTCACCGTCACGGTCGTCGCAGCCGACCCCTCGCCGACGGCGAGCGGGAACGACATCTCGTACACCGGCTCCCCAGCCGCTCCACCGACGCGGCTCCATCCCTCCGCGAGACCGACGATCGTGGCGCCCGCATCGTCGACGACGGCCGACATCAGAACGAGCATCTCATCGCGCCACGCCCCGACACCGCCGCCGGCCCCGCCGTCACCGATCGACAACTGCGCGCACGCCGTCGACGCGCGCACCAGCCCGACCTGGCCGCCCACGTCGGTCGACCACTCGGTGTCACCGATCGTGCGGCGATCGTCGAACCCCCAGGCCGCCCTCGCCTCGGCCCGGGACGGCACCTGCCACAACACCTGCATCGTCCCGTCGGGAGCACGAACGACGGCGCTCTGTGTGCCGGCGGGTCCGTGCGGCACGGCCGACGCCGTCTCGACGGTCG
>JAGQSS010000506.1 GCA_020439405.1 Ilumatobacter sp. | reverse complement strand
ATCGCCGCCCAGATCGACCGCGACGAGCTCGACGGTCCGATCGAGGACTACGCACGCCAGATGCTGTTCGCCGTCGCACTCTTCATCGTCGCGGTGACCTTCATCTCGGTCCGCTGGTCGAACCGCCTGATGGCACCGATCCGACGGATCGCCGACCGGTTGCGCCTCGTGCGGGTCCGATCCGAGGCCGGCGAACGGATCGACCCCGACGAGCTGACCGCCGGCGACGACGACGGGCCGACCGAGTACCAGGAACTGTCGGAGAACGTCGACCAGATGCTGGCGCGACTCGCCGCCCGGCGGTCCGAGGTCGAGGCGCGATCGAAAGAACGCGCCGCGCTCCTGCGACAGTTCCTCCCCGCCGCCGTCGCCCGACGCAGCGAGGAGACCGACGGTGAGGTGCTCGACCACGTGCGGAACGCGAGCATCGTCGTGATCACCCTCGACGGGTTGGGATCGATGGTCGGCGACGCTCCCGACACGGATGTCCGCAACCTCCTCGGCGACGTCGTCGACGAGGTCGACGCGCTCGCCGTCGAGATGGGGCTCGAGCGGATCAAGCTCACCGGGTCGACCTACTACGCCGTCTGCGGCGTCAGCCGTCCGTATCTCGACCATGCGCCGCGGGCCGTCGGGTTCGCACTGGCCGCACGCGACGTCGTCCACGAGCTGAGCGAGGGTCGGCTCGATCTCCGAGGCGCCGTGGCGTCCGGCCCGGTCTCCGTCGGGCTGGCGGCCCGATCGGCCCTCGTCTACGACGTCTGGGGTGAGACGGTCGCCCGTGCCGAGTCGCTCGCTCGTTCCGCCCCGGGGCGCACGATCATGGCGACCGACGACGTCCGCACCCAACTCCCCGACTCGTTCGTCGTCGCCGGCGACCCCGACGGCGGGGCGGTCGCCGTCACCGAGCGCCTGGTCGACCGAGGAGCACCCGCATGAGTGGCGTCTTCCGCGACCCCGACGCCGGTTACGCCGCAGTGCTCGTCGTCCTGCTCCCGCTCCTCATCATCGGCATCGGCGAGTTGGAGGAGCGTCTCCGTCAACGCGACTCACCGCTGCGCCACCCGATCGCGATCGTTCGCACGTGGGTGCTGCCGCTGTTCGCCGTCTGGACGCTCCTGAGCGTCCTGTTCTCGTCCGACGGCGCCGACGTCGTGCTCTCCCTGATCGCGACGGCGTTCGTGATCGCCGCCGGCGCGGCAGCACTGGCGGCGCTGTCGATCGTCGTCGAGCGGGTCAAGGCCCGGCCGCGCGACGGTCGTCGATCGGTGCCGCGTCTGCTGCTCACCCTGCCCCGGCTGCTGCTGATCCTGTTCATCGCCTGGGCGGTGATCGCGTGGGTCTGGAACGTCGACTTGTCGGCCGCGCTGACGGCGCTGGGCGTGACCTCGCTCGTCATCTCGTTCGCCCTCCAGGACACGCTCGGCGGCATCGCCTCCGGGTTCACCCTCCTCGCCGACCAGCCGTTCCGGCCGGGCGACTGGATCAACGCCGACGGCGTCGAAGGCCGCGTCGTCGACACGAACTGGCGCAGTACCCGCATCCAGACGCGCAACGGCGATCTCGTCATCGTGCCCAACGGCAAGTTGGCGGGCGCCACGATCACGAACTACGACGAGCCGGCCCGGCTCCACCGCGTCGTGGTGCCGGTGCAGGTGGCGTACATGAACTCGCCGACCGATGCGAAGGAGATGCTGCTCGCCGCGGCGCGATCGACCCCGGGCGTCCTCGAGGAGCCACCGCCCGCCGCGATGGTCGTGCAGATCGACGACCCGCTGATGGGGTACGAGGTGCACCTGTGGATCGACGACATGGCGATCTCGCCCCGCGTGAAGAGCGACTTCGGTTCGCTCGTCTGGTACCAGTCGCACCGGCGCGGCGTCCCGCTGCCGAGCCCTGC
>JAGQSS010000505.1 GCA_020439405.1 Ilumatobacter sp. | reverse complement strand
AGTGCGACGCTCGAACGGTAGCTGGTCGCGATGGTGCGGACGGTTCGGTCGGGGACGACGTGCTCGGCGGCACGCACCGCGAGCCCGACCATGAACCCTCCGTGGACGCCGACCAGCGACGACCACCGGGCGGGGAGATCGACGTCGAAGTCGCCGGGACCGGACGGGACGAGCTCGGTACCGGCGAACTCGGGGAGGGTGAGTTGTTTCATGCAACTGAGCATGACACGTTGAGTTGCTTCATGCAACCCACGTAGGATGTGACGCATGCGCAAGGTGTCGTTCGCCGACATGAACTGCTCGATCGCCCAGGCGCTCGAGATCATCGGTGAGTGGTGGACGCTGCTGATCGTTCGCGACTGCTTCCTCGGCATCCGACGATTCGACGACTTCGTCGAACGCCTCGGCATCTCCCGCAACGTGCTCACCGATCGACTCGACAAGCTCGTCGCCGCCGACGTCATCGAGCGTCGACCGTACGACGAGGGCCGGTTGCGCTACGACTACGTCCTGACCCCCAAGGGTCGCGCCCTCTGGCCGGTGATCACGACGCTGCGCGAGTGGGGCGATGAATGGATCACGGGCGAGGGGAACGAGCCGATCCTCATCGAGCACCGGTCGTGCGGCAACGTGACGCACACCCGGCTCGTGTGCGACTGCTGCGGCGAGCCGCTCGTGGCTCGCGACGTGCGCGTGGTCGACGGCCCCGGCTCCCGCTGACGCGGGCCGGACGCCCTTCTCCGCCGGGGAAGGCGATCGGTAGTGTCCGAGGCATGATCATCCATCGCAGCCCGGTGCCCGACGTCGAGATCCCGGAGACGACGATCACCGAACACATCCTCCGTCGCGCCGACGAACTCCCCGACCGCGTCGCGCTGATGGACGGGCCGTCGGGCCGCTCCTACACGTACGCCCAGCTGCGCGACCTGATCCACCGCTTCGCGGGCGGCCTGCAGGCACGCGGCTTCCGCAAGGGCGACGTGCTCGGCCTGATGGCCCCGAACATCCCCGAATACGCGATTGCGTTCCACGGCACGGCCGTCGCCGGTGGCACCGTCACCACGATCAACCCGACGTACGGCGCCGAAGAGGTGCGCTTCCAACTGAACGACGCCGGCGCATCGATGCTGATCACGATCGGCATGTTCGCCGAGACCGCGACGGCAGCCATCGAGGGCACGCAGATCGCCGAGGTCATGACGCTCGACGGGGCCGAGGGCACGGCGAACGCGCTCGAACTGCTCGCCGCCGATCCGATCGCGCAGGTGCCGGTCGACTTGCACGACCAGGTCGTCGTCCTGCCCTACTCGTCGGGCACGACCGGTCTGCCGAAGGGCGTCATGCTGACGCACCACAACCTCGTGGCGAACTGCGTCCAGACCGAGCCGTCGGTGAACCTGCGCGAACACGAGGTGTCGCTCGCGTTCCTCCCGTTCTTCCACATCTACGGCATGCAGGTCCTGATGAACCTGCAGCTGTCGATCGGCGCGACGGTCATCACGCTCCCCCGCTTCGACCTCCAGCAGGCGCTCGAACTGACCCAGGAGCACAAGATCACCCGCATCTACGCCGTACCGCCCGTCATCCTGGCGCTCGCCAAGCACCCCCTCGTCGACGAGTACGACCTGACCTCGCTCGTGCAGGTGTTCTCGGGCGCCGCACCACTCGGCGCCGAACTCGCCGCCGAAGCCGCGAAGCGGATCGACTGCGAGGTCGTGCAGGGCTACGGCATGACCGAGCTGAGCCCGGTGAGCCACTGCACCTTCGAGGGCGACTTCCGCCCCGGCACGTCGGGCATCACGGTGCCGAACACCGAGACCCGCATCGTCGATCCGGAGACCGGCGACGACCAGGACGTCGGCGGCGAGGGCGAGCTGTGGGTGCGCGGCCCCCAGGTGAT
>JAGQSS010000504.1 GCA_020439405.1 Ilumatobacter sp. | reverse complement strand
GATGTGGCGGAGCGTCGCTCCACCGGGCGGGAGTTCGACCGTCCACGTGCGAGTCCCGCGGAACTCGCGTGTGGCGTCGGGCGACTCGACACGTAGCGCTACAAGGGCAGCCTCACCGCTCGCGTCGCTCATCTCCCATGCCTCCCAGCCGGCGAGAGGGCGATCGCCGTCCGGTCGGTCGGACAAGTCGACGACGTGGGCGCCGAGCAGATGCCGGACCGACCGGAAACGGTCGATGTGCGCGGCGACGCGATGCCGAAGATCATCCGGCCAGTCCGCCAACACGTCCATCAAACCGAACACGCCATTGCACGCTCCCACGAACCATTCGTCGGGGTACGGCGGTGTGGACCCGGGATCAGCAGCGGGAGCGATCGACAGGTACCGATACTGAGCCGGGAGGAGCCGCGCCGCTTGGCGGACGATGTGTCGAGTCGTGTCCGAGTTGACGGTCTGATCGGAGATCCAGAACGTATCGCAGCGTCGCACCATCTCGATGTCGATTCGATGCCCACCACTTGCACATCCTTCGATGACCAGCCCCGGGTTCCGCCGACGGATCTCGTCGAGCACCCACCACACCCCACGACAATGCGACAGTTCTGCCACCGGATCGCCACTCCAGTACTCGGAGGGTCGCGCGTGGTTCATGTCCCACTTGATCCAACCGAGCGACCACGCGGAGACCGCAGCATCGATCGTGTCGACGGCCCAGCGGCGAACTGCCTCGATCCCGAAGTCGACCATCGCCCACGGCGACGTCGGCACGGTCCGAAGCCACTCAGGATGTGCCCGTGCGACGTACGAGTCCGGATGGGCACGTTCGGGCTCGAACCACAGGCCGAACGTCATTCCGAGTTCCCGAACCCGATCAGCGACCGACTCGAGCCCATCGGGAAATCGCACCGGGTCGGGCGTCCACGTCCCCAAACCGGCGCTCATGAACTCACCCCGATCACCTGGTGGCGTCTCGTACCAACCGGCATCGACGACGAATGCCTCGACACCGACCTCGGCAGCAACCTCGGCGTGGGCGATCAGGCGCTGCGCGTCGATCGCCGCGTCGTCACCGAACCACGTGTTGAATACCGTCCACGGCACGTGGACACGCGGAGCCGACGCCTCGAGGTGCGCTCGAAGAGCAGCCCACCCGTCCCCCCGGAACTCGCCGACCCACACCGTCGGGAGAACGACGCGCTCACCGGGTTCGAGGTGCATGTCGCCGTCGCCCACACGCACCTGCAGCCGATACGACGCCGGGTGCGTGGCGGACTTCGAGAGGACCGCACGCCAGGACCCACTGTGACCGATGGCGAACCAGAGGCCGTGGGTCGAGCCGGGATCGGTCAGCAGGAAGAATGGCATGTCGCCGCCCGACGATCGCCCACAGTCGCTCCCGAGGTCGAGCCGCGACAGCGCGGCCAGGTATGGGCGGCCGGGAGCGTCGGCCCGCGGGTGAATTCGGCGAGCGTGACGCGCGAACGTGGTCGGTGGCACGGCCGAGTCGGAGCGGCCGCCGGTCAGCGAGTGGAGGACCAGTTCGTCCAGGTCGAAGGTCACCTCGAGCGCAATCGGCTCGAGAACGGCTTCACCCTCGAGAGTGCGCGTGATGCCGATCGCGCCCGTCGCGGGGTCGATGCGGTGATCGCTGGAGACGCGCAGCGCGGCGGCGACGGAGTTCGGTCCCGCTCCGCCGGTCAGAACATCGGTGAGATCGAACGCGTTCATTGCTCGGAGACCGGCCGATGTCGCGGAACTGAGGCGACCGTGGAGCGGACCCGGGACAGGTCGATGTCGAGGTGGAGGAGACGCCCACCCCGACCGTCGGTGACGTAGAGCCCCCCTTGCGGAGCAACCGCGCAGTTCGTCGGCCACGTACCCGGCCCGATGTCGATCCGATCGACCGA
>JAGQSS010000503.1 GCA_020439405.1 Ilumatobacter sp. | reverse complement strand
ATGCAGAGGTCGTATGCCGCCGAGCCGAGCCGGCGGATGTCGCGGACCTGGGCGATCAACGCCGCGACGACCGTCGCCTGCTCGGTGCGGCGGGCGGCGTCGTACGAGAAGCCGGTGCCGACGAGGGCGAGCTCGACGTCGGCGCGGTCGCTCGCCGCGATGCGGGCGCCGTTGCAGGTCGCCCCGCCGCCGAGGTGGGCGCTGTAGAGCTCGTCGAGTGGGGGGACGGCGACCGCGCCGGCGATCATCTCGCCGTCGAGCGCCACGCCGATCGAGCACGACCAGGCCGTGTGGTCGTACACGTAGTTGGTCGTCCCGTCGATCGGGTCGACGTGCCAGGCATAGCCGCTCGTGCCGTCGTCGTCGGTGCCTTCCTCGCCGACGATCGCGTCGTCGGGACGGAGCCGGCGGAGCTCGCCGACGATGTGGGCCTCCGCGGCCCGGTCGAACTCGGTGACGATGTCGGTGCGGGTCGACTTGGTGTCGCCGCCGAAGCCCCGGCCGGCGGCGCGTCGGCCGTCGAGTGCGATCGCGCCGGCTTCGCGTGCGAGACGCTCGGCGAGTTCGCGGAGCTCGACGCTCATCGGGGTGCGTGCCCGGCGCGTTCGCGGTCGTTGATCTCGCGCCATTCGCCCATCGCCCGCAAGGCCAGGACGGCGACCACGGCGAGTCCGGCGGCACACACGATCGCGCCGACGAGGAGGCCGACGCCCTTGGCGACGGTGTTGTCGCCGCTCGTCTGGAGGTCGACCAGCGCGTAGCCGATCAGGCCGCCCGCCAGCCCGCCGAGGAGGATCACCACGAAGGCGATCACCCGTGCGGCGACCGGGGGGATCGCGGACAAGGGACGCGGTTCGCTCACGCCCCCGAGGCTACCGACGTGCCCCGATGCCCGCGGCGGTAGTGTTCGGCGTCGTGCGTGTGACGGTGGTGGTGCCCACCTACCAGGAAGCCGGCAACATCGAGGCGGTCTGTCGAGGGATCCGATCGGCGTTGCCCGACGCCCGCATCCTCGTGGTCGACGACGCCAGCCCCGACGGCACCGCCGACCTGGCACGGGCACTGGCCGACGAACTCGCACCGCTCGACGTCGTCGACCGGCCCGCCAAATCGGGGCTCGCCAGCGCCTACCTCCAGGGGTTCCGGCGGGCGATCGACGACGGCGCCGAGATCTGCGTCCAGATCGACGCCGACCTGTCGCACGACCCCGCGGTGCTGCCGGCACTGGTCGCCAACGTCGAGCTCGGCGCCGACCTCGCGATCGGCAGCCGGTACGTGCCGGGCGGTCGCACCATCGACTGGCCCTGGGCGCGACGGAGCCTGTCGCGGTGGGGGAATCGGTACGCGGCCGGCGTGCTCGGTCTCGCGGTGAACGACGCGACCGCCGGGTTCCGCGCGTACTCGAGCGAGGCGCTCGAACAGATGGGGTTCGAGGCGGTCCAGGCCGAGGGCTACGGCTTCCAGGTCGAGATGACCCACCGGCTCGTCCGGGCCGAGGGTCGCGTCGTCGAGTTCCCGATCACGTTCCGGGAGCGGACGTCGGGCGAGTCGAAGTTGTCCGGCGGCATCGTGCGGGAGGCCGCCGGGCTGGTCGTCCGGCTGTGGGTCGCCGACCGCCGCGGTCGTCGCGAGCGCCGCCGGCGCGGCTTCTGAAGACCGGCGTCGTCACGCGCCGGAGACGCTGACCTCGTAGTCCTGGATGCGGAGTGGGCGGTTCGGGGCCAGCGAGAACGTGATCGTGTGGCGACCGCCCGGCCCGGTGCAGGTGGCGGCGGCGGCGGCGTCGCTCGTGGCGTGCCAGGTGTCGACGCTCAGTGGGCCGTGGTCGCGCGCCCGGGTGGCACGGCGGTCGACGTCGTCGTCGGGGAACACGTTGTCGGCGAACAGGCTGTCGAGCTCGCCCGGGTCGACCGTCTCGCCG
>JAGQSS010000502.1 GCA_020439405.1 Ilumatobacter sp. | reverse complement strand
CGGGATGAAGCCGATGAGCACGAGCCAGCCCGACTTGTTGGTGTCGTGCAGCCGTCGCACGCCGGCGGCGATGCCGGGGACGATCAGCGCGAGGGCGTACAGCACGTACGCCAGCCAGAACACGACCCCGAACGTCTGGGCGAGGATGCTCAGCACGATCGTGATGATGAAGTTCACCAGGACGAATCGCCAGAACGCGCCCCGGCCGAGGCGGCCCTCGAAGTTGGCGTAGTTCTTGAGGACGACGAGTTTGTAGGCGTCGATGAACTGGTCCATGTCGTTTCCTCCTGCATCGAATGGACGGCACGACACTACTGATCCGCCGCCGTTCGCGACGCGGATCGTCAGCCCGGGTCTTTCGCCAGACCGTCGACGACCTCGGCGTCGGGGAGGGCGGCGAGCGACGCCGGCGGGACCAACAGCTTGCGGTTGCGGGATCCGCCGCCGACGATGACCTCGGCGACCTCCATCACACGGGCGTCGATCCAGAGTGGGAGACCGTCCGGTAGCCCGTACGGGGTGACGCCGCCGATCTGCATGCCGGTGATCTCGATCGTCTCGTCGGCCGACGCGAACGACGCCTTCTTCACGCCGAGTCGCTTGCGAACGGCACCGTTGACGTCAAGCCGGGTCGTCGCGAGCACGAGGCACGCCACGTACCGGCGCGGCTCGGACTTGCCGACCACGACGATCGCGTTCGCCGACTGGTCGAGCCCGTACCCGTACGCCTCGCAGAAGGCGGCGGTGTCGGCCAGACCGGGGTCGCAGGCGACCACGTCGAACGGCTGGCCGGTCGCGGCGGCGGCGGCGAGGACCGGATCGGACGAATCGTCGGTCGGAGGAGCGTCGGACGTCATGAGTGCACCGTAGAACGTCGCAGGATGCCCATGGAATCCGTGACCGAGCGGCGATACTGGGGGCCGTCATGTCCGACCAGACCTACGGCCGTCAGCGCGCCCGCCGTTCCGAGAATCTGAGCCACGTGCCCTACCTCCCGGGGCTCGACGGGATGCGCGCGCTCGCCGTGATCGCGGTGCTCGTCTACCACGCCAACGCCGAATGGCTCGGCGGTGGCTTCCTCGGCGTCGAGGTCTTCTTCGTCATCAGCGGGTACCTGATCACCCTCCTGCTCATGTCGGAGTGGGAGGAGCACGGCCGGATCGACTTCGTGTCGTTCTGGGGTCGACGCGCTCGCCGGCTCCTGCCGGCGTTGTTCACGATGCTGTTCCTCGTCCTCACCTACACGTGGATCTTCGAGTGGGACGCGCTCGGTCGGCTCCGTGGCGACTTCATCGCCGCGATCTTCTACGTGTCGAACTGGTACCAGATCTGGGTCGGCCAGCAGTACGGCAGCGCCGCCGAGTTCGAACCGCTCCGGCACCTCTGGAGCCTCGCGGTCGAGGAGCAGTTCTACCTGATCTGGCCGCTCGTGATGGTCCTGTTCCTCCGGCGTTCCGGCACCCGTCGGCTCGGTCTGACGGCCCGATGGCTGGTGTTGGCGGCGTTGCTGATCACGGTGGCGACCGCGCTGATCAACTACGGCGGCAGCGTCGGCACGTGCGAGACGACGCCCGATGCCTACTGGACGATCGGCGAACGCTGCATCTCGAAGCAGAACTTCCTCTACCTCTCGACCATCAGCCGCTCGACGGGCATCCTGCTCGGGGCCGCGTTCGCGATGGTCTGGCGCCCGGTCGCCATCATGCGCGGCCCGCTGCGGCGCGCCGACCGCCTGCTCGACCTGGTGTCGCTCGTCGGGCTCGTGATCGTCGCCGCCTCGTGCTGGTGGCTGAGCTTCCACCCGGGCCTCGGCACGAACGCCTTCCTGTTCCGGGGCGGGTTCCTGCTGACCTCGATCGCCACGTTGTTCATGATCGCGGCGGTCACCCACCCGTACACGCTGTCCGCCCGCTGGCTCGGTTCGCGG
>JAGQSS010000501.1 GCA_020439405.1 Ilumatobacter sp. | reverse complement strand
GTTCGATCACCTGTCGATGGACCTGCCCGACGAAGACGCACTCCTCGCACTGCGCGAGCGCCTGCACACCGCGGGCAGCGAGGTGACCGACGTGGTCGATCACGGGCTGATGCGGTCGATCTACTTCACCGACCCGAACGGCATCGCGATGGAGGCGTCGTGGTGGGCCGACGACCCGACCGCCGACGAGCCCGACTTCGTCGACCGTCGCTTCTTCCAGGATGACGACCCGGTCCCCGCCGTGGTCGAACTCCGCGAGGGCGG
Source organism: Ilumatobacter sp. (assembly GCA_020439405.1). Taxonomy (GTDB): domain Bacteria; phylum Actinomycetota; class Acidimicrobiia; order Acidimicrobiales; family Ilumatobacteraceae; genus Ilumatobacter. The sequence goes on along the minus strand of JAGQSS010000501.1, from coordinate 1,666 downwards.
CCTCCGATCGCTCCCCCGCACCCACCTGGTCGACGACCCCCAACCCGTGTGATCAGCAGGGGTCGGATACGTTTCGTCAGAAGGGGTCAGGCACCTTCTGGCATGCCAGGACACGGTGATCGGGGTCGGGCGGCCAGAAGGTGCCTGACCCCATCTGTGGGGTAGACAGGGGGCGTGGCTGCGCGTGATCGGGCCGAGCAGAAGGCGAACGAGTGGGTCAACCGACTCGTGAACAAGCTCGGGCCGGCCGAGACCCTCCGCATCGCGAACAACATGTTGGCGACGATCGACGACGTGTCGGCCAACCGCTGGGAGGCCGCCAAGGAGCGGGCCGCAACGATGGACGGCCTCCTCCGGCCGGAGAAGATCGATCTCCTCACCAAGGGCATGGCTCGCGAACTCGCGGTGACCGGCGCGGCAGCCGGAGCCGCAGCGGCGGCCCCGACGGTCGGCACGTCGGCGACGATCGTGGCGACACTGAGCGAACTGGTGTGGTTCACCGGGCGCGCCGGCGACCTGGTGCTGACGATCGCCGCGATCCACGGTCGCGACGAACCGTCGGTCGACGAGCGGCGGGCCTGGGTGCTCGCCGTCCTCATCTACGGCAGCTCCGCCCGCGACGGCTTCTCCCGAGCGGTCAACGAGGCGACGATCGGCCGATCGGTCGCCGCCGACGGACGCCTGCCGATCACGACGATCCAGATGGCGAACCGGTTCATGTCGAAGGCCCTACTGCGCACCTACGGCTCACGCCGCGGCCTCGCGGCGATCGGCCGCCTGCTCCCGGCCGGCATCGGAGCAGCCGTCGGCGGCACGACCAACTATCTCGCCGTGCGGGCCCTCGCCCGCAACGCCGACCAGTTCTTCGCCAGGCTGCCGTATTCGGCGATCGACGCCGAGTCGACCGACATCACCGGCCGCCAGCTCAGCCCGGGTTAGGCGTCGCCGCTGAGCGCCTCGACGATGCCCTGGCCACGACCTTGCGTGCTTCCCCGGCGGCCAGGACGACGAGGGCGAGCCCGCAGCAGATCGCCCAGCGACCCGCGTCGAGCGGCACCGTGTCGAACGCGTCGTTCAGGAACGGGAGGTGCACGACGGCGACCTGGAGGGCGACGGTCACGGCGACCGCCACCCACAACAGGCGGTTCTCGAACGGGCGCACGAACGCGCTGACCAGATCGCTCCGGGAGTTGAAGGCGTTGCCGACCTGGGAGATCACCAGTGTGGTGAACACCATCGTCCGGGCGGTCACGATGTCGCCGTTGCCCTCGATCACGCCGCCCGGCATCTCGAGATCGAACGCCAGCAGCGCCACGAAGGCGGACACCAGACCGATCAACGCGATCGTCACCATCATCGGGGGGTCGATGACGCGGTCGTCGACGCCGCGTGGCGGCCGCGACATCACCTCGTCGACCGCGGGGTCGACGCCGAGCGCCATGGCCAGTGCGCTGTCGGTCAGGAGGTTGATCCACAGGATCTGGGTGGCGAGCAGGGGTACCGCCAGCTCACCGTCGACCGCGTCGAGACCGATCAGCCCGGCGCCGAGGACACCGAACAGCATGACGAGCACCTCGCCGGTGTTCGACGCCAGGAGGTAGCGGATCACCTTCTGGAGGTCGGCGAAGATCTCGCGTCCTTCGCGTACCGCTCGGAGGATCGTCGC
>JAGQSS010000500.1 GCA_020439405.1 Ilumatobacter sp. | reverse complement strand
TCTGGCCGCCGAGCGTCGGCAGGACGGCGTCGGGCTGCTCGCGCTCGATGATCGACGCGACCACTTCCCACGTGATCGGCTCGACGTAGGTCGCGTCCGCGAAGTCGGGGTCGGTCATGATCGTCGCGGGATTCGAGTTGACGAGGATGACGCGGTACCCCTCCTCACGCAGGACACGACACGCCTGGGTGCCCGAGTAGTCGAACTCGCACGCCTGCCCGATCACGATCGGGCCGGAGCCGATGATGAGGATGCTCTCGATGTCGTCGCGACGCGGCATCAGACGCTCGCCTTTCCGGTCATGATCTGGTCGAACTGGGTGAACAGGTAGCGGGCGTCGTGCGGGCCGGGGCCGGCCTCGGGGTGGTGCTGGACGCTGAAGCACCGCTCCCCGACCACCTGGAGCCCCTCGCAGACACCGTCGTTGAGGTTGACGTGGGTCATCTGCACCTGCCGGCCGAGCGACCCGAACGAGTCTGCGTCGACTGCGAAGTTGTGGTTCTGGCTGGTGATCTCGATCCCGTCGGTCAACAGGTTCTTCACCGGATGATTGCCACCGTGGTGACCGAACGGGAGCTTGACGGTGCCGGCGCCGAGTGCCCGCCCGAGCAACTGGTGCCCGAGGCAGATGCCGAACAGCGGCACCTGCCGGTCGACGAGCGCCCGCACGTTGTCGACGATCTCGACCAGCGGCTCCGGATCGCCGGGGCCGTTCGACAGCACGACGCCGTCGACGCCCAGGTCGAGGATCGCCTGCGCGGGCGTCCGGGCGGGCAGCACCTCGACCCGACCGAGTTCGGCGAGGTGCCGCACGATCGTGGTCTTGATGCCGAAGTCGTAGGCGACGATGAGTCGGTCGGGCGCACCGTCGACGGCGACGGTGTACGGCGCATCGGTGGTGACGGTCGCGACCAGGTCGATCCCGTCGGTGCCGGGCTCGGCCTCCGCTGCGGCGCGCAGATCGGCCTCGCTCGCGTCGCCGAACGCGCCGGGCATTGCGCCGGTGTCACGGATGAGGCGGGTGAGGCGGCGGGTGTCGATCCCGGCGATGCCGGGGATGCCGAACTCGCGGAGCAGGGCGTCGAGGTGACCTTCGGAGCGGTGGTTGCTGGCGCGGCGGGCGAGGTCGCGCACGATCACGCCGCGGCAGAAGGCGCCCCGCGATTCGGCGTCATGGGCGTTGACGCCGTAGTTCCCGATGTGCGGGTAGGTGAACGTGATGATCTGACCCGCGTAGCTGGGGTCGGTGATGATCTCCTGGTAGCCGGACAGTGCGGTGTTGAACACGACCTCACCGGTCGCGATGCGAGCCGAGTCGCCGAGGTCGGCGCCGATCAACTCGCCCTCGAACACACTGCCGTCGGCGAGAACAAGGGCTCCTTCGCGGAGGGTCATGGGTGGGCTCCAGTCGAGGTGGGGGTTGCGTGGTGTTGCTGGTCCAGGGCCGGGCGCGCGGTTGCGTGGACCCGGTGGTCCAGGGCCGGGCGCGCGGTTGCGGGGACCCGGTGGTCCAGGGCCGGACGCGCGGTTGCGGGGTCGGGATGACCTGTGCCCTCAGAAACGTCACGATGAACGCTCCAGGGCTCACTCCGTTCGCCGTCGCTACAACGGGCTTGCGCGCGGACCCTGACGGTCGGCCTGACGCCCCGATACGCACGGCTCGCGCCTTGGTGAGTCAGACGATGCTCGGTCACGGGTTGGTGGGTCACGATCTGCATGACTATACCGAATGTTGCATGGTCATCCATTCTCACCGCTGTGCTGCTCCAATCAGGACCGTCGGTTCTCCGTGGAGGAGCGTGTGTTTGACCTTGCCTTTCAGGGCGAGGCCGACGAAGGGGGTGTTTCTCGATTTGCTGGCGAGCTCGGCGGGGACGACGTGCCACGATTCGGCGGGGTCGAACACGGTCAGGTTGGCGGGTTCGCCGGGGGCCACCGGTCGGCCGTGGGTG
>JAGQSS010000004.1:50445-53520 GCA_020439405.1 Ilumatobacter sp. | reverse complement strand
CGGCGCAGGTGGCATGTCGACAGCGCGTGGAGGAACCGTCGGAGGCCATCGAATCGGGCCATACAACGGCGGCTCGTTCACGGTATCCGTGGATGTCACGTACACGAACTCGGCCGGGGAACACATCCAAACCACCGGAACGCTCGACCTCTACCTCCAGGGCTGACGCCAACCGCGCTGCCGGTGACACGTACCGCGTGGTCGACGTGCCGGGTGCCGTATTGGTCGCGGTTGCGTAGGAGATGGCAGAACATTCTGCGTGGTTCCAGCGAGGCGGTTCTTTGAGCGGGCCGCGCCCAGCGCGACAATCTGGTACTCGTGTTACGGCGGAGACAGAAGTACGGCGAACCAGTGCCTGCAGGTCCTCCGGGCGGCGGTTGGAAGCGATTTGACGAATCGAGGCGGACATTCGGAACAGAAGCGGCTGCCCCGTGCTGAGGTCGAGCGGCTACGACGCTGTGGGCCGGGTGCAAGGCTGCGACTCGGTGCGCCGGGGTGAGCTGGTGTTGAGGCCAGCGTCATGGGCCAATGTCGTCTGGTCGCGGGTGGTCTGGTACGTCTGGCCGTACGGACTCGCGCTGCTTGCCTGGGTGGCTGCGCTGCTCCTTCGTTCGGGAGCGCGCGAAGGGTTCGATGACACGCTGACCGCACTCGTCGTCGGGATGCCCGTGATGTTGATTGTGGCGGCCGGGTACCAGCGGTGGTGTTCGGCGAGGGTTGGGGTGTCGTTGTGTCGTGTCGAGGTCCCGACCGAACTCGCCGCCGAGTGGGGCCTGTCACCGCAGCCGTCGTACGAACGGGTTCTCGCCAACTACGTGCTGGTGGCGCCCGACGGTCAAAGCCTGCAGGTCTGGAGCGATGGGACGACGGTCTCCCTGCGGAATCGCGACGTCGAGCAGCTCGGGCTGGTGTGCAGTCCCGGTGGACGCATCGGACGGGGATGGCTCTGCATCGACGGCGTCGACTGGCCTGTCGCAGCGTCAGGGAAGCTCGAGCCGAAGTCAGCCTGCGGGCTGTTCTTCGAGTTCGAACCGTGAACGCCAACGTCGAGGGGGTCGCCGCGGGAGGCAACTGTGATCGCGTCGTGATGTCGTGGAGGCATGTCGTCAGCAACATCTTCCGCACCTGCTCGGTTGACAGCCTTGCGGCCCCACCACTCGACGGACTCGGCTACCCCAACAGTCGACACCACGCCCGCGCATAATGGCGGTCGGTGCAGGCGAGGCCGAGCGCCCGGGAACCGGCAGGACGATCGCTATCGCCGTTCGAGAGATCCGCACTCTCCGTGATCGAGGTCCGCGGACTCGCAGATGGAGTCAGGAGATGTCGAGGCCGTGGCGGGCGGCCAGGTCGGCGGTGAACGATTCGACGGACACTCCGGCGCGTTCGGCGCTGGCCCGGACGACGGCGACGGCCGCGAACAGGGCGTACTGCCAGTACTGCTCGATCCAGTACGTCACTTCGTCGAGCAGATCCGGCTCGAGGCCACCCTGGAGGGCGAACGTTGTGAGGACGGTGTACTGGATGCGTCGATGTTCCTTGCCCCGGAACTCGACCTCAGGCAGATGCTTCGTCAGCAGAGATCGGTACTCGACCCGACGGTCCCGGCCGTAGTCGGCCAGGTCGAGCGCGTCGGCGGCGAGTGCCATGAGCACTTCGCCGGGGAACGTGTTGTTGCGCCTGTGCAGCTCGGCGATGTCAGCCGCCAGTTGATTGGCGTCGGCGCCTCGGGCCAGCCCGGAGAGAAATCGGTCGAGCACCTCGACGCGATCGTCTTCTGTCGGCGCACCCATCTCGCCCACGTTACGCCCGCCTCGAACCCGTCCGGGCCAGCGGTGCTACTGCGTCGAGAGTTCGGCGAGGAGTTGTGGGATGTCGTCCGTCGTGATGGTCCACAGTTGGTCCATGTCGACCCGGTGGTAGTGGTGTGCGAGCAGGTGGCGAAGGTTGATGATGTGCCGCCACGACACGGCGGGATGCTTCGCCTTGAAGCCCTCCGACAGCGCATTCGACGCCTCACCGATGATCTCCAGTAACCGCTCAGCGGCACGTTGTCGGGTCCAGTCCGCATCGAAGGCGTCGCGACCGGCAGCGACGAGCTCACCCAGTTGTTGAGCGGCCTCGACGATGTCGGCGACGCGCAGGTCGTCACTCCTGCTCAAATTGGGACGGCCTCCTGGCGGATGTGGTCGTCGCGATCCTTCAAGCCACCGACGGACACCACGTCAACGTGAGCACCGAGCAGCGACTCGAGCGCCTCTTGGAGATCCATCAAGTCGAACAACGAGCTCCCCGGTTCGAACTCGACCAGAAAGTCGAAATCGCTGTCAGCGTGGTCGTCACCGCGCGCTGCGGAACCGAACAACGACACCGCCCGAGCGTGATGACGACGCGCGACTTCGTTGATTTCGTCACGTCTGGCTTCGACGATCGCTCGGCGGGCACCCATGGGATCGATGCTACTTCCCGCTCACGGCCCATGCCCGCGAGCCTTGGGCCGTGCCCATAACCACACCGCCGGAACCCGCCTCATGGCGCACAGAACCGGCAGCTTGATCGTTCCGACCGTCGCCGGCGACGGTCACCGTCGGTGATCGCCATACTGAGCGGCTTCGCGGCGAGAACGCTCCGACGTACGTGCCGCTATGGGCGGGCTCGACGGTCAGGTCGGCCGAACAATATGCGTGCCGCCAGGCTGCTTTCGATCAGCGGCTCGGGTAGGACCGCGCTGCGGTGCTCACGTGAGCGGCGAGCCGCCAAGCAACGACGGCGCCGGGTCCCGAGGCAATACGCTCACCCACGTCAGGGACGCTGAGCTTCCATTGCCTTGCGATCGACAGGACTGTCAGATAAAGTCGACACATGGTCGAGGTCGTCAGAACGGACGACTTCGACAAGTGGCTCACGAAACTGAAGGATCGGGCTGGCCGGCTGCGCATCTTGAAGCGCATCGACCGGCTCGCGAACGGTAACCCCGGCGACGTCAAGCCGGTCGGCAAGGGCGTGTCGGAGCTTCGCCTCGATGTCGGTCCGGGCTACCGGGTCTATTACCTCCAGGACGGCGACGTGTTGATC
>JAGQSS010000004.1:0-50436 GCA_020439405.1 Ilumatobacter sp. | reverse complement strand
AAGGGCGTGTCGGAGCTTCGCCTCGATGTCGGTCCGGGCTACCGGGTCTATTACCTCCAGGACGGCGACGTGTTGATCTTGTTGCTGTGCGGCGGCGACAAGTCAACCCAACAGAACGACATCGACAAGGCGCACCGGTTGGCTGACGAGTGGCGCGAGGACATGAAGGAGGCAGGCGATGACCGCGACGGGTGACAAGTACCGACGTTTCGACGTGGCGGACTATCTCGTCGACCTCGACGACGTTGCCGGGTATCTCGAGCTTGCGATCGCGGAGTCGGTGGAAGATCCTTCCGCTGTCCCGCGTGCGCTCGGTGCGATTGCGAGGACGCAGAACATGAGTGAACTGGCGCGGCGTGTGGGGATGAGCCGTGATGGGCTGTACAAGGCGTTGTCCGCCGACGGGAACCCGACGTGGTCCACGATCCTGAAGGTGACCAACGCGCTCGGGCTCCGCTTCGAGTTGCACACGGTTGCTTGATTCGCGGCGGACGGGTCCGGTTCGACACGCTCACCTGCGGCGCCGTGAGGCCCCGTACGGACCGCGCCCACCCCGAGACGGCGGCGCGTTGATGGGCCAGGCGATCGGTCAGGTCCTCGGGCTCGCCGTCGGCGTCGCGATCAGCCCGGTGCCCGTGATCGCGCTCATCCTGATGCTGTTCTCGAGGCGGGCGACCACGAACAGCGTCGCCTTCCTCGGTGGTTGGCTCATCGGCCTGGTCGTGGTCTCGATCATCGTGCTCTCGATCGGCATCCAGGACTCCGGTGAGAACGCCGACAGCGGTGGATGGATCAAGCTCGTGATCGGAGTGCTGTTCCTCGCGCTCGCCATCGGAGAACCGTCGACCGCTTCAGGACGTACCTGCGGCTCGGGGCGTGAGTGGGGGAGGAGGCGCCCCTCTCCGGCCCGCCTCCAGCGCGTGATCACATAGGGTGGCTCGCAGCGGGGCGGCCACGAACGTCGGCCGGCCCCGACGGCAGCATCGGCCAGCTGGGCGGGACCGTCCTGTTCGAGGTCGGACCCGGTACCCATACCTACCGCTACAACTGCCAGTCGGTCACGAGCGCCGAACCGCCCGGCAACGTCAGCAGCGTCGTCCTGACCTACCTCTTCGTGCCCGACTGACGGGCGGGTCGGCGGGCGTGGTCAGTCGGCGTCGGCGAGTCGGACCCGAAGACCGTCGGTGGGGACACCGAGGGCATCGGCCAGCGCGACGACGAGATCGCCGGCTTCGGTGCGGACGTCACCGCTCATGTGACGCGCCACCCGGTGGGCGAACTCTTCGAGCTCGCGCAGCGATCGTTCTGGGTCGTCGCCGGCGTCGACCGCAGCGTCCACCCGGTCGATCATGGCGCGGGCCTCCTTCGGCTTGAGTTCCTTCGGCGGCTGCGCGTCGATCAGCCCGATCAACGCCGCAGCGGCGACGTCGACCGGATCATCCGGCGTGGGGGAGGCACTCGGCGGCGGCGGAGCGTCCGTCGTCGGTACCTCCGTGGTCGGCGGCGGGGCCGTGACCGTCCCGGCCGGCTCCGTCGTGACCGCGGGCGCCGCGGTCGGCGTCGCCACCAGGCTCGGTGCATCGTCACCCGAGCGCGCCGCGAGGGCGATCGCCACGACGAGCACCGTCACCAACACGACGATCGCAGCGCCGAGCAACCAGCCGCGCGTTACGTTCCGCTGATTCGTCGGCGCGACGGGCGCCGCGGCAGTGGAACGTGGCGGGTCGAGCGGCGGCGGGGCAAGGGTCGCGGAGGCCATCGGCTCGGTCGGTGGAACGACTGGCGCGGCAGGGCCGCGCCGCCTCGATCGTTCGTCGAGCATGCGGGCGAACGTCGCTGCGTCGGGACGCATCGCCGGGTCGGTCGCCAGGGCCGGACCGAGGACGGCGTACCAGTCGCCGCCGGGGAGTGGTTGGGTCGCCGCCGGGGTCGACCACGACACGCCGGTGACGAGCTCGTGGACGATGACCGCAAGCGAGTACACGTCGCTCGCCGCCGTGGGGGCGGCGCCCGCTGCGACCTCGGGTGCGGCGTACGCCGGGGTGGCGTAGACGGTGCCCGCCGGCGTGTCCTCGATCCGGCGGGCGACGCCGAAGTCGGTCAGTTTGGCGCCCTGGTCGGACAGGAGGATGTTCGCCGGCTTCACGTCGCCGTGGACGATGCCAGCGTCGTGCAACGCGGCGAGGGCACTCGCGACCTCGGCGCCCAGGTCGCCGGCGTCGTCGGGCGGCGGCGGCGCCTCGGCGACCGACGGTCCGTCGACCAGCTCCATCACCAGGTACGGACCCTGCTCGTCGACATCCACGTCGTAGATCCGAACGACGTGCGGATGCGAGATGCGAGCAGCCGCCCGGGCCTCGCGCTCGAAGCGCGCGACGTCGCCGACGTCGTTCGGGCGCTTGACGGCAACGCGCCGCCCGAGCCGGTGGTCGTCGGCGCGCCAGACCGTGGCCATGCCGCCGGTCCCGACGACGCCGAGCAGTTCGTACCTGGTCGAATCCACGACGTCGAGCGTTCCACCGACGGCCGGGAATCAACCCTCGGCCGGGTGATCAGGGGCGGCGCAGGATGCGGGTGCGGTACAGGACCGACAGGGCGGCGGCGGTCACGCTCGACGCGAGGATCGTCCCGAGCACCGACGTGACGGCCGAGACGGTGATGAACCAGGCGCCGAAGTCGAGTTCGTCGTCGAGCACGATCGGGTCGAAGTTGCCGTTGCTGTCGATCTCGATCGTGGTGCCACCGCCACTGCCGAAGCTGCCGAAACCGCCACCCGACACGACGGTCCCGACGGTCTGGATGATCAGCGAGACGAGCCACATGATGATCCCGAGCAGCAGCAGACGACCGAACGTCGACCACCACCGACCCCGGACCGTCTCGGCCGACCGGGTGAACGGATTGCCCGGACCGTCGACGACCGCCACGACGGCGAACGACCACGTGATGCCGAGCCAGACGAACACCGGGATGGCGGCGAGGATGATCAGCACGCCGAGCACCGGGATCAGCGCGCCGATCACGACCAGGATGAGCCCGGCGGCGACGAACGCCGCCATCAGGAGGGCGAACCAGCCGATCGCTCGTGGGAGTGCCGCGAGCCCGCGGCCGAGCGCCCGGGCGCCAGCGGCCAGCTCGCTCGTGATCGATCCCGGCTCCTCACCGTCGACCGTGTCGAGCATCAAGCGGGTCAGGCCCAAGCCGCCGATGGCGCTCGCCAGGGAACCCAGGACGAACAGCAGGATGACCCCGGGGAGCCGACCGCTCGTCCAGCCGTCGACACCGTCGTCGGTGATCACGAGTCCGGAGGCGAGGCGATCGATCGCGACATAGCTCGCCACGGACGTGATCGGTGCGGTGACGACCGCGATCAGGGCGGAGGCCGCCCAGCGCCGGTACGCCGACCGGAACGAGACATCGAGCCAGTCGCCGACGTCGGGGTACGCGTCGGTGTCGCCGGGGGCGAAGCCGACGACGGGGGTCGACAGATCCCAGGCGCGTCCGTCCCAGTACCGCTGCTGGGCCGGGTTGTACGGGTCGGGATACCACCCCGCCGGCGGACCGGAGGGTGGCTCGAACCCGGAGAGGTCAGGCATCCGGCTGTTCGATCGCGTCGATGAAGACGTCGACGTCGTCGTCCTCACCGCCGATGAGCCAGACGACCGCACCGTCCTCGCCCTCGTCGTGCCACGGCATGACACCGTCGACGTTGTAGCGGTCGACGGTGATGTCGTCGTCGCCCTCCTTGACGGGCGCGACGATCGACAGCTCGACGATCGCGTCGGCGGGATGGTGGCTCAGGATGTCGATCAGTTCGGCGACGGTGAGTCCGTCACGGTGTTCCACGTCCAACGCTGGCTCCTCGTGTTCTCGTTCAGAAGTTGTCGCCGAGCCAGGCACCGGCCCGGTCGAGCAGGTACAGGCTCACGTGCTTGCACCGCTCGAGCGCCTGGGCGATGGCGCCGTCCTCGTTCATGTCGGTGTTCAGGTACACGTCAGCGAGATCGACGTTGATCCGCGCGACGAGCGACAGGCTGCGTTCGGGCGCGTCGGTCACGCTGGGGAACGAGTCGATCGCCGAGACCTCGACCGGCAGGCCCATCCCGCCGACGCCGGCGAGTTCGGTCGCCAGGACCAGGAGGTCGGGCGGGTCGGTCAGCGGTGGGAGCGTCCACGTGAACAACAGCGGGAACGTGAACCCGGTCGGGGGTTCGTCGTCGAGGTCGTCCATCTTCATGACCTCGTCCTCGAACCCGAGCAACGCACGGGGATCGACGTCGAGCGACAGATGCAGGTCGATCGGCCCCGCGCACGCCTCCTCGGGATGCAGGTCGACCTCCCACAGCTGCCGGAGCGAGTACGTCTCCACGAAGTGCCGTTCGTCGTGCACATGGAAGCCGAAGTCGATGGCTTGGCTCTTGAGGTCCGCCACGAAACCTGCGACGTCGATCACTGCCACGCCCTGGACACTACCGTCACGGGACGTGAAGGCAGTCAACCCCTCCGAAGCACTCGCCGCGTTCACCGACGCAGCGACCGCCGTCGCCGCCGTCATTGCCGCCAACACCGACTGGGGAGCCTCCGGCCGCCGTGACGGTCAGTACGCCGTCGATCTCGACGCCGACCGGGCCTGTCTCGACGTGCTCTACGCGGCCGGCTACCGGGTCCTGTCCGAGGAGAGCGGGGTCACGACCCCGCCCGGCGGCTCCGACGACGCCCCGATCGTGGTCGTCGATCCACTCGACGGATCGACGAACGCCGCCCACGGCATTCCGTGGTTCGCCACCGCGTTGTGCCTGGTCGACGACGACGGGCCGGCGGTCGCGATGGTCGCGAACCACGCGTCGGGCGACGTGTACACGGCCGTGCGCGGTGGGGGAGCGTTCCGGAACGGCAGCCCGTGCCGCCCCAACGACACCACCGCGCTGGGCGACGCGATCGTCGGGGTCTCGGGCCTGCCGACCCACCACTACGGCTGGGCGCAGTTCCGGGCGATGGGTGCCTCGGCGCCCGACATCTGCAACGTCGCCGGCGGCGTCACCGACGCCTTCTGCGACATGCACGACCAGCACGGGGTGTGGGACTACCTCGCCTCGGTGCTCATCGCCGAGGAGGCCGGGTGTGTCGCCGACGAGGTCCACGGCCGCGACCTGTGCGTCCTCGACCACACCGCCCGCCGCGGCCCCGTCGTCGCCACCACCCCCGAACTCCTCGACGCGATCCTCACCGCCCGCCGTGCCGGTTGAGGTCGGTTGATGTCTGACCCGGATATTGCAGTTCGCGCTGGTCAGGGGGTTGGGATTGACGCGACAGGTGCTCCCTGAGCTGGGACGATGTTGTTTGCGACAACAAGACCGTTCCAGTCAAAGGAGCACCTGTCAGGTGAACGTTACCGCGCCGTTGTTCGATGTTGGTGAGATCAGTGCTCGGCCTTGCCGGGAGGTGGCCCGGGTCAAGGTCGAGGTGGCTGATGAGGAGGTGTCCGGGGTGGCTGGGGTCGTGTTGTGGGGGCCGTTGTTGGATCGGTTGAACCTGGTCGGGGTGGCCGATGAACGGGTGCTGCGTCCGATCGGGCCGGGTGGGTACACGGGTGGGGAGTGTTATCGGACGTTGGTGGAGGTGCTCCTTGCTGGTGGCGAGTTCTTGTCGGACCGGTCGCTGCTGGAAGGGGCGACCGAGGCGTTGCGCGGTGAGCACGCGTTCCCTTCGCACACGACGTTGTTCCGGTTCTTGGACGAAGCCGATTTCGGGCGGGTGCACAAGGCTGCTGCGGTGAACCGCACGATGCTGGCTCGGGCGTGGGCGCTGGGTGCAGGGCCGTCTGGTGGGATGGTGACGATCGACCCGGACGCCACCTCGGTCGATACGTACGGGCCGAACAAGCAGGGCTCGAAGTTCGGGTATCGGGGCGAGGTTGGCCTGTCGCCGTTGATCGGGGTGTGCGGTGAGACCGGTGATGTGTTGGCGTTGCGTGCCCGGGGCGGCAGCGCTCATCCTGGTCGGGGGATCGCCGGGTTCATCCGTGAGTGCGCAGCGGCGATCCCGGCCGCGGTCCGCGACACGAAGAACCTGTGGGTGCGGGTCGACTCGGCCGGCTACCGACACGATGTCTTCAACGTCTGCGAGCAGCTCGATGCCGTGTTCTCGATCACAGCGCCGCAACGCTCGAACATTGCAGCTGCGGTGCGCTCACTGGCCCAGGATCCCCAGACCCGGTGGGTGCCGGCACTGAACGCCGAGGCCGCCAAAGGATCCGAGATCGCCGAAACTCTGATCGAGATCGGAGAGCCACGTCGCGGTCAACAGCGTCGGCTGCTGCGGTTGATCGTGCGCCGACAGCGCACCAGCGCTGGCGAGCAGCTGAGCTTCGACGATCTCGATGGCTGGCGATTCCACGCAATCGTCACCAACCTGCCGGCGACGTTCGCTCCCGCCGAGCACGTGGAAGCCCATCACCGGCTCCGCGGCGGGATCCCCGAAGACACCATCCGCCAACTCAAAGAAGACTTCGGGCTGATCCACGCCCCGGTCCAGAACTTCTGCGGGAACTGGCTGTGGTGGCACGCCAGCGCGCTCGCCCACAACGTCGCCCGCTGGATCCGACACCTCGCGCTACCCGCCAGCTTCGCCCGCTGCCGCGGCAAACGGCTCCGACTCGCGTTCTTCAACGTCGCTGCCCGAATCGTGCGCCACGCCCGCCAACTCTGGCTACGCATCCCCCGCTCGCACGCCTGGGCCGACGCGTTCATCGAAGCGCTCACCCGCATCCGGACCCTGCCCGCATACGCCTGAACCGGACAGGCGACCCTCGGCGGCAACCGGCACCACCCCACGACACCACACGCTGGTTCAACGCGCCCCCGGGCAACCAGCCACCAACACCACCAACCCGAAACCCCGACCGACGACCCGATCAAGCAGCATCGAACCCACCACTGCAATATCCGGGTCAGACCGGAACCGACCGGTCGGTTGATGTCAGACCGGAACCGACCCGTCCAGCCATGTCGAGCCCTCGGTCGACCCGGTCGGTTGATGTCAGACCGGAACCGACCCTTCCGGCGATGTCGAGCCCTCGGTCGACCCGGTCGGTTCCGGTCTGACATCAACCGACCGCACCCGGCCTGGTTTGGGGCATCATGGGTCGATGGCCGTCGACGACGAACTCCTCAACCGCGTCACCTGGAAGATCCCGAACGCGCTCGCGCTGGTCGGCTCCCGGTCGGGTGACGAGTACAACGCGATGACGACCAGCTGGATCACCCAGCTCTCCATGGAGCCCGTGCTGATCGGGATCGGCGTCGACAACTCGGCCGTGACCCACCGGCTCATCAGCGACGGCGGATCGTTCACCGTCAACTTCTGGGACGCCGGCGACACCCGCGTGTTCGTCAAGTTCTCGAAGCCGGCCACCTACGAAGACGGCACCCTCAACGGCCGGGCGGTCCGCGCTGCGACCACGGGCGCGCCCGCCTTCGACGAGGCGATCGCGTGGGTCGACTGCGAGGTCCGACAGGCGCACGATCTCGGCACACACACCTTGTTCATCGGCGAGGTGGTCGACGCGGCGATCACGAACGACGACGCGCGACCGGCGTCGATGAGCGACACCCGCATGAAGTACGGCGGCGTGAAGCGCGGCGGCCACTGAGACCGTGCCGGGCGACCTCCACATCACCGGCGACGAAGCAGCCGATGCGCTGCTCAACGCGAACTTCGACGCGCTGATGATCGGCATGCTGCTCGACCAGCAGATACCGCTCGAATGGGCGTTCAAGGGTCCGTTCACGCTCCGACAGCGGCTCGGCCATCTCGATCCGGCGACGATCGCCGCCATCGACGAGGACTCGTTCGTCGCCGTGTGTTGCGACAAGCCGGCCGTCCATCGGTTCCCGGCGGTGATGGGTCGCCGCATCCGGGCGTTGTGTGCCGACCTCGTCGACCACTGGGAGGGCCATGCCGAGGCGTTGTGGGCCGACGGATGCGACGCCCGCACGCTGGCACGGCGCCTTCGCGCACTGCCCGGCTTCGGCCCGGAGAAGACCCAGATCTTCATCGCGCTCCTCGCCAAACGGTTCGACGTCCGACCCGACGGGTGGGAGGCGGCGGCCGGGGTCTTCAGTGACGACGAGCCTCGCACGATCGCCGACTGCGCCGACGAGGCGTCGCTCGCCGCCGTTCGAGCGTGGAAAGCGGCCCAGAAGGCGGCCGGCAAGGACAAGCAGGGTCGGACGACGTCACCGCGATCGTGACCAACGGCTCCGTTCCCAGAGACGAACCGGTGCACCGGCGAAACCCGCCACCATCGCCTTGGCATGGACGCCTTTGGGATCGTGGCGGAGCCGCCGCACCGACAGCCACTTCGCACGGATGATCGTGCGTCGATCGCCGTTACGGAAGGCGCACCACAGTCGGTTGCGTTCCTGGAGGTACCGGGTCCGTTCCGGCTGGGCCGAGGTCGTGGCCGAGCCGAGATGCTCGACGACCGACGTCGGTTCGCAGCGATACCGCCACCCGAGCCGCCGACCCCGAGCCGCGAGGTCGACGTCTTCGTAGTACAGGAAGTAGCGCTCGTCGAAGCCGCCGCAGTCGTCGAGGAACGATCGCCGAAAGAGCACCGCGCCCCCCGTGAACGCGACGATGTCGGCGGCGTCGACCTCGCGATCGGGTTCGCCGAAGCCGATGTCGTGCCCGGCGCCGAACTCGTCGATCGCGACACCGAGACTGTTGATCGTCGGCGGCTCGCGGTCGGCGAACAGGAGCTTGGGTTGCGCGGCGCCGACACGGTGGTCGCACACGAGCGCACTCGCGAGTGGGTCGAGCCAGCCCGGCCGCACGACGACGTCGTCGTTGAGCAGGGCGATCATGTCGGCACCGAGCTCACCCGCCCGGTCGACGCCGTCGTTCGCCGCAGCACCGAATCCCCGGTTCTCGGTACGGATGATCTCGACGTCGTCGCGTTCGGGCACCACGGCGGAGCCGCCGTTGTCGACGATCAGCAGTCGGTCGAGCCCGCCGTCGTCGAGCAGGGCACCGAGGCAACGCGCGAGCTGCGTCGACGGCGACGCGTGGGTGACGACGACCCCGATGATCACGGACCGAACGGTACAGTCACCCTCGTGACATCATCGATTCTTGTGACCGGAGGCGCCGGCTACATCGGCTCCCACACCGTTCGTGCATTGCGCGAGGCCGGCCGTTCGGTCGTCGCCTACGACTCGCTCGAGCTCGGCACGGCTGCAGCCGTCGGCGACGCACCACTGATCGTCGGCGACATCGCCGACCGCGATCTCGTCGAACGCACGTGCCGCGAACACGACGTGTCGGCGATCGTGCACTTCGCCGCATACAAGAACGTCGGCGAGTCGATGCAGTCACCGACCAAGTATTTCGACAACAACGTGGCCGGAACGGTCCGACTCCTCGACGGCGCAGTCGCTGCAGGTGTCGGTCAGTTCGTCTTCTCGTCGTCGTGCTCGGTCTACGGCACCCCCGCGGTTGTACCCGTCGACGAGACCCAACCGATCGATCCGGAGTCGGTCTACGCCGAGACCAAGGCGACGGTCGAGCGAGTCCTGCGTTGGTACGACGTCGTGCACGGCATTCGCAGCATCAGCTTGCGCTACTTCAACGCTGCCGGAGCGAGTTTCGACAGCCGGATCGGTGAGGACTGGACGTTCGCCCTGAACCTCATCCCGGTCGCGATCCGCGCGCTGCTCACCGGCGATCGAGAACTCCAGGTGTTCGGCGACGATTATCCGACCCCCGACGGCACCTGCGTCCGCGACTACATCCACGTCGACGATCTGGCCGCTGCTCACATCGCCGCCATCGATCACCTCGCATCGGGCGGCACGACGACGGCGGTGAACCTGGGTACCGGTGTGGGATCGTCGATCCTCGAGGTCCTCGACGCGATCGAGGCCGTCGCCGGCTCACCGGTGCCACATCGCATCGTCCCGCGACGGGAGGGCGACCCGGTTGCGACCTTCAGCGACACCACCCGGTCGACCGACCTGCTCGGGTGGCGCGCTCAGTACGGGCTGAAGGAGATCGTCGAGACGGCGTATCGGTGGCACCAAAGCCAGCTCGACGCACCGCAACCCGACTGACGGCCGTCTCGCCCGACCCCACGCGTACACTCGCCTCGATGCCCGACCAGTACCACGTCTCGGTCGATCCGCACGCGGACAACAATCCGCACAGCATCGCCCTCCGGATGGTGGGTGCTGGACACCACGTGCTCGAAGTCGGCTGCTGGAGCGGCCACGTCACCGAGCACCTGGTCGCCGCGGGGAACACCGTGGTGGGTGTCGAGATCGACGCCGACGCCGCCGCGCGGAACGGGTTCGCCGACCGGGTCCACGTCGTCGACCTCGACATCGTCCGACTCAGCGGGATCGAGACCGATCGATTCGACGTCATCGTGCTCGGCGATGTGCTCGAGCACCTTCGCGATCCGGCAGCAACGCTCGGCGACCTCGTCGGCATGCTCACCGACGACGGCGTCCTCGTCGTGTCGATCCCGAACGTCGCCCACATCGACGTCCGGCTCCACCTGTTGTCGGGCCGTTGGGACTACCAACCGGCCGGCCTGCTCGACCGGACACACCTGCGATGGTTCACCCGAGCCACGTTGCGCGATCTGCTCGCCGGCGTCGGATTCGTCGCCACCGATCTCGAGCCGGTCAGATTCGAACGCAACCCGACGGTGCTCGCGGTCGACGAGCCCGTCCCCCACGACGCGCTCCGCTACATCGATGCCGATCCCGACAGTCGGGTCTTCCAGTTCGTCGTGACGGCCCGTCGTGCCGACGGCCCGAACCCAGAGCACGACGCACTCGCGCCGATCACGGTCGAACGCTCCGACGTCGACGCCGAACGGGCGCTCGACGTCGAACGCGTCCGGGCCGACATCGACGACCTGCGCGATGCGATCGCGGCGCGAGATGTCGAGATCGAAGCCCTTCGCGCCGAGGTCGACGCCTGGAACAACGCCACGCTCACCCGAGCGACCCGACCCCTCCGAGCTCTCTACGGGCGAATCCGTCGCCGTATCTCGCCGTGAGCGGCCCGCTTCCCGTCACGATCACGGATTCCCCGGTGCCGCGCATCGCGGTGACCGACGCCGAACAGCCCGAGCTGTCGTGCGTGCTCGTGACCTACGGCACCGGACCGATCGTCCTGGACGCGATCGGCGCACTCGCCCGGACGCTCGACCGGGCCGACGTGGCGTACGAGATCGTGGTCGTCGACAACGAACACCGCTGGGCACGCGATCGGACACGCCGTCTTCTCCGACTCGCGACGTCCGGCGTCCGACTCGTCGTGCCCGGGCGAAACCTCGGCTTCGCCGGCGGCAACAACGCCGGGGTCGAGCTCGCACGAGGCGAGGTCCTCGCGCTCGTCAATCCCGACGTGGCGGTCACCGACGGCTGGTACGAAGCACTCCGGGCCGAGCTCACCCACGCCACGATCGCAGCACCGGTGTTCCTCGACGCCGATGGCAGCGTGCAGGAAACTGGGCATCTCATCGCCGACGACGGATCGACGTGGCCGCTCGCCGACCCGGTCGCGCCGGGCGAACTGCATCGACCGACCTATGTCTCGGCGGCGTGTTGGCTGATCCGACGAGCCGATTTCGAGCGCCTCGGTGGCTTCGACACCGGCTACCACCCGGCGTACTACGAAGACGCCGACTTCGCGCTCCGGGCAGCCCGCGACGGCAACGGCACAGTGGTCGTGGGCTCGGCGACGGTGCGCCACTTCCGGCGTGGTTCGACGGCCGACGGGCGCGAGGTCGACCTGTTGACGCAACGGGCACGGTTCCGCCGAGCGTGGCCCGACGTCGTGGCCGCCGCGCCGCCACCACCGACCTGACTCAGTCGCCGTCCGGAGCGACGAGACGGACGAGTTCGGCGATGGCCTCGTCGAGGTGATCGAGCCGGGACTCGAGGACGTCGAGCCGCACCGTCGCCGACGACACCCGCTCCGCGAGGTCGTCCGCCACCGCTCGCAGCTGCTCGGGCAGCCCGGCTGCCTGCGACGCCAACGGGTCGACCCGGGTCAGCACCTCGCCCAGGGACGCCACCTGCTGCTGGAGCAGCTGGATCGCCGCTGACTGACTCGCCAGCTCGCTGTGTGTCTGCTCGCCACCACGGACCACCCACGCAACCGTTCGCTTCATCTCGTTCCTCCTCGACGCGCAGTCTCGCAGATCGTCGCGATGGTCCGACCGGCTTCGGCCAACGACGGTTGCGCCTCCATCGCTGCCCGACCGGCATCGATCAGGCCTGAACGCCACGCCTCGTCGGCGACCATGCGCTGCATCAACCTCGCGGCGTGGGCGAGGTCGGGCTCCGCCCACACGGCTCCGGACGGCAGGTAGCCGTCACCGTCGATGACACGGGAGCGTCCGGCGTCGACCAGCGCACAGTTTTCGTCGGTACAGAACTGGAGGTTGCCCGAGTAGCGAGTCGCGATCGTCGCCGTCCGGAGCCACATCGCCTCCATGAGGTGCAGACCCAGCCCCTCCGACCGGTGGAGCGACACGAGACAGTCGGCCATTCGGGTGAGTGCCATCTGCTCGCCTCGCGTGGCATGTCGGTCGATCAACACGATGTCCTCGCGCCCGGCCGCGGCGATCACCGCTCGCTCGTGGTGCTGTGGGCGTCGGTCGGCGTTCAGCGACTTGACGACGAGCATCGGCCCGTCGGGTCGCTGCTCAGGAAACGCCGATCGAAAAGCCTCGATGGCCCCGATCGGGTTCTTCCGCTCGGCGACGCTCAGGTAGTCGAAGGTCACGAGGAACACGAAGCGATCGTCGGGGAGCCCGAAGTACTCACGTGCCAGCTCGGGAACGTCGGGCTCGGACACCGGGACGGGCACCACCCGAACCGGTGTGTCGGTGATCGCACGGAAGGCGTCGGCGACGAAGTCGCTGCCGGCCCAGATCTCGTCGACCAGCCCGATCGCCTCGCGGAACGAGTCGGGGATCTGCTCGACCTCCCAGAACCAGTAGCCGATCGTGTGGCGTCCGCCGAGCAGCACTTCCCCGTAGTCGGCCGCGAGATTCGGGAACTGGTCGGCGTTGACGACGCAGAGGTTCGTGTCGAACGAGACGTCGGTCGTCGTCGGCGGTGGCGTCGCGGAACGGGGACTACCCGATCGGTGGTAGTCGATCGCGGCGTGGGCGACCCCGGCGGCATCGAGGGCGTGACCGATCCGTCGGACGACGTCGCCGATGCTCTTGGCGTACGAGTGGTAGCCGATCAGGTTGATGCCCGGCACACGGCTGACGTCGGACCACGCCGGCCGCATCGCACCCGCGCCGGACCTCACGAGTGCCGATTCCCCGTCGACGTACCAACGTGACTCGGCCCACTCGCGGAACCGGGGGAAGTCGCGACCGGCGGGCTGCGGGAAGGCAAGACCGAGGTCGGGTCGCAACTCGTGCCAACGAACCCAGTACCGCCCGACATCGGGTTCCCACGGATCGCCGGGCTCCTCGAGCCAGCGCCGAAACGCAGCGGCCTCCGAGAACGGCTCGGGTGGTAGCGGCAGGCCCCGGGAACGCCAGTCGTCGACGGCGTCACGGACGAGACCGACGATTGCCGCATCGGCCTCGAGCCCGCCCGGGAGAGCGGTCGGCGAGTCGGGCCCCGCCCACTGCGACCCCGACCGGGTCAGGAGGGTGCGGAGCGTCGGATCGTTCGAGATCGGGTGGCGGGGCGGACGGGCGACGGCCAGCGACCACGGTTCGTCCCGGTCGAGTGCACTGACGTCGGCGAGCACGATCTCGCCATCGACCGGCGGTTCGCCGGCCGCTGCGACCGACGTGAGATGGGCGGGGCGGGACCCGTCGAACGCCGAGTCGATCGTCGCGCCGGCAGAGCGCCCGGGTGGAGCGAGCGTCAGCGCGTCCGCGAGCCGACCGGCGATCCGGTCGGCACCCGCTGCCAGTGCGATGGCCCCCGGCGCGACGAGACCGAGGACCCCCAGCTCGTCGTCGTCGGGTCCGAGGCCGTCGCCGATTGCCGGGGGACGTTGGCGGCGGATCACGGCCACCTGAGCCGTCGACGAGCCCAGTCCGAGGAGCGCGCGGCCGACGTCGCCCGTGACGGCGACGTCGCCGACCGAGAGCACAAGGGTGGTCGGCGACGGCCGCGACGACAGGTACCGCAGCGCCTTGGCCAGGGCCGTGCGGCGAGCGCCGGCGGCGACGAGCAGTCGTTCCCAGCCGAGACCGGTCGGGTCGGTCAGCGCGAGGTCGGCCCAGAAGGTGCCCGTCGGCGCGAGCGGCCGGAGGTGGGGATCGCCGCCCCACACCGCCGTAAGCCGTGCGTCCGGGTCGTGGTGGCGGATCGCGTCGGCGACGGCGTCCGCGTCACCGGCACCGGGTCGAACCGCGAGACACACCTCCACCACGGCGCTCGACCTTAACGGCTCCCCCGAACATCGTCTCGTTACACTCGCCCCAATGTCCCAACCGACCACGGCGGGTACCGCTCGGCCGACGCTCAGCGACCTCGACGCCCTGGTCACAGAGGGCCGGATCGACCTCGTCACGTCCGATGTGTTCGACACGCTCGTCACACGTGACGCGGCGCGTCCGAGCGACGTGTTCGTCGATCTCGGCCATCGTCTCGCCGACGACGGCCTCCTCCCCGACGACGTCGACGCCAACCGATTCCACGAAGCCCGCCGCAACGCCGAGCGTGTCGCGCGTCGCCGACTCGCCTTGCACCTGCCGACCGATCGCGCCGCCGAGTGCACGATCGAGGAAGTGTGGCGCGAGATGCCCCTCGGCCTGGCCGACCGGATCGAGGACATGGTCGAGCGCGAACTCGAGTGCGAGGCCGACCGGCTCCACCCCATCGACCCGGCGATCGAGTCGTTGCGTCGCGCCCGCGCCGCCGGTGTGCGTGTCGTGCTCGTCAGCGATACGTACCTCGCGGCCGGACAGCTGGCCCGGCTCCTCGTCGCCGCCGGCGTGCCGGGTGACACGTGGGACGACATCGTGACCTCGTCCGACCGCCGCCGGTGCAAGGCCGATGGCCTGCTCGGACTCGTCGTCGACGGGACCGACCCGGCCCGCGTGGTCCACGTCGGTGACAACCCGGTCGCCGACGTCGCGACCGCCGAATCCCTCGGTGTCACCGCCGTGCACGTCGAACTCGACGATGCCGACGTGCACGTCGAGCGACCGTCGCTCGCCCTGCGCTACTACTCGCGCCGAACCGGGAGCGACGGCGGATCGACCGCGGCGATGCGACGCCTCGGGCTCGCTGCCGGTGCCGACGGCGTCGACCCTGCCTGGCAGTTCGGAGCGCTGGCGCTCGGCCCGGCCATCACCGGGTTCGTGCGCTGGGTCGCCGACTGCACCGAGGAACTCGGTGCCACGACGGTCCACTGCCTCCTCCGTGAGGGTGGCACGATCGCAGATCTCATCGACGTGGTCGCACCGAAACGCGTCGACGCGCGACGCGTCCATGCGTCGCGCTGGGTCGACATGCGGGCGGCGGTCATCGACGGCACCATCGACGAGGTGCGCGACGCGATCGTCCGGCGCGGGACCACGAGTGCGGCGCACGTCGAACGAGCCTTCGGCGTCGACGCCGCCGTGGTGCGCGCAGCGTGGGACGGCCGCGACGCCGTCCGGCCGGACCTGCTCGACCGCTACGTCGCTCGCCTGCTCGATCACGACGGTGTGCGCGAGCAGATCGTGGCAGCGTCGGCGGAGCTGCGAGGGCGCGTCCTCCGGCAGCTCGACCGGGAACTCATCGTCGAACCGGGTCGCCCGCTCGTGCTCTGCGACGTCGGTTGGGGCGGCTCGATCCAACAGGCGCTGGTACGCATCCTGCGCAGCGCCGGCTCCGAACAACCCGTTGTCGGCCTCTACTTCGCTCTCTCGGCGACCGGAGAGGAACGAGCTGCACTCGGCGCGTCGATGCGGAGCTATCTGCCCTCGATCCTCGACGACGAAGAGGTGTCGGTCGCCACCCGCACCGTCGCGCACCACGCGGACAGCATCGAGCGGGTCCTGACACCGCCGATCGGCACGTTCATCGATGTCACGACCGGCGGCGAGCCGGTCGTCGCCACCGACGTCGAGGTGCATCCGCCGTCGCTGCAGCGCTCCCGCGAGGGCCTGATGTCCTTCGCTCTGGACGCCGCGGAGCACCATCCGTCGAGCTCAAGGCTCCGCTCCGGTGACCCCGCCTACCGTGCGATGCTCGCCGAGACGCTCGCCGACGTGATCGCCCATCCGTCCCCGGGCATCGCGGAGGCGCTGCTCGAATGGCCGCACGACGACGTCGGCGGTGAGCAGGCCGGTCCACTGGGCGGCACCGAGATCGCGGAGATCGTCCGCTGGAGCAATCTGCGCGACATCGAATCGCTCCGTCGCACCGAACCGGCGTGGATCGAGGGCATCGCCGCAGCGACCAACCCTGCCCTGGCCGCCCAGATCGCCGCCGCGAGACACAACCTGCCAGCGGGCGACCTCGTTCCCCCGTCGCCGTGCGGGGTGTCCCGGCTCTCCGCCTTCCCGATCGGATCCGACCTCGCCGAACCGCAGGTCGCCGAACGCCTGGCGACCCACCCCGACGGATGGTCGGTCCTGCGCCTGCGCGGCCCGTACGAGTCGTTGCGCGCGATCCGCTTCGACGCCGGCGACGTCGCGGCCCTGGTCCAGTTCCAACGGTTCGACATCGCGATCCGCCCGGTCGACGGTCCGGAGCACACCGTCCGCACCGATGACCTCCGGGCGGGGGCCTTCGAGTGGGTCGACGCACGGCCCGTCGCCGCCGACCGCTACGCGGAGCACTCAGGCGGGCACCTCGTCGTCCCCATCGCCGCGGAGATCGGAGCCGGCCCGGGCGATCTCGACGTGATCGTCGTGTTCCGTCGCTGGCTGATCGACGCCGACGACCCTGCGTTGCGGCCGGACGTGCGCACGGTCGCCCGCGGGCAGGTCCGCCGGGCACGACGGGCGATCCGCCGACTTCTCGGCTGACCACCGTTAGCCTTGCGGCCGTGTCCACCCTCGGCGCCGAACCAGTCGTGCGGGTCTCGCACCTGTCGAAGCGGTTCCGGCTGTTCCACGAGCGACACCAGTCGCTGAAACAGTCGTTGCTCAATCGACGTCGCAGCACGTACGAAGACTTCTGGGCCCTTCGCGACATCTCGTTCGACGTCGCCGAGGGCGAGACGTTCGGGATCGTCGGCCACAACGGTTCGGGCAAGTCGACGATGCTCAAGTGCCTCACCGAGATCCTCGAGCCCGACGAAGGCTCGGTCTCCGTGAACGGCACCATCTCGGCGCTGCTCGAACTCGGAGCGGGCTTCCACCCCGAACTCAGCGGGCGCGAGAACATCTATCTCAACGCGGCGATCCTCGGCGTGCCGCGCAAGTACGTCCACGACCGCTTCGATCAGATCGTCGAGTTCTCCGGCCTCGAGCAGTTCATCGACACACCGGTCAAGAACTACTCGTCGGGCATGTTCGTCCGTCTCGGCTTCGCGGTCGCGGTCAACGTCGACCCCGACGTGTTGATCATCGACGAGGTGCTCGCCGTCGGCGACGCCGACTTCCAGGCCAAGTGCGGCGACAAGATCGCCGAGTTCCGCGACCGGGGCAAGACGATCGTGCTCGTCACCCACGACATGGGCGACGTCGTGCGCCTCTGCAAGCGAGCGGCCTGGATCGATCACGGCCGACTCCGCATGATCGGTCCGCCCAGCGAGATCACCGACGCGTATCTCGAGACCGCTCACTCGGGACGAGCGATCACGATCAACGACACGATGCGCTGGGGGTCGGGCGAGGTCAAGATCACCAGCATCGAACTGCTCGACGGAGCCGAACAACCCGTCGCGATGCCCCGGAGCGGCGAGCCGCTCGCCATCCGGTTCGTCCTGTCGGCCGACGAACCGGTCATCGACCCCGAGCTGACACTCGCGGTGTTCGATCAGAGCGGCACCCTCATCAGCGAGGTCGGCACCCGCTCGCGCAACACCCGGATCGACCAGGTCCATGGCCATCGCCAGGTCACCCTCGAACTCGATCACCTCTCGCTCACCGAGGGCACCTACGAGCTCACCGCGAAGCTCCACGACGAATCGGGGCAACGTGAGTTCGACGTGCGCACCCGATTCGTCAAGTTCGACGTGCTGAAGGGCACCGACGGCGACCGCGGACTCGTCACGCTCGGCGGCCGCTGGAACGTCTGAGCCTCAGAGCTCTTCCGCGAAGCGGCCCTCGAGCCGGTCGAACAGCCACCAACCGGCGAGCAGCACCACGATTGCCGTACCGCCGAGCACCACGAAGTCGATCAGGCGCGGCATGCGGAGGTCGTACAGCAGGTTGCGGTACATCCTCACCGCCGTTGTGATCGGGATGTTGTTGTAGATCCGCAGCAGCGTCGGGTACTCGGCGAACTCCGTCTCGACGAAGCTCGGCGGATACACGATCGGGGTGAGGAAGAACCACGCCTGCATCGCGATGCTCCACAGGTAGTTCATGTCGCGGAAATAGACGTTCGCAGCCGCCAGTGCGAGCCCGAGGCCGGTCGCGAACATGGCCAACATGCACGACACGAGCACCACGATCGGCAACCAGGGGAGCACCATGTTGCCGGCGATCAGAAGGGCGATCGAGAGCACACCGACTTCGACGCCGAGCGTGAAGAGACCCGCCATCACCGTCGAGATCACCAGGTGCTCCCGAGGGAACGCGACCTTGCCGACGAGCGCGGCGTTGCCGACCACGGCGCCCATCGACGTGCTCACAGCGACGCTGAAGAAGGTCCAGGGGACGAGGCCACAGAGTAGGAAGAACGCGTACGAGGCGAGCCCGCTCGGATCGCCCGGCGGCGGCTCGGCGCGCAACACGATCGAGAACGCGAACGTGTAGATCAACATGAACGCGATCGGGTTCAGCAGCGACCAACCCCAACCGAGGATGCTGCGCTTGTAGCGGCCGCGCAGCTCCCGGAGGGTGAGGTTCCAGAGGAGCTCGCGACGCGCGAACAGCTCGGTCGCCGATGACATGAGCGGGGAGGTTACTGGCGCCCGGCCCGGCTCCGACGTTGGCGCGTCGGAGTGGGATATGTGGCACGGGCCCGGTTCGGCGTCAGACCGGCTCCCGACGGCCGATGAGGCCGACCGCGACCCGCCCGACGGCGGCCCCCAAGACGATGATGACGACGATGCGCCACGTGAGGCCATCGACGACTTCGAACAGCGTCGATGACCACATCACCGCGGCCAGGAGCACGCTCGCCACGGCCACGAGGCCGCCTTCGAGCATCTCGTGGTCGACGCGCGCGGCCAGTGCGACGAGTACCCCGACCAGCAGGATCGATCCGACGTCGGGCGCAGCAGCGCCCTGTGCCGAGTCGAGACCCCACGCCGCCAGCACGACCACCGCGAGCGACGTGACGAACGCGTACACGAGCACCCGCTGGCCGGACACCGACATGGCCGTCGACATGATGAGGACGGCGAGCCACCACACCCCGACCGCGATCGACGTCCACGTCCCGGAGCCGTGGCCGAACGCCGCCGGGAGATCGAGGAGCACGTTCCAGGGATCGACCTCGACGGCTGGTCGGTCGCCGGCGACCGACCACCAGACCAGACCGTCGAACCCCACGACGACCGCAGCGACGGCTGCCGCCGCGGCAGGACGAACCCGGGAGACCGGACCGAGGAATGTCGCGGCGATCACCGTCACCGTCCACGCAACGCCGGCCCATCCGGCGACGGCGAGATGGGCGAGCGTCGCGGGGGCCGCAGCGGTCATCAGCGCTGCCGCGAGCACCCAGCGGCGCCGGTGGAGCGTCAGCGCGAGAAGCAGACACCACGCCATCGCAGCGCCACCGGTGATCACGATCCGCCTGACCGGATTGGGGCCGAGGCCGACCTCGGCGGCCAGCAACCAGGAAGCGAGGAACAGCACGATCGCGACCAGCGGCGCCCGCCACCAGACCGAATCGGACGAGCCGGTGAGCGCGCCACGGAGGCGGTCGAGCAGCCAACCGCCGAATCCCTGCGGATGGGCGTCGGCGTCGAGGACCGGTGCACCCGAGTGCCACGGGCGCTCCAGCCAATCGGAACGCCGCGGCTCGAACCGCGGGTTGTAGTAAGGGTCGGCGTTGATCTCGTCGTGCCAGCGGCGGTCGATCTCGGCCCACTCCTCCGGCTCGGCGGACGCCTCACGCGTCTGGCTCTCGAAGTGGTACCAGCGGGCGTACGGGGTCCAGACGATCCGTCGGCCGGTCGCACGGATCTTCAAACTCACGTCGACGTCGTTGAAGTTGATGTAGAGCGCCGGATCGAACCCGCCGATCTCGTCGAACACGTCGCGTCGCACGAGCGCAGCGGCCGCCGTGACGCCCGAGACCTCCCGTTCGACGGCGAGCGGCCGGAGCCGTCCGGGACCGGGGCTCGTCCCGTGCCACCCGACGAGGCCGGCCAGCACGTGTTCGTTGTAGACGTGTCCACCGTCCTGGATCGTGCCGTCGGGGAACAGCAACTTCGGACCGACCATGCCCACCGTCGGGTCGTCGAGGTGGGCCGCCATCGTCTCGAGAGCGTCGGGGGTGTTGAGTTCGGTGTCGTCGTTCAGCAGGAGGACCAGTTCGCCCGACGACGCCGCGACCCCGACGTTGATCTTCTCCGAGAAGTTGAACGCCTCGGTGTACTCGACGAGGACGAGTCGGTCACCGGCGACGGCCCGGAGATAGTCGAGCACCGGGACCGGTGTCGGCGTGTCGTAGACGACGACGAACTCGAGGTCGGGGTAGGTCGCCGTCTCGACCATGCTGCGGACCGCTTCGGCGACGAAGCAGCGGTCGACGCCGAGCACGCGGCGCGACCCGCCACGTGTCGGGATGACCACGCTGATTCGGGGCGTTGCCGCCAGGTGGCGACGCACGCGGTAGGTCCCGGGCTGCGTACCGGGTTCGACCGTCGCGTCGATCCCGACCCGGTCGCAGTGCTCCTGGACCGCGCTGACTCCGGCGTCGGACGCCCACCCCTTCGCGGCAGCATGCCGCTGGTGGTACAACACGGCCGGCACGTGCACGATCCGGTCGGAGTGCTCACTGAGACGGAGCAGCAGATCATGATCGTGAGCGCCGTCGAATCCCGGCCGGAACCCACCCACTGACTCGACCACCGAGCGGCGGGCGACGACGAAGTGCAGCACGTAGTTCTGGTTCCGGAGTTGCTCCGGCGAGAAATCAGGCTTCAACACCGGCGACGCCACGAGCCCGTCGGCCGTCAACTCGTCGTGGTCGCTGTACGCCAGGTCGGCACCGTCGCCCGAGGTCAGGGCGCGGACCATCGCGCGCAACGCGGTCGGTTCGAGGACGTCGTCGTGAGCGAGCAGCGCGACGAACTCGCCGGTGGCGGCAGCGAGTCCGTCGTTGCCGGCGGCGACCGGACCACCTCGCTCGGACCGGCGGACGACGGTCAGGCGATCGTCGGCCGCCGCTGCGGCTGCGAGCACCTGGGCGACGTACGGCTCGGTCGACGCGTCGTCGACGACGACGTGCTGCCATTCGGACATCGTCTGATCGCGCACCGACGCGAGGCACGCCTCGAGATCGCCCGGACTCGGATCGAAGACCGTCGTCAGGACTGAGACGACCGGCACCATCACTCGGCGCTCTGTCGCAGCGCCCGAAGCAACCGCTGTGGTCTCGCGACGAGCTTCCACAGATGATATTGATCCTGGCGGGCGCGGCGGAGCTCGATCCGGAGTTCGGTGATCTCGGCACGCAACTGGCCGTTCGCCGCCTCGGCGTCACGCACCGCCTGCTGCGCCGCAGCGACCTCCGACCTCAGGTCGTCGTACGAATGCTCGTGCGGGCCGACCAGCCGACGGAGCCGTGCGATCTCGTCGTCGGCCGCCGCGAGTGCGGACGCGCGATCGACATCGTCGGTGCCGGACATGGCAGCGAAGTATACGAGTGGCGCCGCCGACGCCCCGGTGATCACCGACGGGCGTTTCGTCCGGTCCGCGCCGGCTACTGGGCCGCCAGCAGCTGCACGAACGTTGTCAGTGCGACGAATCCGAACACTCCCGACGCCGCCAAGATCGCATCGCGGGTCCGGAGCGCCGATGCGGTCACGACCGCCATGAGCGGTACCAGCGGCAGGGCGAATCGTGCCGGGGCCGAAAAGTCACTGTTGTTGAAGTACGCGTAATAGAACGTGTAAAAGGGCCCGGCGGCGAGCAGGGCGAGCATCAGCACGCGGGCCCACAGCGTCAAGCTGGCGGCGCGCACGACCAGGAACGCCGCCGCGAACATCAAGGCGATCATCAGCCAGTTCGACAGCTGCAGCCCGAGCACCGTCGCATCGGAGCGCAGTGGTGGCGAGAGGTACGGGCCACGCAGCGGCGAGAACGTCGCGCCGAGTTGTTCGAAGACGCGCGACCAGGACACACCGGTGGTTCGATGGGCCTCGAACATCGGTGCCGACACCTCGAGATCGGTGGCGCTCGTCACCGCGGCGGGCGGGAACAGTGTGTCTTGCACCCACGGTCCGATCTCGACCCGCAAGAGGTACAGGAACGGGAAGGCGGCCAGCGGGGCGAGCCGGCGCGGCCAGTCGAGCGATCGATCGCCGACCGCCCGGATCGCGAGATACGTGACGCACACGGTGATCGCCAGGATGTTCGTCGCTTCGACGAAGAACGCCCCGACGAAGATCGGTGGGAGCCACCACCATCGCAAACGATCACGGTCGTACTGCACCGTCGCCAGCAGTGCGAGCGAACCGGTCGCCATCAGACTGACGTCGGCATTGATCGTCGCGCCGGCGTGGAAGATGACGAACGGCGTCGCCATCAGTCCACCCACCACGATGGCGCGACGCACTCGGTCGATCCCGAACAGCGACATCACGTACCACACGACGATCCAGGCGCCGGCGGCCCACAGCGCTCCCAGCATCCGGCCGGCGGTCACCTTGCTGCCGACGACCCCGACGGTGGTCAATGCGTTCGCGACCACACCGGTCACGACGTAGTACGGCGGGAACTGCCCAGCCGACGTGTTGAAGCCGCGCTCCTGGAAGTTCTCCGGGTCGTATTCGTCCAACCCGCACGGCGGGCCGACGTACAACGGCGCGTCGACGCTGCGGCACGCCGCTTCCGCCATCGCCTCCGCCCCGACACGCTCGTTGCGTCTCGGGATGTCGAACTCGCCCGCCCGGATCATGTAGTCGACGTGCTGCAGCTCGTCGACCGGCGACAGCGTCGGGTACGCCCGGACGTGCAGCCCGGTGAGGACGAGGGAGAGCACGACGATGCCCAGGCACCACCACCAGTCGACACGGGTCCACGCGATCGGTCGGTCCGGTTCGGAATCCCGTACGGCCGAATCGTCGGATTCGTCGCCGGCGACCCCCTCGAGGGTGTCGTCGGCAGTCTCCACCGGTGTGGCGTCGACCGGTTCGTCGGACGGGTCACCGACGTCGGCGGTCGGGTCCGGGTCGTGCACGGGCGACGAGCCTACCAACGCACTTCCGGACGGATGCGGAGCCCGACGGGGTGGTTCGACCGTTCCGACAGCGACGAAAGGGCGACCGGTACACTCGCTGCGGTGTCCACGTCCGAAGACGGCCGTCCGGCCACGACGCTGGCCCTGCACAACCGTTCCACGTTGGGCACGACCCGTCGCTGGCTGACCGGTTGGCTGCCCATCGCCCTCCTGCCGTTCGTGGCACGCTTCGTGCACGCCGACGTGCGCGCCCCGACCGGGACGACCGAGCCGTTGCTCCCCTACCTCGGGCTCGCGCTGCTCTGTCTGCTGATCGCCGCCCTCACCGGGGCTCCGCCGAGGACCTCGGCGTCGTCCGACGTCCTCGTGAACGCGATCGGGACGAGCATGCTCGTCCTGGGTGGCGCTGCGACATCCCAGGTGTTCTGGCCGCTGTCCCTCCCCCGCTTCGTGATCCTCCTGACCGCTGCACTCGTGTTCGCATGGCTCATGCTCTACGGGGCGATCTCCGTCGTGTCGTTGCGGCGGGCAGGGGCGGCCCGGCGGGTCGTCGCCGTGGTCAATCCGACCGACGGCGACCAACTCCGGACCGATGTCGACGACGGCCCGTGGGAGCAGCACTTCGCCCTGGTCGACGTGATCACCGACGAGGACGACTACCCGAAGGTCGAATCGATCGTCCGGAACGGCCGCGCCACCACGCTGGTGCTCGGGACCCGCGCCAGCGTGCACCCCGACGTCCTGCAGACCGCCGAGCAGTTGCACCGCGAGGGCGTCCAGGTCCGCGGCGTCGACACGTTCTACGAGGAGTACCTCGGCAAGGTGCCGTTGTCATCGCTCGACCGATTCGCACTGATGGCCGACATCGAGTCGGTCCACGGGGCCTACGCACCGCTGAAGCGGGCGATCGACCTCGCCTGTGCGCTGGTCGGTGGGGTCGTCCTCCTCGTCGTGCTGCCGTTCGTGCTCATCGGCAATCTGATCGCCAATCGCGGACCGCTGTGGTTCCACCAGGACCGGGTCGGGCTGCGCGGCGAACCGTTCCGGATCTGGAAGTTCCGGACGATGGCGCCGGGCGCCGTCGACGTGTCCGGTTGGACCTCGAACGACGATCCGCGCATCACCCCGTTCGGCAAGCTGCTGCGCCGCACCCACATCGACGAACTCCCGCAGGTCCTCAACATCGCACGCGGCGAGTTGGCGGTCGTCGGGCCGCGACCCGAACAGATCACGTATGCCCGGCAGCTCGAGGAGGCCCTTCCGTTCTACGGCGCACGCCACCTCGTCCGTCCGGGGCTGACCGGGTGGGCCCAGGTCCGCTATCGGTACGCCGCCTCGCAGGAGGACGCTGCGGTCAAGCTCCAGTACGACCTCTACTACGTCCGGCACGAGTCGTTGGCGACCGACCTGCGGATCATCTCGCTGACGTTCCGCCACCTGGTCCGCGACGGCGGCCGATGAGCGGCCGCCGAGCGATCGCGTCGTCGTAGGCCTGCCGGACCGCGGCGGCCATGGCGTCGGCGGTGAACGCATCGAGATACCGCTGCCGCGCCCGCTGCCCCCACCGATCGAGGTCATCGCGGTCGTCGGCCCAGCGGCGCACGAGCTCCGGGAGACCGTCGGCGTCGGCGATCACCCCGGCCGGTTCGAGGTCGTGGTCGGTGCCGAACAGCACCCTGACCCCGGGCAGGTCGTTCGCGAGACAGCACAGGCCTGCGCGCATCCCCTCGAGCAGCGCCATCGGCATCCCCTCGTACCCCGACCACAGCACGGCGACGTCGTGTCGGGCCAGCAGCGCGGGGACATCGTCACGATGGCCGGCGAAGGACACCCGGCCGTCGCCGAAGCGCGCTGCTGCGATCTGTTCGCATGCCGTCCGGCCCGGACCCTCCCCGACGAAGGTGAGTTCCCAGGCGACGTCCGCCACGTCGGCGAGTGCCTGCAGGAGCGCCGCCTGCTGCTTGGGCGGGGCGAACCGCGCCACCATCACGAGCCGGACCGGTCCGTCGGCCGACCGACCGGACGGACGCAGCTCATCGGCTGACACATCGGCGATCCCGTTGGGCACGATCCGCATCCGGCTCGATGGCACCACCCAACGAGCGGCACGGGCCTCCGACTCGGTCAAGCAGATCACGACGTCGCCGAGCCACGCGCCGACCGTCTCGCCGGCGTACGACGAGACGCGTTGACGCCACGGCGCCCCGGGCTGGAAGGGCCAGCCGTGAGCGGTGTACACGGACGGCAGACCGAGTCGCCGCGATGCTGCTCGGGCGAGCAGGCCGGCGTGTGACGAATGGCCGTGGACGACGTCGGGCGCGATGTCGCCGAGGCGAGCCGCCAGGGCGCCGTACGCGGACCGCAGCGAGCCGCCGCCCTCGCGCGCGGCGACGACCTCGGGCACGAGCTCGACACGGGCACCGGCAGCAGCGGCTCGTTCGAGGGCGGGTCCGTCGGATCCGGCGGTGACCACGACGTCGTCCCCGGCGCGCACCTGGGCGCTCGCGAGTTCGACGACGTTCGTCTGGGCGCCGCCGACGTCTCCCTTGGTGATGACGTGCGAGATCCGCATCGTCACCACCCCACCGCATCGAGCCAGCGGTCCTGCCAGACGTCGTAGGAGTAGGCGCCGGCGAGACCGAGGCCGGCGCCGCCGCGCCGGGCACGACGCTCGGCGGGTTCGGTCAGGACCGCATCGAGTGCGTCGATCCACTCGTCCGCGGTGCGCGCCGCCAGCCCGTCCATCCGCTCGAGCATCGGTGCGTTGACCCCGACCGGCGACGCGACGGCCGGGATCGCCGAGGCGGCGTACTGCAGCAGCTTGTAACCGCACTTGGCTCGTTCGTACACACCGTCCGCAAGGGGCATCAGCCCGACGTCCCACGTCGCGATCCGACGCTCGATGCCGGGTTCCCAGGCGATCCGCGTGGTGAACGGCGACAACCCGGTCGGCGGGTCGCCGGGTCCGCTGATCATCTCGACCCGGGCCCCCAGTCGGTCGGCGACCGTTCGCAGCGCCGGCGCAATGCTCGCCAGGTACGGCTCGGTGGCCGTTGACCCGATCCAGCCGATCACGGGTGGGCGGTCGATCGACCAGTCGTCGCGTGTGTCGTACTCGCCAGGCTCGACACATGTCGGGACGACGCGCACGTCGGCGCAGTGCTCGCCCGCCCAGGCGGCGATCGTGTCGTTACCGGCGACGACACGATCGGCGGCCGACGCCGCACGACGGGCCATCAGCGATCGAGGAAACGGCCGCTTCCACCATCGGCCGAGTCCGGGCAGGTTGCCGTCGTCCCATGGCAGCCCGTCGTCGAGGTCGTAGACCCCGGGTGCGCCGGCGGTGAGCCACCGGCGCTCGAGGCCGCCGCGGGTCAGCCGTCGGGCGTTGCGGAGCAGCAGCACCGGGCCGTCGGCGCTCACCTTCGCCGTCGACCGGAAACCCGGCCCGAACACGTCCGGTCGCTCGGTTCGGAGCCGTTCGGTGCGATCGATCCAGTGCAGGGCGCGTGTCCGCACCGAGCTGTTGCTGGCGGGGTACGGGACGACGACGGAGATCATGGGGCGGCCGGAGCGGGTTCGGGTCGGAACGCTAGTGTCCCGGCGTGCCGATCGACGTGGAGGTCATGATCGTCTCCTACGGGAGTGCCGCCGACGTCGAGGCGTGCCTCACCTCGATCGCCTCGGCGGCGCCGACCGCCCGGGTCGCCCTCCGAGAGCACGGCGATGCGGCAGCGTACGAGCAGCTCCTCGACGTCGCCCAGGCCGCGAGCGTGCCGACGCGAGTCGAGCACGACCCGGCGAACCCGGGCTTCGGGGCAGGCTGCAACGCATTGGCCGACGCCTCGACGGCGGCCTGGTTCCTGTTCCTCAACCCGGACGCCCGATTGGTCTCCTGGCCCTGGGAGACCGAACCCATCGAGCCCCCGGCCGTCGTCGGGCCCGTCTACACCGCCGCCGACGACCATCACCGGGGACGGACGTACCGCATCCGCGACGAGGTCGGGCGGAGCTGGTTCCGGCGCTCCGGCCCGCCACCCGACGGGCGGGGATTCGTGAGCGGCGCGGCGTTGCTGATCGACGCAGCCACGTTCCGCCGGATCGAGGGTTTCGACACCGCCCATTTCATGTTCTACGAAGACATCGACCTGTGTCTGCGCGCGAACGAGGTCGGCACCACCACCACGATCGAACCGGCGTGGCAGGTCGAGCACGCCCGGGGCCACAGCACCGGCGAACGATTCGGCGACGCGCTGATGTGGTCGTACGAGAGCGGCTGCCGCTTCCACGCCGCACAGGGTTCACCCGTGTGGACCTATCGCGCGTACGTCGCCGTCGACGCGGTCATGCGTGCCGGTCTCCACGGCGTCCGCCGCGACGGCCGCCGGGGCCGGGCCTATGTCGGGCTGGCGAAGCGTGCGTTCAGCGACTGCGTTCGACGAGGTCGGTCTCGACCTTGAGGTCGTGGTCGACCATGCGCTCGACGAGCTCGCTGAAGCTCACCTTGCGCTCCCAGCCGAGCATCTGCTCGGCCTTCGTCGCGTCGCCGACCAACAGGTCGACCTCGGCGGGCCGGAAGAAGCGCTCGTCGATCACGACGTGGCGTTCCCAGTCGTCGATCCCGGCATGGTGGAAGGCTCGCTCGACGAACTCCCGCACCGAGTGCGTCTCGCCGGTCGCGACGACGTAGTCGCCGGGCTGGTCTTGCTGGAGCATGAGCCACATCGCCTCGACGTAGTCGCCGGCATAGCCCCAGTCGCGCTGCGGTTCGAGGTTGCCGAGCGCCAGCTCGGTCTGGAGCCCGAGCTTGATGCGCGCGACGGCGTTGGTGATCTTGCGGGTCACGAACTCGAGGCCGCGCTTCTCGCTCTCGTGGTTGAACAGGATGCCCGAGCAGGCGAACATGCCGTAGCTCTCGCGGTAGTTGACCGTGATGTCGTGACCGAAGACCTTGGCGGCACCGTACGGCGATCGGGGGTAGAACGGCGTGAGTTCGGTCTGGGGCGTCTCGCGCACCTTGCCGAACATCTCCGACGAACTCGCCTGGTAGAAGCGAATCGGGTTGTCGTGCGAGCCGC
Source organism: Ilumatobacter sp. (assembly GCA_020439405.1). Taxonomy (GTDB): domain Bacteria; phylum Actinomycetota; class Acidimicrobiia; order Acidimicrobiales; family Ilumatobacteraceae; genus Ilumatobacter. The sequence continues at coordinate 21,842 of JAGQSS010000004.1, read as the reverse complement.
CGACGATACGGATCGCCTCGAGCATCCGCAGCACGCCGAGGCCGGTGATGTTGGCCGTCAGTTCGGGCTGCTGGAAGCTCATCGCGACGAACGAGATCGCCGCCAGGTTGTAGACCTCGTCCGGCTGGGCCGTCTCGACGGCCCGCACGAGCGACGTGAGGTCGGTGAGGTCGCCCTCCAGCAACTCGACCTGGGGCAGTTCGGCCTGGACGAGCTGCGCCTTCGGGTTGGCCTGGCCCTTGAGCAGACCGTAAACCTGGTACCCCTTCGACAGGAGCAGTTCCGCGAGGAACCGTCCGTCCTGGCCGGTGATGCCGGTGATGAGGGCGCGCTTCATGATGGTGGGGTTCTCCAGGGTCGTCGCAACGGGACGCGACGATGATACCGACGCGGTCGACCGACCGTCGGGGCACCCGGGATATGCTCGGCCGTCGGCGTCCGCCGACGACTATGACGACCAGCACTGTCACCATCGTGGGGACCGGATACGTGGGGCTCACGACCGGTGCCTGCCTCGCCCATCTCGGTTCGAACGTCACCTGTTACGACATCGACCCCGACAAGGTCGCGGCCCTCGAGCGGGGTCTGATCCCGATCGTCGAAGACGGCCTCGACGAGGTCGTCCGGTCGAACGTCGAGGCCGGGCGGCTGCGTTTCACCACCGATCCGACCACGTGCGTGCCCGACTCGGACGTGGTCATGCTGTGTGTCCCGACACCACAGGACGAAGACGGTTCGGCCGATCTCTCCGCCGTCGTCGCCGCCGCGACGACGCTCGGTCCGCTCTTGGCGCCCGGTGCCGTGATCGTCAACAAGTCGACCGTGCCGGTCGGCTCGTTCCACATGGTCGGCGACGCGACGGGCCGCGACGACGTCGACGTCGTGTCGAACCCGGAGTTCCTCCGGGAGGGCACGGCCGTCAACGACTTCCTCCACCCCGACCGGGTCGTGATCGGAGCCGAACGGCCCGAGGCGGCCGACCGCGTCGCCAAGCTCTACGACGGGCTCGACACCGAGATCATCGTCACCGACCCGGCATCGGCCGAGGTCATCAAGTACGCGGCGAACGGGTTCCTCGCGATGAAGATCTCGTTCGTCAACAGCGTGGCCGCCCTGTGCGAACAGGTCGGCGCCGACGTCGCCGCCGTCGTCGAGGGCATCGGCAGCGACCGCCGGATCGGCAGTCAGTTCCTCAAGCCCGGACCCGGCTGGGGAGGGAGTTGCTTCCCGAAGGACTCTCGCGCCCTCGTCGCGATCGCCGCCGCACACGGCTACGACTTCTCGTTGATGCGCGGCGTGATCGACATCAACGAGCAGCAGTACGAGCGCATGATCGCCAAGGTCTGCAGTGCGGTCGGCCGCTACGGACACGACCGGCTCACCGGCATCACGGTGGCGGCGTGGGGTCTGACGTTCAAGGCCGGCACCGACGACCTGCACGAGTCGCCGAGCCTCCGAATCCTCGACGAGCTCGAACGACGTGGGGCGACCATCCGGGCGTACGACCCGACGACGAGGGGCGACCTGGGCGCCCACCGCGCCGAGCGACTCGGCCGGTTCGAGCTCATGGCCGATCCGCTCACTGCGGTCGATGGCGCCGATGTGTTGGTCGTCCTCACCGAGTGGCCCGAGTTCACGTCGGTCCCGATCGCCGACGTGGCCCACCGTCTCCGCGGCCGGGCCATCGTCGACACTCGCAACCTGCTCGACCCAGCGGCAGTCCGCGACGTCGGTCTCGACTACGACGGAGTCGGCCGCCGGTGACGGGCCGATCGGTCCTCGTCGCCGGTGGCGCCGGGTTCCTCGGCTCGCACCTGTGCGACCGACTCGTCGAACGCGGCGACCGCGTCGTGTGCGTCGACGACCTGTCGACGGGTCGCATCTCGAACATCACCCAGCTCCTCGGTCATCCCGAGTTCCGATTCGTCGAGCATGACGTGACGGCGACCGATCTCGGCATCGCGCTCGCCGGTCATCGGTTCGACCTCGTCATGCACCTCGCCAGCCCGGCATCGCCCCCCGAGTACCTCCGACGTCCGATCGACACGCTCGACGTCGGCAGCATCGGCACCCGGCACCTGCTCGAGATCGCCAGGACACACGATGCGCGCTTCTTCCTCGCGTCGACCAGCGAGGTCTACGGCGACCCCCTCGTCCATCCGCAGCCCGAGAATTACTGGGGCAACGTCAACCCGATCGGCGAGCGATCCGTCTACGACGAGTCGAAGCGATTCGCCGAGGCGCTGACGTTCGCGTACCACCGGACGTACGGCCTCGACATCCGCGTCGTGCGGATCTTCAACACGTACGGACCACGTATGGCGCCGTCCGACGGACGCGTCGTGACCAATTTCGTCGATCAAGCGCTGCACGACGAACCGTTGACCGTCTACGGCGAGGGCACTCAGACGCGTAGCTTCTGCTACGTCGACGACCAGATCGACGGGTTCCTCGCGTTGGTCGACGCCGACCTCGTCGGCCCGGTCAACATCGGCAACCCCAACGAATTCACGATGCTCGAACTGGCCGACCTCGTCATCGAACTCACCGGCTCGTCCTCGGAGGTGGTGCACCACCCGCTGCCGTCCGACGACCCGCAGCTCCGACGACCCGACATCTCGCTCGCCGAGACCCAGCTCGGTTGGTCGCCTCGCGTCGCGTTGCGTGACGGCTTGCGTCGGACCATCGACTGGCTCGTCGAGCACGAGATCCCGGCCGACGCGGCCCCGACGGAATCGAGCCCACGATGACGACGGACCACCCTCGCGACGAGGACATCGCCGAGCAGCTCGGATCGACGCTCGACTCACTCGACGGCGCCGTCAACTACATGGACTGGATCACCGACATGATCCGGCCCTGTCTCGCTGGTCCGCTACTCGAACTCGGTGCCGGTCATGGGACGTTCACCGAGCGGTTCGCGGACGCCGCAGGCGCCGTCGTGTCGGTCGAGCCCGATCCGGCGTCCGCCTCACTCCTCCGCGAGCGGTTCGAGGCGGACGGGCGCGTCGCCGTCGTCGAGGGCACACTCGACGCGCTCGACGAGGCGGCTCGGTTCGAATCGGCGGTCATGATCAACGTGCTCGAGCACATCGACGACGACAGTGGAGCGCTCGCTCAGTTGTATTCGCGTCTGGAGCCGGGCGGCCAACTCGCCATCTGGGTCCCTGCATTCGCCCTGCTGTACAGCGACTTCGACCGACGACTGGGACATCATCGCCGCTACCGACTCCGGCCACTCCGCGAACTCGTCGAGTCGGCCGGGTTCGACGTCGAGTTCGCCAGATACGTCAACCTGCCGGGCTGGTTCAGCTGGCTGATTGTTGCCCGCTTGCTCCGCCAGACCCCGTCGGACGGGCCGCGTGTCCGGGTGTTCGACCGATTCCTCGTGCCGCCCACGCGATGGGTCGAAGACCGCGTCCGCGCCCCGTTCGGCCAATCGGTCCTGCTGGTCGCACGGCGCTGACGACAGCGACCGCCACTATCCTCGCAGCGATGATTCCCGACCGTTGCCTGTCCGTCGTCATGCCGTGCTTCAACGAACGGGCCACCATCGAGACGATCGTCGACGCCGTCCTCGATTCACCCTTCGTCGGCGAGCTCGTCATCGTCGACGACTGGTCGACCGACGGCACCCGCGACATCCTCGCCGGCTTCGACGACGACCGCATTCGTGTCGTGCTCCACGACCACAATCAGGGCAAAGGGGCAGCGCTCCGCACCGGGTTCGCCGAGGCGTCCCTGCCGTTCGTCATCGTGCAGGATGCCGATCTCGAGTACGACCCGGCCGAGTACGCGATCGTGATCGCGCCGTTGGTCGACGGGAAGGCGGATGTCGTCTACGGGTCGAGGTTCATGGGTGGCCGCCCGCACCGTGTCCTGTACTTCTGGCACTACGTCGGCAACAAGATCCTGACCACGGCATCGAACATGGCGACGAATCTCAATCTGACCGACATGGAGACGTGCTACAAGGCCTTCCGTCGCGAGGCGCTCGCCCAGATCGAGATCGAGGAGAACCGCTTCGGCGTCGAACCCGAGGTCACGGCGAAGATCGCCCGGCTCGGCCTCGTCGTCTACGAGGTGGGGATCGGCTACGACGGCCGGACCTACGACGAAGGCAAGAAGATCGGCTGGCGCGACGGTGTCCGCGCGATGTTCGTGATCGCTGGCTACTCCGGAGCGGGTCAGAAGCTCGGCGTCAAGCGGCTCTCGCCGATCGTCACACGTCTGACCGGTGGACGCGCCTGACATCGACGTCTCGTCGGTCGACGCCGGGGCCGAGGACGATCCCGCGACGCCTACCGACGGACGGCCACGTCGATCGCCCTGGTCGACGATCGGCCGAGCCGCTCCGACCACGGTCGTGCTATGTCTGCTCGTTGCGATCGCCGTTCGTCGGTACCTCGCCCCGACGAACGCCGATGCGCTGCTCCCGTCGCTCATGTCCACTCAGCGGTGGACGGTCTTCTACTGGGGACAGGATCGACTCGCGAACGTCGTCCCTCTCCTGACGATGCCGATCCGCGATCCCATCTGGAACTTCCGGTTCCAGACGATGCTGATCGCAGGCGCCTTCTTCGGCACGGGGGCAGCGTTCGTTTCGTTCCACGCGTGGGCGCGCGGACTCCGAATCGGTGGCTTCGAGCACGCTGCGGCAACGTTGATCGCCGGGCTGATCGTGATGGTGCCGTTCCACACCGGCACCGGCTATCGGTTCGCGGTGGAACAGCTCTACTTCGTGAGCGTCTTGTCGTGGATCGGTGCATCTTGGCTGTGGACCGGGCGACGCTACGTCATCGCTGCCGTGCTCCTCGTCGGCGCCACGTTCCTGAACCCGTCGCTCTTGGCGGTGTCCCCGCTGATCTGGTTGCTCGACGCCGATGCGTCACAACGCCTTCGCCGCTCGGTGGCGTTCGTCGCGGCGTCCGCCGTCGCGTTCGTGCTCACCGACGTCGTCGGTGCCCTTGTCGACACCGGACCGGACGTCGACTATCCCTACGACGAGTTCCGATGGAGCCGAGTCGAGGAGGGTATGCGCGAGGTGTCGGGCAACGTGGCCGGCTCGGTGCGTGACAACCTCGCCACGGTGATCGTGGTGCTGACGGTGATTGTCGTGGCGATCACCGCGAAGCACGTGAGGCGGCGGGCACTGGCTGTGTACGCAGTCGTCCCCCTGTTCGCGGGAGCCTGGTTCGTCGCCTTCAGCGCCAACGCCTGGATCGAACAGAACCTCTACGAGTACCGGTACTTCTATCCCCTGTACGTCACCTTCATGCTGTACGTCGCTGCGGCAACGACCGAGCTCGTACTCGGGACCCGTTCGTTGCGGTCTCGGACGACGGCCGGCGAGACGAACGACGTACCGACCGCCGACGAGATCGACACCGCCGATGAGTGGCGGCGAACCCGTGCGCTCGGTGCCGCCGGGCTTGCAGGGGTCGTGGTCGCGGTCGTGGCGACCATCATCGTCGTGCACCGCACCGAGGTCCCACTGCTCGAACAGTCCGAGGTCTACGTCGACGCCGCCGAGCATTTCGACGCCGATCTCGTCGCCGGTAACTACTGGTCGGTGTGGCCTGCCGTCGTCGCCGGACGGAGCGCCGGAGTCGACCTGATCGGAGTGACCTACCGATCCGATCCGATCGAAGACGAGATTCGTGACGTCGTCGACCGGACGGGTGATTCCGGCCTGGCGGTGGTGTGCGCCGGGGTCGGGAGCGACGACTGTGCGCGTACACTCGGGGACTGGAGCGGACGGACGTGGCACGTCGACCAGCAGCTGCAGGAGTGGCCCCTCGTGATTCGGGTGGTCCCGGCCGGCTGAAGGCTCAAGCACCTGACGTGGCACGCCGATGACAAACGGAAGCCAGAGTAGGTGACCACATGATCTCGTCCCGCACATCCGCCCGCTGGGCTGCACCCCTCGCGGTGTCGCTCGCCCTTGCCGCCACCATGGTCGGTCGCCCCGACACGTCCCCGACGGTCGAGGCCGCCGGCATCACGCTGACCGAGGCGCCAGGCGCCCCGATCCGGTATCCCCTGAACGGGTACGACCTCGGCTTCGCGACCAACTCGAACTTCAGCTCACCGGCGGTGGCCGACGTCACCGGCGACGGACAGCCCGAGATCGTCACGGGCGGCATGAACAGCCTGGTCAGGGTGTACGAGACCGCGACCGGACGCACGATCACCGTCGATCCCGGTGGGGCGAACCTCCAGACCGGCCACGGCGCCACCCAAGCCTCGCCCGTCATCGCCGACGTGAATCGCGACGGCGTCGACGACGTCATCGTCGCCAACACGGGCGGACGGCTCGCGGCGTTTTCGCTCAAGGGCGGGAATCCCACCACCATCTTCAACCGCTACGTGGCACCCGAGTTCGTCGGAGCGATCGAAGGTTTGTTCGGTACCCCGACCGTCGCCTATGTGGACGGCGACGGCATCCCGGACGTCATCGCTTCGAGCTGGGGTCAGACGGTCGACGTCTTCCGCGGCACCGACGGTGCCCGGCTCGACCACATGCATCAATGGCTCCGTGACACCGTCTGGAGCTCCCCCGTCGTCGGCGACATCACCGGCGACGGCACCGACTCGATCGTGATCGGCGCCGACTGTGACGGGTCGGGCGTGCCCCAACCGTGCTACGGCAACGGCCACGGTGGATACGTCTGGGCCTTCCGCATGGACGGCAGCGTCCGGTGGAGCTACTACGTGCGCGATGCCGTGGTGTGGTCGACCCCGGCACTCGCCGACCTGAACGGCGACGGTGCGCTCGACGTGATCGTCGGCACCGGCCTGTACTTCCTCGGACCCGCCGCGAACAAGATCATGGCGCTCGACGGAAAGACCGGACAGCCACTCTGGAACGCGCCCACCGGCGGGCCAGTGATGGGGTCGCCCTCGGTGGCCACCGTCAACGGGCAGACTCGCATCTGGGTCGTCTCCGGAGGCGGCATGCTCATGTCCTTCGATCGCTCGGGAACCTTGCTCTGGCAGCAGTGCGTCACCGACGGAGCGTGCAGCGCAGGCGCCGGAACCTACGGTGGCGTTGCCATCGCCGACATCGACCACAACGGCAGTCTCGAGGCCGTCGTCCAGGGTGAGCAGCAGATGAAGATCTTCGACGCCATCACCGGAAGTTCCCGGGCCGTCCTTCGTTCGAGCTATCCCCACACCCTCTTCGCCTCGATGTCGACACCGACGATCGCCGAAGTCGGCGGGAAGACCTGGATCGTGCAGCTCAACGTCGGCGACAAGAACGGCAATCTCCAGACCGACGGCGGCGACGAGATGGTCGTCACGATCTGGACCACGGGCACCTCGCTCGGCGAGGCCCCGTGGCCGACCTTCAAACGCAACATGGCCCGAACCGGTGGCGATCTTCCCTCGGCACCGAAGACGGTCGCTCCGGGCGACCGCGTGTGCTTCACCGTCGCAGGCAACCCCGGCGACGCCGCCATCGTCAACCTCACCCCCGTCGGCGCCGCCGCCGGCGGCGACGGACTCCTCCTGTCGTCCAACGTCACCAACCGCCCCGAAGCCTCCAACGTCAACTTCGGACCCGGCACCATCGACCCCAACGTCGCCATCGCCCCCATCGGCAACGACGGCAAGGTCTGCTACACCAACTCCACCCACACCTGGGTCCACCTCGTCGCCGACCACCTCGGCACCATCGCCAAGAACGCCTACACCCCCGCCAAGAACGACGGCACCCCACTCCGGAAGGCCGACACCCGCCTGTAGCGACCCGGTCAGGAGCCGAATCGACGCTCGAGGTAGCCGAGGACCCGGTTGCCGAAGTGGATCGCCGAGACGCCGGTGGCCAAGCGCTCGGGTCGCCGGCCGGTCCGCGAGCGGATCCCGCCTTCCTCGACCACGAAGGACGATCTCGGCCGGGCGATCGTCGACTCGAACGCTTCCCACGCGAGTTCGGCAGAGCGGTCCCAGGTGAGCCGCTCTGCCGCGTTCCGGACACCGGTGAGCACCCGCTCGCGCTCGTTCGGGTCGTCCAGGATCGCGGCTGCCGCATCCGCCCACCCGACCCGGTCCCACCCCACCACCGTCGCCGCCGGGTCGAGCACCTCGGCGATCGCACTGCCGCGGTGGCTCAGCGACGGCGTCCCGACGGACGCGGCCTCGAACGGGATCAGACCGAACCCCTCGATGATCGATGGATAGAGCACGAGGTCGGCGGATCGCAGCAACCACCACTTCGTCCCCTCGTCGACCTGACCGAGACGGACGATCCGCTCGCGGGTGGCAGGGTCGAGCGCTGCGATCGCCTCGTCGTCGACCTCGGTCGAACGGCCGTAGTACGGCTCCGGCCCGGCAACGACGAGTCGACCGTCGTAGGCGCCGCGCCGGTACAGCTCGCCGAAGACACCGATCGCGTGCTGACGGTTCTTGTGGCGGAAGGTCGCCGAGACGCACGCGATGAAGCGACCGCCGACGAGACCTTCGACGGTCGGCGCCGGCGACGCGCCCGGCGGCGGGGTGGGGTCGGCACCGCACGACACGACGAACAGCCGTCGCGGGTCGAGATCGGGGCACTCCCCGATCGCCGTCGCACGTCCGAAGTCGCTGATGAACGTCACCCCGTCCGCGTGGCGCATCGTCCATCGCTGCAGGTTGCGGACAGCGTGAAAGTGCGCCGGCACGTGGTACGTCGGATTCGAGAACGCGATCATGTCGAGTTGGGCGACGACGAGCCGTTCGCCGGCCGCGACCAGCCAGTCGACCTCCCCCGGATCGAGGAGCTGGTAGGGCCGGTACACGACATCGAATCGCCGGTCGAGTCGGCCACGCTCCGTCACGGTGACTCCGGTACCGGCCAGCACCCGTGCGGTTGATGCCACGTGCTCCTTGGGCACGGCGAGGCCCACCTCGGCGTCCGGTCGGACGCGACGGAGCGCCTGCGCCACATTGAGCACCACGGCCTGCGAGCCGTTGTGGATCGAGTCGGTGACGCACGCTCCGTCGATCAGCACGGACATCGGACGGAGTCGCGTGCGCGCCCACAACCGATGCGTCTCGAGGCCATCGTTGGCCGGCCCGCTCACCTCGGCAGCGACACCGTCCGGCCACACATCGCCTGACACCTCGCTCGGGTCCCAGTCGAGCACGGCGCCGGGCGCAGCGACGTGACGCCAGCCGCCGCTCGTCAGTGCGTCGCACAGCGACGCGAACCCGACCCTGCCATCGGTCCCCGGGCCAGGCGTCGACAACCCGATACTGGCAACCGCGTCGACCGAGATCACCGCGAGACGCGGACATGCGGTCGGCAGCGACGGGGCGGGCGGGAGTTCCGTGTCGAGCGCGGTTTCGAGGACGGCCGCTGAGCCGGCTCCGGGGAGCGGCACGGGTGAGGCGGTCGCCGCCATCGGCGCTCGCAGCGCATCGACGAGCGCCGCGAGGCCGTGGTCGTCGATCGTCACCGTACCGTCGTGCACGACGACGGCTTCGGCACGGGATCGGCGCAACTCGTCGAACAGTTCGGCGGCGGTTGCGAACCTCGACAGATCGATGTCACCGATCTCGCCGAGCATCACATCATCTCGGCGAAGCGGTCGGATCGCCGCACGAAGTAGCGGGTGCCCAAGTAGAACGCCAACACGGACCAGAACACCAGCCACAACATGGTCGGGAGGCCCGGGAGTCGGACGTCGTAGAAGACGTTCCGGAACGCCATGGCGAAGCGAGCCATCGGGTTCGCCAGCGCGATCTGGCGCAGGTCGAGCGGGATGAGCGGCAGTTCCTTCTGCGGAATGAAGGTCGGCGAGTAGAGAATCGGCGTGAGGTAGAAGTACGCGAGCAGCATCACGGAGGTGAGGTACTCGACGTCGCGGAAACGCACGTTCGCCGCGGTGAGGAACAACGCCGATCCCATGGTGAACAGCACCAAGAGCACCACCAACACGATCGCGACCGGCAGCAGCGCGAGGATCATGAACTCCTGTGTGAAGGCGACCACGACCACCGCCAGGATGCCCATCTCGATCATGAGCGACACCGATAAGGCGAGGATCGACGACATCGGCAAGAGCAGACGCGGGAACCAGACGCGGGTCATGAGTCCCCCGGCGTTGACGATGGTGCCCATGCCGGTCGTCAGCGACGCGGAGAAGTAGTTAAAGGGCAACAAACCTGCGAGCAGGAAGAACGCGTAGACGTCGATACCGCTGGGATCGCCGGCCTCGGGCGTGACCTTGAGGTAGTAGCCGAGCATGATGGCGTAGACCGCCGTCATCATCGCCGGCTGGAGAAGTGACCACCCCCAACCGAGAAAGCTCCGGCGATACCGGCTCCGCAGCTCGCGCTGCGTCAGGTTGAACATCAGGTCGCGGTATCCCGATGCCTCCTTGAGCGCTCCGACGACGCTCTCAGCCACGACGCGTCCACCGTCCGCCGAGCGGTACGTAGCCCGGCAACTCGATCTGGCTGCCACGAGGGTGGACGTCCAGATGCGCGACGTTCGTCGCACTGTCGTAGAGATGTCCCGACTGGGCATCGGTCACCGACACCGACAGGTGGTAGGAACCAGGGAGGAGGTCGAAACCGGGGACGCTGTAACACAATCCGCCGGGGCCGGCGCCGACCGAGTTGACGGACTCGTCGTGGATCACGTCGCCGGCGACGACCTGGCCGTCGGTCGCGTGGACGAGGAACTGGAAGCGGAGATTGGTCAGCGGCGTGTCGGCCCGCCACCGCATGTCGACCTCGATCGGCGTACCGGACTCGATCGCGTCGACGGCCGACCCTCCGCTGGTGATCTCGACGTCGACCTCGATCTCTCCCGACCCGAGGTGTTCGCGACCCTTGGCATCGAGTCGCACGTCGGGGCTCACGCTCCTCAGGTATTGATTGATGACGTCTTCAGCACCACCGACCGCCTTCACCTGACCGTGGTCGAGCCAGACTGCGGTGTCGCAGACCTGCTGCACGGTGGCGAGACCGTGGCTGACCAGAATCGCCGTGCGGCCTCCCGACCGCAGCTCGTTCATCCGTTCGAGTGACCGCCGCTGGAACTCCTCGTCGCCGACTGCCAACACCTCGTCGACGATCAAGATGTCGGGCTCGATCGCCACGGCAACCGCGAAGCCGAGTCGGGCCTGCATGCCGGACGAGTACGTCTTGACGGTGTTGTCGATCGCATGCTCGAGCCCGGCGAAGGCGACGATCTCGTCGAACCGGCTGTTGATGTCGGCTTGGGTCATCCCGAGGATCGTCCCGTTGAGGAAGACGTTCTCGCGTCCGCTCAGTTCGGGGTGGAAGCCGGCTCCGAGCTCCAGCAACGCCGAGACCTTCCCGTCGACGTGCACACTCCCTTTGTCCGGAACCAGGATCCGCGACAACACCTTGAGCATCGTGCTCTTGCCCGCTCCGTTCGCGCCGATCAGCCCGACGGTGGTCCCTGCAGGCACCTCGAACGTCACGTCGCGAAGTGCCCAGAACTCCTCGTAGACCTCGTTCCCGCGTCGGAGAACGGCCTGCTTCAGGGTCGAGCTGCGTTGTTGGTAGATGCGGAACGTCTTCCACAGTCCGTCGACGACGACGTCACCGGTGGCCATTGGGCGGAGCCTATCCGGACGACTGCATCGCGCCGCCTGGCGTCGCCCCGGCTCCACCGGCCTCCGACGCGACGAGTCGCAGCAGGTCGGCGGCCACATCGGACCAGGGTCGAACCCGTGCCGTTACCGTCGCGGTCGGGCCCCGGTCGAGGTAGTCCGCCCATGGGCCGGCGTCGTTGCTCGGGAGCACCGTTGCTCCTTCGTAGGTGCCGGCGGCCTGACGGATGGCCGGGCTGTCGCTGATGGCGACCGGACAGCCGCGAACGGCGGCCTCACGCACGGGAAGCCCCCATCCTTCGAACACCGACGGGAAGAGCAAACCCCTCGCGGTTCGGTACAAGCGCTCGAGCACGTCGTCGTCGACGGCCCCGAGGAACACCATGGCACGGCTGGCTTCGGTCGTACTCGTTCGGATCTCGGCGAGGAAATCGTCGTTGCCCCACCCGATGGCCCCGGCGACCACCACGGTCGGGACCGGCCGCCCTGCCGACTCGAGGATGCGGAGCGCGTCGTAGACGAGCTCGAGGTTCTTCCGCCGCTCGACGGTTCCGACACAGAGGTAGAAGTCCTGGCGGTCGTCGGCGGTGATGGGTGGAGGCGGCGTCTCCCCGAGGACGAGCACCTCGGCGTTCGGTTCGGGCTTGCCCCGACTCACGGCGAAGTCGACGAGGTCGAGACGCGACTGCTCCGAGATGCAGGTGATCAGGTCGCTCGTCTCGAGCAGGGCGTCGTAGTAGCGCGTGAACAGCGCCGGATCGTTGTGGAACGCGAGATGAGTGTGGGTCAGCGGGATGAGGTCGTAGACCATGGTGACGATCGTGCAACCGGTCCGCTGCCTGAGTGCCAGCAACCGCTCGGCGAGTTCACCGTCCCAATCCGCTCCCATCGAGATGACGACGTCGTCGCTGCGAACGACGTCGCCGAGCAGCGCCAGGTCTGGACGAGCCGCCGGTCGCGGCCGGCGCGGTTCTCGCAGCCACGTTCGCATGGTGGCAGGTGCCTGGTACACCCTCGACATCGCCCGGATGTACGGGTCGGCGCGTCGTCCCAGACGGGACCGGAGTCCGACTCGTACACGATCGCGCCACGTCGGGGTGACGTTGACGACGATCGCAGTGCCACCGGACGAGGAAGCGTAGACGGCTCCGGCCAACCGGACGCGCGGGTCGATCTCGACGAGGCCCTTGCGACCGGCGAGTTCGAAACAGCGCAGGTCGGGAGTCGCTTCGAGGAGCGCCTGCCCGATGTTCCACTCGGCGCCGGCGATGCCGCTCCGACCCTGATTCCTGATCGTGGTGGTGAAGTCGAACCACAGCGTCATCGCGTCGCCACCTCGAGCACCTGCGCCGCCGCCGATTCCCACGTCGGGAGGTCGACGGCCGGTGCCGGGATCTGGCCGGCGAACATCTGCTGCATCGCGTCCGCCCATGCGCCGGTCCGCAAGGGGTGGACCTCCCGGCATGCGCCCAACCCGGCTTCCCCGAGGGACGAACCCGTCGCGACCACGCACGGTCGACCGTGCGCCAAGGCCTCGGTGACACCGAGGCCCCACCCCTCGTACAGCGACGGGTACACGGCGCCGACCGACCGCTCGTACAGCGCAGCGAGATGGCGGTCGTCGCAATCGGTGACGAGCGCGATCCGCCCGGCGATCGATCGATCGTGTCGCATCGAATCGATGAGATCGTCGACTCCCGACCCGACCCGGCCGACGAACAACACGTTGCCATCGATGCCCCGGTCGACGAGTTCCCGCACCGCTCGGTACAGCACGCGATGGTTCTTCCGCCGATCGACCGTCGCGCAATAGATCACATACGGAGCGCCGTCGAACATCGAGGCTGCGAACGCGCGGTGTTCGGAGCCGGAGTGCGTTGCGGCGTCGGCTCCGAGCGTGATGACCGGTGTCGTCGTCCGGTCGACGTCCGGGAAGTGACGCAGCAGGTCCGACTGCGTCGACGCCGAGATGCACATCACCGAGTCCGCTACCCGGAGCAACCGGCGGAGGTGCGCTCGAAAGCCGTCGACATCGGGGGGGAACAACCACTCGGGATGGTCGATCGGGATGAGGTCGTACGAGAGCCCCACGAACCGTCCACCTGCACCGAAGACGTGCCGTTCGGCGATGTCGAGCGTTCCGTGCACCCAGTCGAGTCCCACCGAGACCAGCACATCGTCGGCCCGGGATCGGTAGGAACGAGCGCTGAACGACGGATCGGATGGTGCTGCCGGGGTTCGCCGACGCACGCGATCGACCACCGCCGCAACGGCCGAGGGGGCGCGAGGCGGATCATCGACGCCGAACCGCTCGACATGCGGCGTGGACGCCACGTCGGGTCGGTCGAGCAGTGGCAGGATCTCCGTGGCGTCGACCTGCCACAAGTCGTGACCCCGGACGAGGACGAATTCGACGTCCGTGCGTCCGGCGAGTGCCGTGGCCAGCCGCCGTTCGGTTCGGGTGATCCCGTGGTTGGGCGCCGTCCCGATCGCATCGGTGACGTTGAACAGGACCGTCATCGCGTGGTCGGTGGGGCGGAGAGCACCGTCGTGACGTCGCCACCGGTCATCGCGTCATCACCTCGCGGATCGAGGTCATGAATGTGTCCCACGACGGTACGGCGACGTTCTCGGCGTCACCCCGGAATCGATCACGCTCGGCGCCGACCAACCGCACGATGGCCTCGGCGACGGACGCGACGTCGACGTGCTCGAGTCGGATCTGGCCATGATCGTCGACGTAGCGGAGCGACGGGAGTGTGGCATCGACGACGATCGGCACACCCGCGTGCAGGAGTTCGAGTGCCGGGAGACCGAAGCCCTCCTCCCCTGCGACGAATGCTCCCGCCACCGCACGCCCGAGCTGCTCGCTGACGTCGGCATCGGTGGCCTCACTCAACCAGGTCACGCGTGGGTCGGCACTGGCGGACCGCACCAGCCCCGCGATCCGGTCCTCGCCCTCGATGCTGCGACCGATGATGACGAGATCGACGTCCACCTCGTCGCGGACCCGCTCGAAGGCTTCCAGGACGATGTCGACGCGCTTCTTGGCCTTGAGATCTCCAAGCACGACGAACGACGTCGGTGGGTCGCCGGCGTCGGCGACCGGGAGGTGGTCGCCACCCAGCGGGGCAACGTCGAACTCGGTCTCGTCGCGTCGTGCGATCTGTGCGAGCTCACGCCGCGCACCGTGGCTGATGCACGCGACCCGATCGAGCGTGGCCACCATCCGGAAGTATCGGCCGGCACCCGCTGGAGGTTGCACGCCGAACAGCTCGCGATGCGTCTCCGGAGTGGCGTCGTAGAAGATGGCGCCGACACGATCCGGGTGGACGTCGATCAACTCCTGCCATCGATCGAGCGTCTCACGGTCATAGGTGAGCTCGGCGAAGACGTACGCATCGAAGCGGTCGCCGATCTCGTCGGTGGTCAGGCGACCGAGCGCGACGTCGGTGGCGCTCCACCAGAGCGGACCCCGCCACGTCGAGTCGAAGCGACTCCGGATCAACATGTCGGCGGCGTCGGGGGTGAGCAGGTGGGCGCCGTTTCGGCACATCACGGCGAACCGATCGTCGTCGGCACACCGCTCAGCGATCTGGAGCAGGACACGCTGGATACCCGACGCCATCGGCATACGGGTGAACTGCGTGATGTCGAAACACAAGCTCATGATCCGAGCAACCCCTCCGCGAGGATCGCCGCGTACTCCTCGGGGCTGCGTGCGTCGACGAAGGCCCGGCGCTCGTCTTCGGCCTCGCGCCGATCGCGCGCGAGGCCGACCTGGGCGGCTTCTGCGAGCTGGAACGAACTGAAGCAGTCCGGCACGGTGATCACGTTGGGGGCGTCCTCGAACAGATCAGTGCGCATGGATTCGGTCGTGACGAGGGGTACGCCGAAGGCGACAGCATCCATCGCAGCACCACTGTTCGTCTGCAGGCCGGAGTTCCGGACCTGGACGGCGAGGTCGGCCTCGACGAGCCAACGGCGATACTCGTCGTCGTCGACGCGTCCGGTGACGGTCACGCGATCGGCGACACCGGACTCGACCGCCAACCGGTCGATGAGCGCCAACTCCTGCTCGCTCCCCTCGCCCACCATGACGAGTTCGACGTCGGCACCCCACTGGCGGAGCCACCCCAGCATCTCCACGACGAGGTCGCAACGCTTGAGGGCGACGCTGACCGACCCGAACGTCACGATCCTGCGAGTGCCCCGACGTCGGGGTTCGCGTCGGATCTCCTCGGCGCTCGGCACGCGGAGTGGGCAGAACGGGAGTGCGAGCACGTCGTGTCCCGTCTCGGCGCTCAGCCTGGCCGCCAGGCGATCGCTGTGCACGAAGAGCGGACGGGCCCATTCGGCGATCTCGCCGTAGCACGAGTCGGGAGCACCGTCGAGGTCGACCAAGTAGCGATAGACGTCGGGCTCGGCGATGTCGGCCCCGTGCATCGACATCACCCGGGCGGTGGCTGCCGCTCCCCGCCAGTGGAGGTAGGCGCCGGACATCCGGTTGTCGTGACCGAGTGCGGCGCCGCCGAGTCGCTGAAGATGCTCGAGTGCCGGCACGTGGAAATGACTGTTGCCCAGCACGTGCAGCACGTGATCGAACCGACCGACCAGTCCGGTCGTGATCGTCTCGTCGCGTCGCGGGCCGATGCCGGCTGCTACTTCGTCGAGCGAGTTCACGACGTAGCCGACGTCGAAGTAGCGCTCGAGCGCCGGAAAGACGAACGCCGAGTAGTCGGCGATCCCGGTCCGCTGCGGTGGCAGCGGCGTGACGATCGCCAAGGTCGGGCGCTGACGCCGACGTCGTGTGGAGCGTCGACGAGTCGCTTCGAATCTGTACTGCGCCGGATCCCAGCGTCGACTCACCGAGTGGCGATACGTCTCGTCCTGCCGGCGGTGCCACTCGTCTGCGTTGCGGAGCGCCGCCTTGACGGCGACGGCCCATTGTTTGCGTTCCCTCGGGTCGACGAGCCAAGGTCCCTCGCCGAGCAACTCTCGGTGTTCCGGAATCGCCGACGCGACGACCGGTCGGCCCGCTTCGAGCGCCTCGGCGACTGGAAGGGAGAAACCTTCGGCGTGCGACGGCACCACGACGACCGCCGCTCGACGATACGCCGCGGCGAGTTCGTCGTCGGACACCCGTCCGAGCAGGGTGAGCGAACGCCGGGATCGAGGCGATCCGATCTCGACGAGCGGGTCCGCCAACTGCTCGGGCAACACGCCCATGATCTCGACGTCGACGTCGAGGTGGCTCCGTCGCATCGCCTCGATCGGCGTCAGCATGTTCTTTCGCGGCTCACCACCGCCGCACACCATCACCACCGGGGCGGTCGCATTCGTTCCCTCGGTGGCGTCGGAGCGGAGCGCGTACGAAACGCCCGTGAACTCGGCTCGCGCTCGATCGATGTCGAGGCGATCGACCAGATCGTCGATCGTCGCTGCCGAGATCGACCAGAGTCCGTCGAACGTCCGCAGCCAGCTGAGACGACCGACATACTCGACGAACGACGCCGGATCGGCGTGATAGTGACGCGGGTAGGCCAGCGGGATCAGGTCGTAGACGATTGCGATCGCTCGGGTGTCGTGTCCGATCGCACTCGGGATCACGGGCGCCGTGACGGGTGACAACGAGACGAAGAGGTCGGCCGTGCGGTGGCTGCGCACGAACTCCGCCGCGGACATCGGCGTCCACGCCAGATCGGGTCGCGGCGACAACGAGTCGATACCACCGTCGCCGACCAGGATCACCTCGGAGGCGTCGGCGACACTGCCGGCGAGTTGGCCCAGGACGTCGAGAGCGTGACGACCGATGCCACGATGCGCGAGTGCCGGATCGTCGAAGCACCGTGCGTCGATCACGACGAGCCCCGGCTCGGCGCTGCGATGGCTGCGTCCCTTCAGCGCGAGTTGGAGCTCGCCGAGCGCACGCCGCTCCGAGTACGAGAATCGGCCCGATGCGATCGCGTCGTCGCTGTCCATCGCCAGCTCGTCGATCGCGAGGTGCAATCTGTCGGGCTCCGGCACCACGCCGGTCGAGAGTTCGTCGGCCAGGTCGGCGAGCGGGCCCTCCCAGGTGTGCGTCGACGGGAAATCCCATGGGCCGGCCGTCGCTCCCCGACGCCCCGGGATCGCACCTGCGATCCCCCTGCGGCCGGGCGCGGCGTCCGTCGTCTCACCGAAGACTCGACCGAGGAGCTGTTGGGCCGGCCGACGGGCCACTTCTGCGAGACCGGTTCGCCGTCCGACGTGCCAGATCAGTCGCCCGATCCGCCACGTCTCGGAGTCGTACATCCCCTGCAGTTGCCGGCGAGCGAGATCGACCTCCCCGCGAAGACGCCGGAGTTCGTCCGTCTCGTCCGAACGCTCGCGTTGTGCGGTCTCCAGCGCGACGAACGCCCGATCTCGGACACCGGTGACATCGGCGAGTTCGTTCGCCAGACGGTCGAGCTGCTCGCCCATCCGATCGAGTTCGGCTTGGTGCTCGGCGACCACCGTGTCGCGCAGTCTCGAGTACTCGTCCCTCGCCGAGGCCAGGTCGCGTTCGAGCTCATCGGCTTGCTTCCTCGTCGAGTGCAACTCGGTCAGGATGTGTTCGCGGTGTCGCTCGATGCCGAGCGTCACCTCCGACGGTTGGTACGGCCGGTCGAACACCGACGGACCGTACGAGAGCGCCTCCGCCAGATCGGAGTGTTCGGTGGCGACGTAGTACCTGTTGAGACCGTCGAACGAGCAGTACGAGTACCCCGCCTCGAGAAGGATCGGCTCCCATTCCTCGTGCGATTGAATCTGCGAACTCGGGCGCGTCGCCTCGATCACGATCACCCACGGCCGGAACGTCTCGAAGTCGGCGCCCTGCAGCACCTGGCGCTCGAAGCCCTCCACATCGACCTTCAGGATGTGGACCGGTTGCCCGGGCGGCACATGTTCCGCGCAGACGGACGCCAACGTCGCCGTGGGGACGATTCGGGTCCGGACGTCGAAGTCGCCACTCAGCTCGTCGGCACGATCCTTGTCGAGGGTCGTGAGTCCGGTCCCCTCGACGACGTACGCAGTGAGCTCGCCCGCCTCGTCGCCCAGTGCCATCTCGAGCGTGATGTCGCGAGGCCGCAGCGTTCTCAGCGCTTCGGCGAAGTCGTGCACCGGCTCGATATTGATCCCGCGCCAGTCACGGAGATACAGCGCATACGTTGCCGAATGCCCGATCGGGTCGGCGGCACCCACGTCGATGTAGAAGCCGTTCTCGACACCTTTCAGGGCCCTCCAGAGCACGATGTCCTCGCCGTTCTGCGAGTAGGAGATGAAGGTTTCTGTCATCGGTGGGGAGGTTCGCGATCGGGGCGGTGCTGGCTGGCGGCATCCTACTGACTCGGTGGCCGGCGACCGTGGAACGGTACGATGTCCGCCGCCCGGGCGCCAGTCATCGCGCCGACCCGGTGCCCAACCCGAGCACTCCGGACGAAGCCCCCCATACACACGAACCCTGTCCCGGCCGAGGACGACGATCGGTGACGTCGGAACCGGGAACGCCGGGACGACCAATCAGGGACCCAGAACTCGATTCGCTCAGGCGCACTGTCGTCTCTTTCGTCTTCAGTCCCGTCCGCCATCCGGCGCGACCGCTCGACTTCAGAGCCGAAGTCGGCGGGCAGGTGGATTCCGGATCGATGATCCCCGGTCCGTTCGTGACCGGGGCTGCGAAGTCGTTCAAAGCTAGCCTCAACCGTCATGCTACGAGCGAGGTTCCTAGGACGTCGGCATGCGGCGTGTCCTGGCGATTCGCACGACGAGTACGCAGAGCGCGTGGTTCCGGTGACGACCGAGAGAGAGCGACCGCCTGCACTGGCATTGAACGAATCGGGACCCACGCGTGCTGACGATCGCGTCGCCCTGTCGGGCAAGAAGTCGACCCGCCGATGGTGGTGGGAACGCGCCGGTGCCGCGTTGCTCCTGCCTCCGATCCTCTTCTTGCTTCTGCGTCCCGAGCGGTACGGATTGACGCCGAACGCACTCGATCCGATCTTCTACACCGGATACACCATCAACTTCGACGACATCATGCGGGAGGTCGGTGACCGTCACTACTTCGTCACCCGGTGGACTGCGTACCTGCCCGCGATGTACGTCAGCGAACTGTTGGGTCCGGCCGCCGGTCGCCTCGTGGTCCGCTGGGTCTTCGCATCATCCATCCTCATGTCCTTATGGCACTTAGGCCGACGCTGGGGGTGGAACCGGCAGGCCGAACTTGTCGCAGGCCTGGTCGTGCTCACCAACCCAATGTTTACGCGGCCGCTTCTCACGGACTACGTCGAGTGGTTCGTGGTCAGCGGCGGGCTCTTGCTCATGACGCAGTGCTTCGAGCCTCGACGACGCGTCGCCCGCTCCGTATTCATCGGCGTGGCCGCCGCCTCGATCGTGATCAGTAACCCGTTCGCAGTCGTCATCAGCCCAGCTCCGGTTGCCGTGTACCTCGCCGGGCTGCGGCGGTTCTGGCGATCTCTGCTCTGGCATGCCACGCTGATCGGTGTCTCTGCGATGACGACAGTGCTCGCAGGCCTGGCCTGGTTTCGTTGGCGCTACGGCATTCCCAACGTCTACACACCGACCATCACCTTCATGCGGCGACTGTCGGGCGGCGGCGACCCGCTTCTGGCACCTGACTATGGCTGGCTCTTGTCCTTCGGGTGGATCTATATCCCAGCGGTCCTTCTGATGGTCGGCTGGCTCCATCCCCGAATGCGGAGCCGGCTGCGTTCGACACGGGGCATCGGGTCGGTGGCATTCGTGCTCGGCTTTCAATACGTGTTGCACTGGTTTGACACCTTCGCACGTGATGGTGGAACGCTCGAGATTCCCTATTACTGGTCGTTTCTCTACCCTGCCCTAGCCGTATACGTCGCCGCCCTCGTCGGAGTCGTCCAGTGGCGTTGGTCGCACGTCACCGTCTTCCTTTCACTGTGGACGCTGGTGTTGGTTCAAGCGCGCATCGTCGACCTACGAGTTCCCGGCGGTGCATGGTTTGCAGTAGGGCTCGTCACAGCCGTTGTTGCATTGACGGTGCTCAGCGTACGGCGGCCGGCATGGTCCGTCGCTGCAGTCATTGGTCTCACAGTGGCGCTCACCGTTGCCTCGCCAGTTCATCGCCCGACGGGCGTGCTTGACCTCGATCCCAGATACGGGGAGCTGTACTGGATGAGTTCGCGGTCCGACGGCGCGCTCGACGAGGTGATCTGGTTGGCGAGGAAGCTCGACCAGGTCGATGACTCGGACATCTACTTCATGGCAAGCGGCCTTTCGACGCAGATCGTCGCCATCTACGCCCCGCATGTGACTGGGCACCTCCTGTCGCTGGACGCGAACGGCTCGAACAACGCTTTTGAAGCCGGCGCCGTGCGCAGACTCGCAATCTACGGCGACGCCGAGTTCGTGCGGGGTGCCGAACAGATAGTCGCTGACCTCGAAGCGCGCGTGCTCCTGGACGAGCGGCACGACCAGGGCCTCGAGTTCCGACTGCTCGTCGTCGAACTCCCGATACCCGCCCGCGACCCCTTCGAGTGGGCCCCATCAGAGCTCCCTGCGGCAACCGGATCGACAGAAGGCGACGCACGCACCGCCGAACCGGGCGTTGATAGCCCAGGGTTTGCGATGTACGGGCCGTACGTTCCCCTCGAGGACCGCCGCTACCGTGTCACGATCGAATACCGTAGCGACGAGCCGGTCACAAGCGATGCCGGCGTGTTCGACGTCCAAGCGACGCCGGCATCGGGCCAGCCTCCGCCACCGCCAACTGTATCAATGCCGTTGCCCGGAACTTCTGGAACAGTCGACAGCCGGTCCATCGACTTCCAGGGAAGTGCCGACCTGTGGGAGTTTCGTGCCTGGTGGGATGGTGACCGGTCACTCTCGGTGTTGGGCCTACGGATACAGCCGCTCGATCGCTGAACCTCGCTCTCAGGTTCCCAGCAACCTGCAGCCAGATCGGTACCGGTTGTGGTGCCTCCGCGGGCTGAGCTGAGCTCGGCGCCGTTCGTCGAGACCAGCCGATGACCCCGCGCGTGTCGCGCACCGCTTGCGCCGCTCACTCGGACGCCATGATCACCGGCCAGACACCCGGTCGACGCCGTCGCCTCCCTACGAACCGCAGGGTCAGAGACGCGCCACGACAATCGCATGCGAGTAGGGAATTCTGAGCAGATCGTGTCGTACGGTGACCTCGACCGACGCGAACGCCCGACGGACGAGCTTCTCGGTCTCCTCCGGCGAGCGAACGTG
>JAGQSS010000049.1:5630-16105 GCA_020439405.1 Ilumatobacter sp. | reverse complement strand
ACTGCTCCTCGAACATCAGGTGGAGGGTGTTGAACATCGGGCCGACGACGTTCCAGTGGTAGTTGTGCGTCTTCAGGTACAGGGTGTACGTGTCGGCGAGCACCTTCGAGAGCCCCGCCGCGATCTCCTTGCGGTCGGCGTCGCTGATCCCGATGTCGATGCTCATCGTGTTCGTGTCGCTCATGTCGAAGTGTCCTTTCGTCCGAATCTCTGTCTCGATCATGCGCCTCTTCATCGATCGGGTCCAACAGGTTGTCCGAGTGGATATCATCACTTCTCGTGATGGAACGTCCCACGCTGCGACAACTGGAGTACATGGCCGCCGTCGCGCAGCACGGCACCTTCGGTGCCGCCGCCGACGCCTGCCACGTCAGCCAGCCGGCGATGTCGGCCCAGATCGCCGAACTCGAGCAACGACTCGGCGTCGTGCTCTTCGAGCGCGACCGCCACGGGGCCCGGCTCACCGCCGAGGGTGAAGCGGTCCTCGTCGCCGCCCGCACCGTGCTCGACGACGTCGACCGCTTGCTCGAGGTCGCCGCCGAGCGTTCGGACGACCTCGTCGGCCCCCTCCGGATCGGCGTGATCCCGACCATGGCGCCGTACCTGCTGCCGACGGTCGTGCGCGAGACGACGCGGCGGTACCCGCAGGCCGAGTTGCACCTCGTCGAGAGCCGGACGCGCGATCTCGTCGCGTCGATCGAGGCCGGCGACCTCGACATCGGTCTGCTCGCGACGCCCGTGCCCGAGGTCGGCCCGTCGCTCGCCGTCGCCGATCTGGCCCGCGACACCTTCGTGCTGGCCCTCCCGGAGGGGCACCCCTACGCAGGCCGGTCGCGCCTGCCCCAGAGCGCACTCGGTTCGCTGCCGATGCTGCTGCTCGAGGAGGGGCACTGTCTTCGGAGCCACGCCCAGGCGGCGTGCACGATCATCGGTGCGAGCCCGCTCGGATCGACCCAGGCGACGAGTCTCCCGGCCGCCGTCCAGATGGTCGCGGCCGGTATCGGTGGGACCCTCCTCCCGGCCTCGGCGCTCGAGGTCGAGGCCCGGCCCGGCTCGGGCATCTCGACGCGTCGGTTGCGCAAGCCCGAGCCGTATCGCCAGATCTCGTTGGTGTGGCGTCGCCGCGCCGGCCGGCACGAGCAGTACGAGCGTCTCGCCGAGGCACTCCGCGAGCCGATCGCTGCGGCCTGCTCCCTGCCCGACTGAGCATTGGCCCCTCCCACCGTCCCGGAACCTAGGATGACCCGCCGTGAGCGAGATCGACACCGAGACCGACGAGACCTGGCTGGCGGCCGACGACCTGGAGTCGATCCGTGCCCAGATGCCGATCGTCTACGTCGAGGCCGTCCCGGTCCGCGTCGACGCACTCGGACACGTGACCGAGATCGGTCTGCTGCTCCGTCAGGCCGCCGACGGCACGATCAGTCGCCTGATCGTCAGCGGGCGGGTGCTGTTCGGCGAGCGGGTGCGCGATGCGCTCCTGCGCCACTGCGAAAAGGATCTCGGCCCGCTCGCGCTGCCGCGCATCCCGGTCGCGAAGGCGCCGTTCACGGTCGTCGAGTACTTCCCCGACGCGTCGAAGACCGGCTTCCACGATCCGCGTCAGCACGCCGTCAGCCTGGTCTTCATCGTGCCGGTCGACGGCGAGTGTCAGCCGACGCAGGAGGCCCTCGACCTAGCGTGGTTCACGCCGGAAGAAGTGGTCACCCCGTCGGTGATCGGCCAGATGACGGGCGGCCAGGACCGGCTCCTGCGTCTCGCCCTCGCCCACGTCGGCCAACTCCCGTAACGCGACGTCGCGACCGGCCAACCCGACTTCGGTCGCATCCACCAACGGTCGCGCGCGAGGACGTACCATCGTCCTGCAATGATCACGGGGGACCTCGCCCGGACCGCGAGCACGATGCGCACGGCGCTCGTCGGGCATCCGATGGTGCGTTTCCACGCCCCCTCCCTGGTCGGCCCCGAACCCCAGCCCGGCCGCATGGTCGAAGCGGTCGAGGCGAACGGGAAGCACGTCGAGATCATCTGGGACGACGGGTTGGTGCTCGACACGAACCTGAAGGGTCGCAAGAGCGAGTGGCACGTCTACCGCCAGGGTGCGCCGTGGCGGCGTTCGTGGGATTCGCTCCGGGCCTCGGTCCAGACCGACGACTTCGTCGCCGTCTGCTTCGACGCCGCCGACGTCGAGACGTACCGCCTGCCCGATCCGACCCGTCACCCCGGCTTCGGACGACTCGGTCCGAATCTGGCACGTCCCGACGCCGATCTCTCGGAGGCGGTCGACTTCCTGTTGTCCTATGCCGACCCCGAGGCGCGTCTGCGCGACGTCATGGTCGACCAGCACGTGATGCAGGGTGTCGGCAACGTCTACCGCTGTGAGGTGCTGTGGGCCGCGGAGCTGAGCCCGTGGGCGCACATCGCCGACCTCACCCATCACGACGCGGTGCTCATCGTCAACACCGCCGCTCGGATGGTGCGGGCCAACCAGGGTCGGACCCGGCGGGCGACGACCCGCCTCACCACCGCCGGTCTCGCGGTCTACGGCCGGTGCGGCCAGGGCTGCATCCGGTGCCACGAGACGGTCGAATCACAACCGATCGGCCGGTTCGGGCGGATGCTCTACTGGTGCCCGGGCTGTCAGGTGCGGCTCGACCGTTTCCAACCGACCGAGGTCCGCGAGATGGATCCGCACCCGGCGGCGACGAAGTACCTCAACGATCTCCCGTGGCGCGCCCAGCGCGCCGGCTGAGCGTCGACACGTCGGTTCAGACCTTCCCCATGATGCGGTCGACGGCGATCTCGATCGCGACCCGGCCCGGTCGGTCGCGCGGCGCCTGGTAGCGCTCCTCGTACGCCGCCTCGGCCCGCGCCACCTCGTCGGCGGTGATCAGGACCCGAGCCTCGCCTTCGAGGGTCAACCAGCGTCGACCGTCGACCTGGGAGACCGCGGCGCGACCGCCGTCGCGGAGGTTGGTGACCTTCTGCGATCCGCCGTTGCTGATCACCCGTACGACGCGTTCGCGTTCGTCGAACGCGAAACCGACGGGCACCACGTGTGGTGACCCGTCGGTTCGCAGCGTCGTGATCGTGGCGAGGTGGCGTTCACGGAGGAACGTCGTCACCGCCGGGTCGAGCCGATCGAGATCGAACGCCATCCCGGCAGTGTCGCGCGGGTCACTCGTTGGAGATGGCGTCGAGCACGTTCATGTTCGACGCCTTGTAGGCCGGGTACAAGGCCGCCACGACGGCCGCGATGACGGCCAGGACGAGGACGAACACCAGGTTCGCCCAGGGCATCGTGACGCCGTCGATGACCGAGTTCGGCACGGCGACGGCGAGTGCCGCGCCCATCGACAGGCCGACGACGGCACCGACGACCACCCCGAACACCGCGACGATGACCGCCTCCCAGCGGACGGCGCGGCGCAGCTGTCGCTTGGTCATGCCGACAGCGCGGAGCAGGCCGATCTCGCGGGTCCGTTCGAACACCGAGAGGGCGAGGGTGATCGCGATCCCGAGGAACGAGATCAGGATCGCCATGCTGAGCAGGGTGGTGATGATGACGAGCAGCTGGTTGATCTGCCCCTCCTGCTCGGCGCGGAACTCGGCGTTGTCCTGGACCTCGGCCTGCGGGTACTCGGCCAGTGCCGCCTCGACGGCGACCCGCCCCTGTTCGGGGTCGACGCCGTCGGCGAGTCGGGCCAGCACGAACTGGTCGCGGGGGGTCTGGTCGCTGACGGCCTCGAACTCGTCGATCGAGATGTACCACGATCCGCCGAGCGAGTTGTCGTCGAAGATGCCCGAGACGACGAGTGCCGACTCGATGCCGTTCTGGTACGTGACGACGACCTCGTCGCCGACGTCGAGCGACCGATCGTCGGCAGCGTCGCGGAAGACCATCACCCCGTCGCCGTCGACGAGTCCGTCGTAGCCGCCGTCGGTGACGTCGAGGTTGATCAGGTCGGGGAACGAGGCGGGGTCGACGGCGGTGACGCCCACTTGATCACCGGCGATCGTCCCGAAGATCGAGCGGAACGGGGAGACGGCCTCGAGTTCGGGCACGGCACCGAGGTTCTCGGCGACCGCCGGGGGGAGCCCCTGGAACGACGGGTCGGTCACGATGTAGTCGGCGGTCACCGCGCGGTCGAGGACACGACCGAACGTGTCGCGCAGCGACGAGGCGAACACCGCACCGGCGCTGATCAGGGCCACGCCGATCATCAGCGCCGAGGCGGTACGCGCCGTCCGCCGTGGCGAACGCGACGCGTTGTCGCGGGCGAACTTGCCGGGCTGACCGAACAGCTTCTCGATCGGCGCACCGATCGCGCGGCTCACCGGGTGCGCCACCGTCGACGACAGGCTCGTCACGCCGAGGAACGTCAGCAGTGCGCCACCGCCGGCGAAGAACGCCAGGCCGGCGCCGCCGCCGGGTTGGACGAACAGCCCGACGAGGAACATCGCGATGCCGATCCCGGTGACCACCGCCCCGCCGACCAGGCGACGGCTGGCGCTGAGCGCGGTGAACCCGAGTTCGGGCCGCATCGCGGCGACCGGCGGGATCTTGGCGGCACGCCGGGCCGGCACCAGGACCGACGCCAGGGTCACGCCGAGGCCGACGATCAGCGCGACGACGATCGTGCGGACCTGCATCGTCAGCGAGACGTCGGGGAACCCGGCGCCCGCCTGGTTGAAGATCGCGATGATGCCGCGTGCGACGACGAGGCCGCCGAGGATGCCGACGATGGTCGCCGTGAGCGACACGACGACCGCCTCGATCACGATCATGCGACGCACCTGCGACGAGTTCGCACCGATCGATCGCAGCAGGGCGAGTTCGCGGAGCCGCTGACCGATCGTGATGCCGAAGATGTTGTTGATGATGAACGCCGAGACGAAGGCGGTCACGAACGCGAAGATCAACAGGCCGGTGCCGATCAGGTCGACGATCTGGTTGATCTGATCCGACGTCTCCTCGGCGACTTGTTCGCCGGTGACCACCTCGACGCGAGGCGGGAGGACGTCGGCGACCGCGGCCTGCACCGTGTCGATGTCGGCGCCCTCGGTCAGGGCGATCTCGATCGTGTCGACCTGGTCGCCGGCACCGAGGATCTCGGCGGCGTACTCACTGTCGAACAGGGAGGTGGTCGCGCCCGCGAACCCGTCGGTGTCGCCGAGTCCGACGAAGCCGACGATCGTGAAGTCGCGCTGGCCCGAGTCGAGCACGATCGTCATCTCGTCACCGACGTCGAAGCCGACCCGGTCGGCCGTCGCCTTGTCGATCGCGACCTCGTCGGGGCCATCGGGAGCGCGACCTTCCTTGATCGTCACGCCGTTCAGCGGACCTTCGCCGCTCCACGAGATGCCGAGCTGCGGGGCGCCGCCGGTGCCGATCGGCTCGCCCTCGGGGTCGAGCATCTGGGCGAATCGGCCGAGGCTGCCCTCGGCGAGATCGACCCCGTCGATGGCGCTGACCTCGTCGACGAGCGAGCGATCGATCGGGTCGCGGACGGCGCCGTCCATCTCGTCGACGCCGGCGAGCTCGGCGCGGACCACCAGATCGGTGTTCTCGCTGAGTTCGGTGAACAGATCGTTGAACGTGGCCTTCATGCTGTCGGCCAGGACGAACGAGCCGGCGACGAACGAGACGCCGAGCATGATCGCGAGCCCGATGAAGATGTTGCGGCCCAGGCGGGCGCGCAGCGATTTGCGTGCGAGGGTGCCGATCATGTCAGTGCCCCAGCGCTGCCATCTGGTCCATGATCGTGTCGCGAGTCGGCGACGCGAGATCGCCGACGACGTTGCCGTCGGCGAGGAACACGGCGCGGTCGGCGTACGACGCGGCGTACGGATCGTGGGTGACCATCACGATCGTCTGGCCGAACTCGTCGACGGCGTCACGCATGAACTGCAGGATCTCGGTGCCGCTGTTCGAGTCGAGGTTGCCCGTCGGCTCGTCGGCGAAGATGATCGTCGGCCGGGTCGCCAGGGCGCGCGCGACCGCGACGCGCTGTTGCTGACCGCCGGACAGCTCGCTCGGGCGGTGCGACAGACGGTCGCGCAGGCCGACGGTGTCGATGACGCGATCGATCCAGACGGCGTCGCCCTCCTGGCCGCCGAGCGCCAGCGGCAGCACGATGTTCTCGCGCGCCGTGAGCGTCGGGATCAGGTTGAACGACTGGAAGACGAACCCGACCTGGCTGCGGCGCAGTTCGGTGAGTTCCTTGTCGGACAGGTCGGCGAGGTAGGTCTCGCCGATGAAGACGGCACCGGACGAGAGGCTGTCGAGCCCGGCCAGGCAGTGCAGCAGGGTCGACTTGCCCGACCCGGAGGGCCCCATGATCGCCGTGAACTTGCCCGGTTCGAACCGGACGTCGACCCCGTCGAGTGCGTTGACGGTGGCATCGCCGACGCCGTAGGTCTTGCGGGCGTCGATCACGCCGGCGGCAGCGGCGACGGTCGGCGGGGGAGGAGCCATCATCTCGGACATGGCGTCCAGTCTGACGCGCCCGTTCGTCCCCGCCATCCACCTTTCGGACGATGGCGGTCGCCCTCGGGGATGACACCCGTCCGGACACGCGTCCTCCCGGGAATCGGATCGGCCTCGGACCTCTCGGGCCGGTACGATCGGCGTTCTTGGCGCCGTGCGAGCAATGTGCGAGCGCGCTCCCCGAAGGGGCGCGGTTCTGTCCCTCCTGTGGGGCGCCTCAGGGTGCCCTCGCGGAGGTCGCCGGGCTCGAGGAACGGCGGGTCGTGACCGTGCTGTTCGCCGACGTCGTCGGCTTCACGGCGCTGGCCGAGCACCGCGACCCCGAACAGGTGAAGCGGCTCGTCGACGCGGCGTTCGAGCTGTTGGTCCGCGACGTCGAATCGTACGGCGGAGTGGTCGACAAGTTGCTCGGCGACGGCATCGTCGCCCTGTTCGGCGCTCCGGTGGCACACGAGGACGACGCCGATCGGGCGGTCCGGGCCGGGCTGACGATGCAGCAGACCCTGGCGGCCTTCCGCGACGAGCACCCCGCCGACGACCTGCGCATGCGTGTCGGTATCAACACGGGCGAGGTGCTGGTCGGGACGCTGGCCGGCACCGACTACACGGCGATGGGCGACGTCGTGAACATCGCAGAGCGCCTTCAGAGCGCATCGCCGGCAGACGCCGTGCTGGTCGGTGCCGACACCCGAGCTCTGTGCTCGTCGTCGATCCGGTTCCAGGGGGTCGACCCGGTCCAGCTCCGGGGGCGAGCCGGGATCACCGAGGCGTGGCAGGTGATCGCCGTCGACCGGGCACGTCCACGTCGCCGATGGGCGAGCGACGTCCCCTTCGTCGGGCGCACCGCCGAACTCGCGATCCTCGACGCCGTCCTCCACACCGTGCGTGCCGGTCGCGGCGCGATCGTCGCCGTCTCGGGCGAGGCGGGCATCGGCAAGTCGCGACTGATCGGCGAGGCCGTCGGCACCCTGCTCACCGAACGGCCAGAGACGCTGCTGCTCGAAGGGGCCTGTGCCCCGTACGGTGAGACGAACCTGTGGTGGCCGGTGGCCGCCAGCGTGCTGGAACAGCTCGGTCTCGATCGGCTGGGCGACTCGCCCGACCTCCGAGACCGGATCGTCGCCCGGCTGACGCCGTTCGAGGAGTTGCTGCCGGGGACGTCGCAGTTCGACCGTTTCGTCGAGTTCGTGCTCCACCTGCTCGGGCAACCGTCGGCGCTCGACGCGCTGGGGCCGGCAGCACTGCGCGATGCCGTCGTCGCCGGCATGGTCGGCGGGATCCGGCGACGAGCCGAACGCTGCCCGGTCGTGATCTGGGTCGACGACGTGCAGTGGGCCGCGCCGGCCCTGCTCGAGCTGCTCGAATCGCTCGCCCGTCAGCTGGCCGGCCTGCCAGTGCTGATCGCGACCACGTTCCGACCCGACGGTGAGGTCACCGACGGCTGGCCGCCGTCCGTCGATCCGGCGATGTCGCTCCACCTCTCGCTCGAGCCCTTGCCCGACGCCGACGCCGCCGAACTCGTGCGCGAGGCGGCCGGGCACGAGCTGCCCGCCGCCACCGTGTCCGCGATCTCGACCCGCTCGGGTGGCAACCCGCTGTTCCTGATCGAGCTGACGCGACTGGCGTCCGGAGCCGACGCCGATGCCGACGACATGCCCGGCAGCCTCCGTGCCCTGATCGCAGCACAGCTCGACCGACTCACTCCGGCCCAGCGAGAGATCATCGACAACGCCGCCATCATCGGCAACGAGGGTAAGGCCGGCGCCCTGCGGCGCTTCGCCGAGCACCTCGGTCAGGTCTACAACCCCGATGCCTTCAGCAGCCTGACCGAGTCGGGGCTGCTGGTGCGCGACCGGCGCGGCTGGCGGTTTCGCAGCGACGTCGTCCGCGAGGTCGCGTACCAGACGCTCACGAAACAGGTGCGCGCACAACGCCACGCGGGCGTCGCGATGTACCTGGCCGAGTACGAGCCGACCTCGATCGATCGCCGGGCACACCACATGGCGTCCGCGGCCGAGATCCAGGCCGAACTCGGTCCGATCGACGGCGTGCCGGCGAATGCCGCCTCGTTGGCGGTCGAGTGGCTCGAACGGGCCGGACGCCGCTGGCAGCGACAGGGCGCGGCGCGTCGAGGGCTCGACGTCGTCGAACGCGCGCTGCGGCTCGCGCCACGATGGGGTTCGCCGTCGAGAACGCTGTCGCTGCTCCAGGTCGAGCTGCTCGTCGACCTCCGGTTGCACCGCGAGGCGCGGGCGAGCCTCGCCGAGCTGATCCCACAAGCCGAGCTGGCGGCCGACCACGTCATCATCGCCGAGTCGGCACGCCTGCTCGGCCAGATCGAGCAGATGGAGGGCGAGCTGCCGGCCGCACGTCGCGAGCTGACGAAGGCGGTCGAGGCGTTCCGTCAGCTCGCTGACGACCGTCGACTCGCCGATGCCCTGCGGGCTCGCGGTTTCGCCGAGATGTTCGGCGGTTCGCTCACCGAAGCCGAACGGTTCCTGCGCGAGGCCGAGACGATCTTCGAACGCGTCGACGATCCGCGCGGCCGGGCCTGGGTGCAACAGAACCTGGCGTGGGCCTCGTTCCTGTCCGGCGATCACGAGGCATCCGAACGTCGGCTCCGGCGGGCGATCGCCGCGTTCGAGGAGATCGACGACCGTGGTGGCCGGGCGTGGTCGCTCGGCCTGCTGGCGTACGTGTACCACTTCGCCCGACGCAACGACGACGCGCTCGAACTCGCGGCCGAGGCGCTCGAGGACGCCCGCCAGTGGAGCGACGCCTGGGGCGCGTCGATGATGCGGAACCTCCAGGCGAGCGTGATGCTGTGGCGAGGCCAGATCGCCGAGGCGAACGCGCTCGCCGAGCGCGCCCTGGCCGGTTTTCGCAAGATCGACGACCGGTTCGGTCAGATCCAGGCACTCGGTGTCCTCAATCGCACCTCGGTGGCGCTCGGCCGGTTCGCCGACGCCGACCGATCGGTCGAGGAGGTCATGGTGCTGTCGGGCAAGTTCGGCGAGCTCGCCTATCCGGGCATCGCGTCGGCCGGCACGGCGATGCACCTCGGTCGGGGGCACGAGGCGTTGTTGCGTGCGGGCGAGGCGGTGGGCCGGCTCGACACGACCGGTGCGAACGTCGACGAGGGCCGGGTGATCGGCGCGTTCGGTCAGATCCTCACCGGCGATCCCGAAGCAGCGCTCACCACCCTGCTCGAGGTCGACGTCGACGCGTCGCCGTTCGCGCTCGCTGCCCGTGCCACCGCGGCGGCGATGTTGGGTGATCACACCCGGGCGCGTGCCGACGCCGACCGTGTCCGGACGATGGGTGAGGTCAGCTACTGGGACCGCGCGATCGCACTCGCCGCCGGCTACGCCGCGTCGACCGATCCCGAGCGAGAAGTGCGACGGATCCACCTGATCGACGCGGTCCGGGGCGTCGACGACGTGATCCTCACGGCCTACGTCGAGCGGCTGCTCGGGCGCCAGGCGTTCGCAGCGGCCTCGCCGGACGCGTCCGGCTCGTTCGACGGCCATCCCGGCGGTCGCGTCGTCGATCTCGCCGGGTGGGCCGATGTGGCCCACCGGCTCACGGCGTCGACCGCCGTCGCCTGATTCAGCCTGCGGCAGGATCGGGGAACGTCGCCATCAGGCGAGCGCCGCCGAGCGGCGACTCGGTCGCGACGATCGTGCCGCCGGTGGCACGGACGACCGTGTCGACCACGGCGAGGCCGAGCCCGGCGCCGCCGGCGTCGCGAGCGCGGGCGTCGTCGAGACGGACGAACCGCTCGAAGACCCGCTCACGCTGTTCGAGCGGGATCCCCGGCCCGTCGTCGTCGACGGCGAGCGTGACGGTGCCGTCGTCGGCGGTGGTGAGCGTGACCGCCACGCGGGCCTCCGCGTGCCGGGCGGCGTTGTCGAGCAGATGGACGACGACCCGACCGAGCTCGTCGGCCCGGGCCCGCACCTGTCCGGCCGAGACGCCGGACACA
>JAGQSS010000049.1:0-5531 GCA_020439405.1 Ilumatobacter sp. | reverse complement strand
TCGACGGGGACGCGCCGTGCGCGTGCGGCCTCGGTGTAGACGATGTCGTCGAGGTCGACCACACCGTTCGGGGTGCTCCGTCGCTCGTCGTGTCGTGCGAGGGCGAGCAGGTCGTCGACGAGCGAGCTCATGCGCTCGGCCTCGGCGAGGATTCCCTCGGCGAGGTCGCGCTGGTGTTCGTCGGGAAGCGCCGCTTCGGCCTGGGCGCGGATCGTCGCGAGCGGCGAGCGCAGTTCGTGCGATGCGTCCGAGACGAATTGGCGGCGCCGTTCGTCCTCGCGTTGGACGCGATCGAGCATCGTGTTCATCTCGACGGCCAACGCGGCGATCTCGTCGTCGGAACGAGGGACCGGGACCCGCTCGTGGAGGGTCGACGACCGGATCTCGCGAGTGCGTGCCGTGATCGCAGCCACGGGCCGCAGCGATCGGCCCGCGAGCATCCACGTGAGGAGCGCAGCAGCTCCCATGACGATCGGCACGGCGAGCCACAGCAGGACACGAACACGCCGGACGCTGTTCTCGATGCCGTCGGTCGACGCGGTCAGCAGCATCGGGCTCCCCGCCACCTGACGGGTCTCGACGATGATGCTCTCCGGTGCGGCACCGTCGTTGCTGCCCGAGCTCTTCGATGCGTCGAGTTCGGCCCGCAGCACCTCCCACACGTCGCGTGGGATCGTGACGCCGTCGCCCGCCTCACCCTCGAACGCTTCCGGGTCGAGATAGTCCTCGAGATCGACGGTCACCCGTTGGGCGAGCTCGTACAGGAAGGCCTCGAAGCTGGCGGTCGTGTCGACGAAGATGGTGATCGGCTCCTCGTCGTCGAGTCCGTAGTCGGCGGCCAGGCGGATGAGTCGTTGGCGCGACACCATCGGCGCGTCGATCGTGCGGTCGACCATCGATTGGACGCGCACCTTGCCCTCGTCGGACACGACGGCGACGACGTCCTGGTCGCACAGGACGTACAGGTTCTTGCCGGGGTCGACGGCGCGAAGCGGGTCGAGTGCGCCGATGGCATCGAGTTCGGCGGTGAGCTGCACGATCTCGGGGCCGAACAACGCGGTGAGCTCGGCGGTGCCGAGTTGACGCGCATCGACGATCGGGGTCCGAGCGGCCAGCTCACTCGCCTCGAGGTCGCGCTGAGCGTCGAGCCGGTCGTCGATCAGGCTGTTCTCGACCGCCGTCGGGGCGATCAGTGCAGCACCCAGGACGATCACGCCGACCACCAACGACACCCCCAACGTGAGGCGCGTGCGGACCGATCCGGTCATGGTCCGTTCGGTCACGAGTCGTCGCTGTCGGCGGGTTCGCCGGTGATCTGGTACCCGACGTGGCGCACGGTGCGGATGACGTCGCGACCGAGCTTGCGTCGGAGGTAGCCGACGTACACCTCGGCGATGTTGGGATCGCCTGCGAAGTCGAAGCCCCAGACCGCGTCGACGAGGCCCTGCTTCGTGACGACGTCGGGCGCCTGGCGCGCGAGATGGTCGATCACCGCGAACTCGCGGGGTGTGAGCTGGATCTGGTCACCGTCGGCCCACGTCGCCGACACCTGACCGCGGTCGAGGTGCAGGTCGCCGACGGTGATCTCGTCGACCGACGACGTGCGCCCGCGTCGCAGGAGCGCACGGATACGGGCGACGAGCACCACGAGCGAGAACGGCTTGCGCAGGTAGTCGTCGGCGCCGGTGTCGAGCGCCTCGGCCTCGTCGTACTCGCCTTCCTTCGCGGTCAGCATCAGGATCGGCGTCGTGTTCCCGGCGGCGCGGAGGTCGCGGCACACCGCGAACCCGTTGAGCCCCGGCAGCATGATGTCGAGGATGATGACGGCGTAGTCGACCTGCTGGGCCTGCCAGACGGCGTCGTTGCCGTCGTGGACCATGTCGACGTCGAAGCCCTCGGCGCGCAGGGCGCGGGCGATCGACTCGGCGAGTCGTACTTCGTCGTCGACGACCAACAGGCGCATGTGCCTAGTGTGCCCGTTCGGGCCCGTCGTTGCTGCGGTGCGGCGCCGCCGACCTCTCAGTCTCCGCTCAGCCGTTTCCCGGCATGCTCCCGATCATGAACCCGTTCGATGCCCCGCCGTCCGCGCCCGCCGTGTCGTTCGAGCCGCCCGAAGGACCGAAGCGCCGCCGCGGCCGCTTGATCGGTGCGGCCGTCGTCGGTGCCGGTCTGGTCGGCGCCGGTGCGATCGGTGTCAGCACGCTCGTGTCGGCCGACGACGAGCCCGAGCTCGCGACGTCGCCGACGACGACCGTGGCGGCGACGACCCCGGTGACGGCCCCGGCACCCGACACGGACGAGACCGGGCCGGCCGAGTGCATCGTCGAACTCCCGAACATCGACGAGTGGATCGGCGAGTTCGACGGTGAGTTCGATGGTGAGCTGCCCGCGTTCGACGAATTGTTCGGCGATCTGCAGGGCGAGTTCGAACGGATGCTGGGCGACATCGAGCTGGGTGAACTCGATCTTGGTGAAGTCGATCTTGGTGAACTCGATCTCGGTGAGCTCGATCTCGGCGTCCTCGGCGGTGGCTCGGTGACGGTGCTCGGCCCCGACGGTCCGACCCTCGTCGACCTCGGCGACGGCGACGCGTCCGTGACGATCGAACGCGACGGCGACACCGGCGAACTCACCGTGACGACCGACGGCACCGCATCGACGGTCGACCTCGACGGCCTCGACGATCTCGGCGCGCTGCTCGGCGACTGGGCCGGGTGCGCCGACGGACTACACGACCAGGGCTGACCCCCGGCAGACGCACGTCGAGGTGTCCTCGACGTCTTGACAGAGCGCGGCGCCGAGGCGTAAGAGCTGACCATGGTCGCGTCCGCCCACGTCTACGAACGGCTCATCCGAGCACCACGCCGGGAGGTGTGGGCGGCCCTCACCGACCCCGACCGGACCGAGCAGTACTTCTTCGGCACCCGACTCGAGTCGTCGATGCGACCCGGTGAGAAGTATCGCTATGTCGACGCCGACGACCTCGATGTGATCGACGGCGAGCTCGAGACGGTCGACGAGCCGACGCGGCTCGTCATGACGTTCCGCATGCTGCGCTCCGACGATCTCGCCGCCGAGCCGCCGAGCCGTGTCGAGTGGACGCTCGCCGATGCCGACCCGACGGGTTCGGTCACGCGGCTCACCCTCCGTCATGGCGAACTCGCCCTGAGCCCCGGCACGTGGGAGGAGGTCCGCCACGGTTGGGTCACGATCCTCGACTCGCTCAAGTCGTACCTCGAGACCGGCACGGCGTTGCCCGCGGTGTCCACCGAACCGGCGGCCGAACCGGCGACGATCGAGGCCAACTGGCACCGCGCCCAGGCCGTGATCGCGAACAACTCGGTGTGGGAACTGCTCGACGGACGGACGTACACGCCCGACGACGCGGACGAGTTGCTCCAGCGTGCGTACGCGGCGGCATACCACTGGCACCGTGCGGCGGGCGCCACCATGATCAACCAGGCGCGCGCCGCCTGGCTCGTCTCCCGTGCCCACGCCACGCTCGGCCACGGCGAGTTGGCCCTCCATCACGCGGCGCAGTGCGCCGCATTCCTGACCCGTGCCGGCGACGACGCCGCCGACTTCGACCACGCCTACGTCTACGAGGCGCGAGCCCGGGCGCTGGCGTGTCTCGGGCGCCACGACGAGGCGCGCGAGGCGTACCGGCGTGCCCGGCGGGTCCCGATCGCCGACGAACAAGACCGTGCCATCATCGACTCCGACCTGTCCGCCGGCCCGTGGTTCGGGCTCGAGTTCGACACAGCGTCGGAATGACCCTGTTATGGTGACGGACCGTGAGTATCGAGGTGCCGATCTCGCAACTGAGCGATGAAGTCCCACGCTGGGGTTTCGGCTACCTCGTCACCGTCGGCGACGACGCACGGGCCCATCTGCTCGCACTTCGCCCGACGGTCGAACCCGCGCGCGACCCGGACGGTGTCCCGGTTCTCCGCTTCGATGTGGGCGGTGGGCGAGCGGCGCGGAACACCGCGATCCACCCGAACGTGACGATCGTCTTCCCCCCGGCCCCGCACGCCGACGGCATGAGCCTGATCATCGACGGCGAAGCGGCCGACGACGACGGCACGCTCGCCGTCACCCCGACCTGGGCGGTGCTGCACCGCCGGGCTCCCGCGTGACGTTCGACGAGATCCCACTGCCGTCGACCTCCGGGCGGCTGTGGCTGTGCGCGTTGCGCGACGTGGCCAACGACCCGGTCGCCGCGCTCCACGCCACCGGCGCGTCGACGATCGTCTGTCTCAACGAGCGCACCGAGCTCGAGCGGCGGGCGCCGCACTACGCCGAATGGCTCCGGGCCCAGCAACCCGGCGCAGCGCTCTGGTTCCCGATCCGGAACTTCCAGGCCGAGTCGGCGGGGGCGACCCTGCCCCTGCTCGACATGGTCGTCGAGCGGCTCGAGCGCGGCGAAGGCGTCGTGATGCACTGCGCGATGGGGCAGGGGCGCGCCGGCACCATGGCCGTCTGTCTCCTGATGCGCCTCGGCGCGTCGACCCACGATGCGCTCCGCACCGTGGCGGCCCACCGGACGTTCGCCGGTCCGGGTGACGCCAGCCAGTGGGCGCTCGTCGACGACATCGCCCGGGAACTCCGCGTCGACTGAACCCCGTCGATTAGCGTGGCCGCACCATGTCGAGCGACCAGTTGATCTTCCTCGTGGTGGTGCTGGCGAGGCTCGGCATCCCACTCCTCATCTTCCGGTTCCCGCTCCCCGCAATCGTCGCGGCCCTCGTCATCGACGCCGCCGACCAGACGATCTTCCAGAACTACACCGACCTCGATCTGAGCGGGTACCAGGGGTACGACAAGGCGCTCGACGTCTACTACCTCGCCATCGCCTACCTGTCGACGTTCCGGAACTGGACCGATCCGTTCGCCGCACGAACCGCGCAGTTCCTCTGGTACTACCGGCTCGTCGGCGTGGTGGCGTTCGAACTGTCGCAGGTGCGCGCGTTGCTGCTCGTGTTCCCGAACACCTTCGAGTACTTCTTCATCTGTTACGAGGTCGTCCGACTGGCCTGGAACCCCGAGCGACTCTCGCACCGACAGGTCATCGGGATCGCGGCGTTCATCTGGATCTTCGTCAAGCTGCCGCAGGAGTGGTGGATCCACGTCGCCCAACTCGACTTCACCGACTTCATGAAAGAAGACGTGTTCGGCGTCGAGGTGTCGACGTCGTGGGGCGACGCGATCGGCGAGAACCTGTGGTTCGTCGGCCTCATGATCGTGCTCGTCGTGGCGGTCGTCCTCATCGTGCGTCGCGTGCTCGCCGCGGCGCCTCCGCCCGACTGGCCGGCGAGCGTCGACGTCGACCGTCATCGCCAGAGCACCCGGCTCGACGCCATACCCGCCGTCGTCCGACTCGTCGAGTGGGACCTCGTCGAGAAGGCGATGTTGGCCGGACTCGTCACCGTCATCTTCGCCCAGGTGCTGCCCAACACCGATGCGTCGGCGGTCCAGGTCGTGTTCTCGGTGTCGGTCGTCGTCGTCGCCAACGCCGCGGTCAGCGCCTG
>JAGQSS010000499.1 GCA_020439405.1 Ilumatobacter sp. | reverse complement strand
ACCTCTTCCTTGGCAACGGGGGCAGCACCGCGGACACCGTGTTCCTGAACGATGGGGCGGGGACGTTCACGAACTCGGGTCAAAGCCTCGGGGCTGCGAGCACCGTGGCGCTCGCCGTTGGCGACCTCGATAACGACGGTGACCTGGACGTGATCACGGCGGTGGGCACGGGCGGCCAGCCCGTTCGCGCCTGGTTGAACAACGGGGCCGGGACATTCACGGTCGGCGACGCGTTGACTGTGACGGCGGCGCAAGACGTCGTGCTGGGCGACCTCGACGGCGACGGTGACCTCGACGCCGTCATCGCGGTGCTCGGGCAGAACGAGATCCTCAAGAACGACGGCACCGGTACGTTCGGCTCCGCCTACCAGCGCTTTGGCAACAATGACAACCGCGCCGCGGCGCTGATCGACCTCGACGGCGACGGCGACCTCGACATCGTGACCGTCAAGAACGCCGACAGCGAGCGGCTGTGGTTCAACGATGGCACCGGTACTGTGACCGAGTCGCGTCGACGTGGATTGGCCGACGACTCCGTGGCTGTCGTCGCGGCGCGGTTCGACGGCGACAGCGACCTTGACCTCATCGTCATCGTCGATGGCGCGCCACACCGCGCCTACTTCGGCTCTGCCAGCGGCGGCCAGCCCGACGCAGACTTCGGCGGCGCGGGCATCTCGACGACCGCCGTCGCCGCGCGCAGCGGAGCCGCAGGCGACATCGACCGCGACGGCGATATCGATGTCGTCCTGTCTGGCGTCGCCGGCGGCGCCACGATCATGGAGAACGACGGCGCCGGGACGTTCGCGGTCGGTGCTTCGTTCGGGCCGGACGGCGCGACGGTCTTGGCGCTCGTCGACATCGACTGCGACGGCGACTTGGACGCCCTCGTGCGCGATCCGATCGCGGCGTTTGGCGTGGACCTCTGGCTGAATGACGGGGCCGGTGGGTTCACCGCTGGGCCGACCGGGCTCGCGGATCCACTCTCGGGCTTCGCGGACGCGAACGGTGACGGCGCCCTCGACTTCGTCGGGAGCGACATCCTTGGCACGCCCGCGCTCTACTTCGGTGATGGCGCTGGCGGCTTCACGGACTCGGGGGCGGACCTCGGGGCCGGGCCGGGCTTGCAGGCTGTTCTCGGTCGCTTCGATGGGGACGCCGTGATGGACGTCGCGGTGCTCGAGGCCGGCACGGTTCGCGTGGCGCTCGGCGCGGGGGACGGCGTGACGGACTCCACCGAGCTGGTCATGTTTGTGACCTCGGACGGCCTCGTCGCCGACGATTTCGACCACGATGGCGACCTCGACCTCGTCGGCTTCGCCATGGCCAGCGGCCGCCTTGAGCCGTACCGGAACGACCTGCCCTCCGGCTTCACGACCTTGGCGCTCACCGGCGCTTCCCGCGACTACGAGGGCGTGACGCTCTATGACCACGACGAGGACGGGTTCCTCGACGTCTTCACCTGGGCGGCGGCGCCCGTCGCGACGACCGCGGTGTTCGTCGGCGATGGCAGCGGCGGCTATTCGTCCGCGACTACAGGCGGCGTGGCCGACCTGCAGCAAGTGCTGCTCGCCGACTTCGACGGAGACGGCGACATCGACATTCTCGCCGGATCCATGAATGACGCCAGCAGCGCGTCGCTCTCCTGGTACCAAAACGATGGACTGGAAAACTTCACCAAAATCACGATCACCACGGCCGGAATGACAGCCGATACGATTCGTGATTTGAAGGTAGCCGATGTTGATAGCGATGGTGATCTGGATATCGTTACCGTATCGCAAGTCGACAATCGCATCGCCTGGTGGAACAATGATGGATCGGGCAACTTCACGCAGGTCGTGATCTCCACATCACTGGTAAGCCCACGTGCCGTCGATGCGATGGACTTCGACGGCGATGGCGATATCGACATTGTCGCTGGCGGCAATGGCGTGGGCGATACAATCCACTGGCTCGAGAA
>JAGQSS010000498.1 GCA_020439405.1 Ilumatobacter sp. | reverse complement strand
TCCGACACCTGACCCGACACAGCCCGTTCCTCGGCGTCACCTCCGACACCTGACCCGAAACACCCTCGTGCCTCGGCGCCACCTCCGACACCTGACCCGACACACCCTCGTTCCTCGGTGTCACCTCCGACACCTGACCCGAAACCGGGCGGTGGAGGGCAGGGGGTCGGTGGCAGAATCTCGGGCGTGGGAATCCGGGTCGGGACACGCGACGATGCCGAGGCGATCGCCGAGGTGCACATCGCGTCGTGGCGCGTCGGGTACGCCCACGTCCTGCCCGAGTCCGTCCTGTACGCCGACGACTTCGAACCCCGGCGCCGTGCCATCTGGTCCGAGTGGCGGTTCGCGCCGACCCAGCGCGTCGCCGTCAGCGTCGACGACACCGATCGTGTTGTCGGGTTCGCCGCCTACGGGCCCGAACGCGAACGTGCCCGAGGGACGACCGGTCGCGGCGAGTTGTACGCCTTCTACTTCCACCCCGACGTCTGGGGCAACGGCGCGGCCGCGGGCCTGATCGATCACGTCGGCGAACGCCTCCGCGCCGAAGGTTTCGACGAGGCGGTCCTGTGGGTGCTCGACGACAACCCACGCGCCCGCGCCTTCTACGAACGCCACGGGTGGCACCCCACCGGCATCGCCGCCGACTTCGACGTCCACTGCGAGCTGTCCGTCCCCGAAGTCGAATACCACTCCCCTCTCACCGTCGAAGGACGACCATGAGCATCGAGTTCCGGGCGACGCAGCCCGACGAGTACCGCCGCGCAGCCGAGACCGTGTGCGCAGCGTTGATGGCAGCACCGCCCACCGACGAACAGTGGGACGAGCGCGGACGTGCCTCCTGGGACGAGATGCCGTCGTACTCGGCGTGGGACGGCGACCGGTGCGTCGGCCACGTCGGCCACTTCCTCGTCGAGACGGTCGTGCCCGGCGGCACCAGGCTCGGGACGGGCGCCGTGTCAAGGGTCGGTGTCCTCGCGACGCACCGTCGTCGCG
Source organism: Ilumatobacter sp. (assembly GCA_020439405.1). Taxonomy (GTDB): domain Bacteria; phylum Actinomycetota; class Acidimicrobiia; order Acidimicrobiales; family Ilumatobacteraceae; genus Ilumatobacter. The sequence continues at coordinate 968 of JAGQSS010000498.1, read as the reverse complement.
GCATCGCGAAAGGGCTCATGCACGAACTCGTCGCCGACGCCACGCGTCGCGGCCTGCCGTTGATGAGCCTGCGGGCGAGTGAGGCGACGATCTACGAACGCTTCGGGTTCGGGTTGGCCGGCGAGTTCAGCGCGATCGACCTGTTCCCCCGGCGGGCCGCGCCGATCCGGGGTGCGGCGACCGGCGGGTCGATGCGCATCCTGCGGCCCGACGAGATCCTGACGGTGCTCCCCGACCTGTACGACCGGGTCGCGTTCGGTCGTCCCGGCGTGATCACCCGGCCGGCGACGTGGTACGCCCGCCTCTTCAAGGACGCGATCGACGGGAGCAAGGCATCGTTCGTCGCCGTCCACAGCGACGAGGACGGTGTCGACGACGGGTTCGTGCACTACGAGAACGCCTGGGACGACGATCACCCCGACGGCCCGACCGGCAAGGGCGAGGTGCTCGACGCCTTCGGCGCCACACCGGCGGTCGAACTCGCGCTGTGGCAGTACCTGTGCGACGTCGACCTCGTCACCCGGTGGCGAGCGAGCGAGCGACCGATCGACGACATCGTCCGGTTCGCCTGCTCCGACGTGCGCGCCTACCGGATCCGCAGCGTCGACGACGAGCAGTGGGTTCGCCTGGTCGACGTCGAGACCGCACTCGCCGCCCGCACGTACGCACCGGTCGCTGGTGAGGTCGCGATCAGCGTGCGAGACCCGCTCCTCCCCGACAACGACGGGGTGTACGTGGTCGGCGCCGACGGGGCGAAGCGGCGCGACGACGTGACGGATGCCGACCTCGAGACCGACATCGTCGGGCTGTCGGCCGCGTACCTCGGCGGCACGAGCTGGCACACGGTCGCTGCGACCGGACGCGTCGTCGCCGACCCGGCCGCAGTAGCACTCGCCGACGCCCTCTTCCGCAGCACCCCCGCCCCCTTCTGCGGCACCTTCTTCTGACCGCCCCGAGTCGGGTCAGGT
>JAGQSS010000497.1 GCA_020439405.1 Ilumatobacter sp. | reverse complement strand
GGCGCCGGCCTCGCGGATCAAGAGGCGGGTCTCGATGATCCGGCTGCCGGCCCCGGGGTCGCGGCGGTCGTGGTCGAAGAAGAAGGTCTTGACGACGATCGCCCCGTCCGGGAACGCCCAGCCCTCGCGCTCGCTGAAGGCGATCGCCTCGCCCTCCGGGAGGACGAAGAAGCGCCCCTTGCCGGCCTGGCCCGACCACAGCGGCGACGCGACCGTGTAGGGGACGACGCCGTCCTTGGGCACGAGCTCGCGCATCGGCCCCTGGAAGAAGTCGTACTCGCTGAGCTTCGTCAGCGGCCACTCGCCCTCGGCGACGCAGCGCGTCGGGCCGTCGCAGGGGTCGGGGGCCTCGCCGGCGCCCGAGCAGGCGCCGAGGGCCGCGACGAGCGGCAGGGCGAGGAGGGAGGTGGGGAGGTGGTTCGCGCGCACGATCACTCCGGGACGTCGGGGAGGTTGGGGTGCGAGCAGTCGGTGCCGGCGGTGCTCGGGTTCGAGCTCGGCGGCCCGCCGCAGTACGCCGACCAGAGGTAGGTCGCGCCGCCGTTGTCGCCGATGCAGTTGGTCATGCCGTCGCCCATGACCATGAGGTCAGGGTCCGTGCAGCCGTCGTCGATGATGTCGGGGAGCGGCGCGCTCATGCCGTTGGCGAGGATCACCATCAGCTCGTGCGGCGCGGTGCCGTTGCCCTCGAAGGTGTTGCTGTGGACGTAGTTGCCCTGGGCGTAGCGATCGAAGGACGGGTCGTCGTACGACTTCAGGAGGTCCGTGTTGTAGTGGATCATCACGAAGCCGGTGCTGTCGTTGCCCCGGATCGTGTTGTCGTGGAACTCGTTGCCGTCCGCCGCGAGGATGAAGGCGCCGATGCCGTACGGGACCTCCGCGACGATCGTCCCCTCCTCGGCGAAGTTCGGCAGGTTGTTGTTCTCGATGACGTTCTCGTAGGTGTTGCAGCGCTTGCCGTCCTTCACCGGCAGCCCCGGGAGGTTGAAGATCAGCAGGCCCGCCGTGTTGTCGTGGGCGTGGTTGCGGCGCACGGTCGAGTCGGTGGTGTTCTCGATCTCGATGCCGGCGACGTTGCCGTAGGCCTCGGAGTCCTCGACCAGGACCTTCGTCGACTGGCCGACGTAGATGCCGGCGTCGCGGGCCCCCTTGACCCACACGCGCTGGATCGTCACGCCGGTGCAGCCGACCGGGTAGAGGCCGTAGGCGCCGCTCTCGACCGAGGCGTCGGCGGTCCACTCGACGGCCATGTCGCGGAAGGTGATGTTGGCGACGTCGTTCGCCCGGACGCCGTCGCCGGCGCTGTCGACCACCTTGAGGTGCTCGAGCACGACGTCGTCGGCGGTGATCAGGAGCCCGTTGGCGCCGAGGTCCTGCTCGGCGAAGTCGAGCGCCGTCTTGTCGACCCCGGCGCCGCGCAGCGTCAGGCCCGTCGCGGTGATCGTGACCTCGGTGTTGAAGTGGAAGGTCCCCTCCCCCACGCACACCGTCGCCCCGTCGGCGGCGTCGATAAGCGCGCCCTGGAGCGCACTCTGGTCGTCGTCGCTGGGCGCCGCGATGTAGGCGTCGCAGCCCTCGGGGAGCTCCGCGCCGGTGTCCGAGTCGGACTCACTGTCGCTATCCGCGGTGTCGCTCTCTGCGTCGGCGCTGCCGCTGCTGTTGCAGCCGACGCCGAGGGCGCAAGCGAAGAGACACGCGGTCCACGACCGAGGCGAAAAAATACGAAGTGAGGCCATATCGAGGACGTTGATAGCGTAGATTCGCGGCGCTCGGCCAGCGTCCACCGACCGCGAAAGAGCATCCTTCGCCACAGGCGCACCGCGCGCTGACCCCACGATTTCGAGGAGCCCTCAATGCTGCACCGCCGCAATTTCCTCCGCGCCGTTCTCGTGACCGTCGGCGGCGCCCTGGCCCCCAGCGCCTGCCGCGAGGCCGAGACCTACGTGCCCCTCGAGGACGGCGAGG
>JAGQSS010000496.1 GCA_020439405.1 Ilumatobacter sp. | reverse complement strand
CACCGCCGTCACATCTTCGCGATATCGTGGCGCGGTCCGTGTGTCCGGAGGAGGCAGCCCCCGTGAAACAGCTCCCGCTCGTGTTCGGCCTGTTCGTGGCCACCGTGCTCGTCGTCGTGGCATTCGTCTTCCTCGACACCGACACGCAGGACGAATCGGTCGTGCTCGGCGGCAGGGATCCGACGGCGTCCCAACCCTCGTCGCCCGCCCTCGCGCCCGTGGCGAACAACGGTGAGCGCACCGCGATGCAGGTCGCCGCACCCGTCGTCGCCGTCGTCGAGACGCCGGTCGGTGCGATCCCCGAGTCGTACCGCCAGGCCCTCGGTGGACTCGTCGGACGCGTCGTCGAAGAATCGGGCGAGCCCGTGGCCGACGTGCGCGTGGCCATCGCCGGCGGCGGCGCGACGACCTTCCTGTTCCCGCGCGACGGCATCCGCTCGAGCGACCTCACGCTGCCCGACCTGATCCTCGGCGAGGCGCGCACCGACGGCGAGGGACGCTTCCGCATCGAGGGCCTCGAGACCCGCGTGCTGGGCGCCGTGCTGATCGATCCGGGTGGACCGCGCGCGTTCTTCACGGTGCTCGAGCAGGTGCCCGAGAGCGGTGCCGTGCGCGATCTCGGCGACATCGTGCTGCCGGCGTGCGTCACGCTCACGGGCATCGTCGTCGACGAACGCGACGTGCCGCTGCCGGGCGTGCGCGTGCGTGCGCCGAACATCCCCAACATGGCCCTCGGGTTCGGCGTCGAGGACTTCCGCGCGGGCTGCTCGATCCTGGTCGACGACGACTCGCTCGACCAGCCGTTCGTGTTCGTCCCGCCGCGCGAGGTCGAGCGCTACGAGAAGCTGCTGCCGTTCCCGACGACGTTCACCGACTCCGAGGGACGCTTCACCCTTCCCGGCGTGCAGCCCGGTCTGCCGAGCCTCGTGCTCGACGACGGCGTGCACCTCGCGTCCGTGCTCGGCCCCATCCCGACCGGCGCCGCGGGCAGCACGAAGGACATGGGACGCATCCCCATGCCCGACGGCGAGTCGCTCGTCGTGCGCGTCCTCGACGACCAGAACGAGCCCGTCGCCGGCGCGTCGGTGATGGTCGGCAGCCGGCTCAAGGTCGGTCCGGTGGCGATCCTCAAGGGCCCCTTCACGACCGCCGCCGACGGACGCGTCGAGGTCGGCGGACTGCGCGCCTCCCTCGCTTCGGGCGCGGCGCGCACCGACGCGCGCCAGGCCTGGGCGCCGTCGACCGAGTCCGTCTCGGCCGGCACCGGCCAGGAGCTGAAGATCGTGCTGCCGGGACTGCGCACGGCCACGCTCGTGGTGCGCGATGCCGACGGGCGCGCCGTGCCCGGCGCACGCATCCTCGGCCGCGCCATGCCGAACGACGACGACGAGGACGTGCCCGACTTCATCGTGCGTCCCGACCCGCTCGACGACCGCGTCGAGATCGGCGAGGACGGCGAGTACATCGTGAGCCAGCTCTCACCCCACACGTGGGAGTTCATCGTCGACGCCGACGGCTACGCCCTCGAGCGCAAGTTCGTGAACCTCGTCTGGCACGACGAGCGCGAGACGTTCGAGCTGCAGGCCGTGGCCTCGCACCCGATCCAGGTCGTGCGCGCGTCCGACCGCTCGCCCGTCGAACACGCGCTGCTCGTGGTCTACGGCGACGAGAGCTGGGGCCGACAGCTCACGACCGCGCGCACGAAGAAGGACGGCACGGCCGAGCTGCGCAGCCTGGCCGACGGGTCCTACTCGGTCGAGGTCGTGTATCCCGGACTGGCCGTGACGCGCGCGAGCGTCGACCTGCCGTCCGAGGAGCCGGTCGTGGTCGAACTGCTCGAGGGCGCGACGATCAAGGGCAGCGTGATCGACCGCGGAGGACCTCCGTCCGAGCCGTTGCTGATCATGCTCCAGCGACGCGGCGAGCGCTCGCGGAGCTCCGACGTCCCGCGTCTCACGGTCAGCGACCTCG
>JAGQSS010000495.1 GCA_020439405.1 Ilumatobacter sp. | reverse complement strand
TGTTCGTCGGCGGCATCCTCGTCGAGGGCCGCACCAAGATCGAGTCCGACCCGCTGCGCTGGATCGACCAGGACAGCCAGGTCGTCGAAGACGTCGACCACCTCACCGAGCAGACCGGCTTCGCGTCGACCATGGGCATCCTCGTCCAGGCCAACAACGTCTACGACCAGGACGTCGTCGACATGTTGTGGGAGTTCACGCTCGACGCCGAACAGCGGCCCGAGGTCGTCACCACCTCGTCGCTCGTCAACACGATGGGCAAGATCCTGATGGTCGACGGCGCCACCGCGATCCCGCCGACCGCGCAGGAGATCGAGGCCGCCGCCGAGGTAGCGCCCGACGACATCCGCCGTGCGCTCGTCAACGCCGACGCCACCGCCGCACAGGTCAACCTGCGCCTCGCCGCGTCGAGCCTCGAGGAGCGCGCCGTCCTGGTCGAGGATCTGCAGGAAGATCTCGACGCCCGCATCGCCGCGCTCGATCTGCCGGCCGACTCGATCCTCCTCGTCGACCTGCCCGACGACCAGGAAGCCGTCCGAGCCACACCGTCCGGCCTCGCCGTGGTCGGCGTGGGTCTGCTCGAGAACCTGTCGTCGAACCGGGCGGTGCTCACCTACTTCTCGCTGTGCCTCGCCGGGCTGTTCCTCATCCTCCGGTTCCGCAGCCTGAGCCGGGCGCTGCTGGCGCTCGTGCCGGTGTTCCTGGCGGTCGGGGCGTCGTCGCTGATCGTTGGCCTGCTCGGCATCCAGCTCAGCCCGCTCACCACCGTGTCGGGGCCGCTGATCATCGCCAGCTGCACCGAGTTCTCCGTGCTGATCCTCGGTCGCTACTTGGAAGAGCGGCAGTCCGGGCTCGAGCCGCGCACCGCCAGTGACACTGCGGCGTCGCGCACGGGCCGTGCGTTCTTCACCTCGGCGTGTACGACGATCGGCGGCTTCGCCGTACTGATCGTGTCGCCGCTGCCCCTGCTGCGCGACTTCGGCATCATCGTCACCCTCAACGTGGCGATCGCCCTGCTCGCCGCCCTGATCGTGATGCCGCCGATGATGGTGTGGGTCGACGTCAAGGGCTGGCTCGGCACCGCCGCCCAGGTCGACCCGACCCGCGCCGTGCGGCTCGCCGCCCCGGCCGAAGGTGGCCAGCTCGTGGCGTTCGGTGTCGGCACCGTGGCGATCGCCGGTGCTGCGGCCGGCGTGTATGCGCTGGCCGACACGTCGGAGGACGTCTCGCAACAGATCGAGTACGTGGCCACACCGCTGCCGACCACGACGACGACCACCACCACGACCACGACGACCACCACCACGACGCTGCCCGACGGCGTCGAGCCGCCGCCAACCACGGAGCCGTCCGGCCCCGTGGTCGACCCGGCCGACTTCCCCGACGCGCCGCCCGAAGGCACCGTCGTCGGCCCCGTGCTGTGGCAGCTGCTCGTCGATCAGGGCGTGCCGGGCAACCAGGCGAACTGTGCGGTGCAGACCGCCTACTCGATCGTCGACGAACAGACCCTGCTCGCGATGGGCCTCGCCGACGGCAACCCCGAAGCGCTCGACGTGCTGCGCGAGGGCTCCGCGATGTGCGGCGTCCCCGACGAACAGGTCGAAGCCGCCATCGCCTCCTACTTCAGCTGACCCGCCCTCGTCGAATGCGTGAACAATTTGCGGGATAGTCCTGCAGGTTGTTCACGCATTCGCAGGGTTCAGCGGGTCAGGCGGCGAAGGTCTGACGGCGGAGGGCGACGAGCTCGACCAGCTCGTCGATCGATGCGGCGAATCGTTCGCGGATCTCCTGGTCGGTGATGCGGTCGACCTGCCAGTGGATCCGTCGGAGCTGACGGTCGCGGCCCTTGTCGTCCTGCGTTTCGAATCGACCACCGTGCCACTCGACGTGATCGATCTCGACGGCCCACCGGATGGCGGGCAGCGCGCCGTCCGGGTGCACCACCACGCCGTTGCGGAGCCGGATCGGATGCTGGCGAACGAG
>JAGQSS010000494.1 GCA_020439405.1 Ilumatobacter sp. | reverse complement strand
ACCTCTGGCACCTGACCCGGAGTGAACTGGCGCCTCGCCCGTCACCTCTGGCACCTGACCCGGCCCGGTGGTTGTCGGGCGACAATTGAATTTTGGGCTCGATTCGTCCTCTGTCGAGAACGGCTTTCATCATCTCCCGTGGCGGGGTCGAGCGGCTCCGCTCGGCTGCTCCCCCCGTACTTCGTGGCCGTTGTTTGTAACCCCCGACTACCCCCGAAGGATGATTCATGAGTAAGCGTTTGGTTCGCGTGTCCGCGGCCGTGCTGTCGCTCTCGCTCCTCGCCGCCGCCTGTGGCGGTGACGACGACTCGAGCGACGACACCCCGGCCGAGGCGCCCGCGGAAGAGCGGCCGACGATGGTGGGGAGCCCGCCGACGAGCCGACCGAAGAGCCCGCCGAGGAGCCGGCCGACGACGCCGGTGACGAGCCGGCCGACGAAGGCGACGAACCCGCCGCCGACGGTGAGGAGCTCGCACTCGAGGGCGAGGTCGAGATCGCTGCCGGCACGGTCCTCAACCTGAGCGACTGCCCCGACGACTGGGATCCGTTCCAGGGCGTCGACGGCGACGAGATCCGTCTCGGCCAGACCCTGCCCCATTCGGGCGCGCTGGCCGGCTTCGGTGCGATCGGCGAAGGCATGCAGATGTACTTCGACTACCTCAACGAGAACGACCCGATCGTCGACGGCAAGAACGTCGTCGTCGTGACGAAGGACGACGGCTACGAGGCCGGTCGTGCGGTGGCGAACGTCGAAGAGATGATCGACACCGAGGACATCTTCGCGTTCATGCACTTCATCGGGACGCCCGTCAACGTGGCGACCCGACCGATCACCGGCGAGAACTGCGTGCCGCAGTTGTTCAACAGCTCGGGCTTCCCCATCTGGGGCGACCCGGTGAACTACCCGTGGACGATCGGCAACATCCTCGACTACTCGACCGAGACCCGCATCTGGTGCAACGCCATCGTCGACGAACTCGGCGAGGGCACGACCGTGGCGGCGTTGTACATGAACAACGACTTCGGCACGACCTACCAGGCGACGATGAACGCCGATCCGGCCTGCGCCTCGCTCGAAGTGGTCGAGGAGCAGATGCACGATCCGGCCGCCGACTCGATCCAGAACGAGATGACGACCCTGATCGCGTCGGGTGCCGACGTCTTCCTCGCCGGCACGACGGCGGCCTTCTGCCCGCAGACGGTCGGTGCGGTCGCGGCGTCGGACTGGCGTCCGAACTTCTACATGTCGTACACCTGCAACAACCTCGCCAGCTTCTTCACCCCGGTGCAAGACGCTGCCGGCCTGCTGGCCGACGAGGGCGCCGGCGTGCGCATGACGAACATCAACAAGTTGTGCGGTGACCCGACGTGGGCCGACGATGCGGCGATCCTGGAGGTCGAGAGCATCCTCGCCGACTACGGCGACGTGACCTGCGCCGACGGTTCGTACTCGACGGGCATCCTCTACGGCCACATCGCCGAGACCGTCCTGCGTGACGCCGCGGCACGTCCGGGTGGCCTGAACCGGGTCAACCTGATGGCGGCGGTCTGGAACCTCGACACGACCGACGACCTGTGGATGGGCGGCACCATCAAGACCGATGGTGTGAACGACGCCTACATCCAGGAAGCGGCCCAGATCCAGGAAGTCCATGTCGTCGACGGTGCGCTGACGTACCAGAACATCGGCGACATCGTCGACCTCGAAGGCGCCGGCGGCAGCTACGGCAGCTGACCCCCTACCACCCCCCACCACAACCGGGTCGGGTGTCGGAGGGAACGGCGACGGAGTCGACGTTTCCGAAGATCACCCGACCCGGTGATCGATCAGCCGAGTGTCAGCCTTCCGCCGGCACTCGGCTGATTCGCGTCAGGGCGCAGACGCGTTCGGTCGCTTCCGAGATCGTGGGTTCTGCCGACCGTCGGCGTGCCCGATGTCGTGCCTTCCTCACGCCCACGCCGGTGCCGAGCTCGAGCGCCTCTTCGAGACGATTGGCGAG
>JAGQSS010000493.1 GCA_020439405.1 Ilumatobacter sp. | reverse complement strand
TGACCGGGTCGAACGCGATCGCCGAGGAGCTCGCGCAGGACGCGTTCGCACAGATGTACCCCCGCTTCGCGGACGTACTCGAACCGAAGAGCTACCTGCGAACGACAACGATCAACGTGTGCCGCAACTGGCACCGACGTCACCGACGCGAACTCGACAGGTTCGAACGACATGGCGCGACCGAGGACCGTTCGGCCGACTCGGTTGAGGAGCTGATCGATGTCATCGCCGCATTGCCGTACCGCCAGCGCGCCGTGCTCGTGATGCGCTACTGGCTCGACCTCAGCGAGGCCGACATCGCCTACTCGCTCGGCTGCCGCCCGGGCACCGTCAAGTCACTCCACTCCCGCGCACTCGCCGCGATCCGAAAGGACCTCCCATGGCCACCTCTCTCGACGAAGACATCCGGACTGCACTGGCTCGGCAGGCCGAGCGCACGCACTTCGATCCCACAGCCGAGTTCGGTGACCGCGCACTCCGGTTGAGCTTCGAACCGCCCCACCGCCAGCGCTCCCGCATGCTGATGCCAGCACTTGCCGCAGCAGCTGCGGTCGTGATCGTCGGCGGACTCGTCGTCGCAACCGAGCTTCGAGACCCGGACAACCCCGGTGTCGCTGATGCACCCCCAGTCGTTCCTGGTGCGGCGACGATCGGCGTGTACCCAGCGGGCGGACTCGACGCGGTCACGGCGGCCGGGTTCGCGACGCCGCAATCAGTCGTCGATGCATTCCTCGCCGATCGGACGCGCCCGGACGCTCTCCCAGACGGCTATGTCGCGGCGTACTCCGTCGGCACCACGGTGCGGACCGCTGACGACACGGCAATCGTCGGGTTCTCGATCGCGACCGAGAACGACTCCGGCGACGGTCTGCTGCTCGTCCAACAGGTCGCACCGTCGACCGACCCCGAACGCTGGGTCGTGCTCAACGGCGGCATCACGACCTTCACGATCGACGAGCTGGGCTATCAGAACGGGCAACTCACGGGTTCGTTCTCCAACGAGATCGGCGGCCGCACCGACGTCTACGTCTACGACGCCGTCACCGGGGAACGAATCGCAGCCGCCGACGGCAGCCCGTTCGCGATTGACGGCTTGAACGCGCGCGCGGTGTCGGTCCGGTTCTGGAACACGGTCGCCGACGGCGGCTACCCGATCGCCGTGTTCGCCGAAGCCGCCGTGAACGACGGTGACAACGTCGCCGACGTCGGTGCAGCGTCACTGCAACCCGGATACGCCGAAGCACTCCAAGCCGCGGAAGCGTCAAGGCCGTTCTTCGCAGGACCGATCTCCGCATTCGAGACCCTCGAGGTCGGACAGACGACCAACGTGGTGAACCAGGCAGGGACCGTCCTCGACGTCATCCACAACGACGAAGCCGAAACGGAACTCGTCTACTGCCTCGGCCTCGCATATGGCGGACGCGACTACTCAGCCAACACCTGTTACACCGCAGCCGACATCGGTGGCCTCAACGCCAGCTTCGTCGTGGATGCCCTCGACGGCACCACCGTCCTCGTCGGCGGCGTCGTACCCGACGCGATCGTCGAGATCCGATCCGACGACGGCGCAACGATCACGCCTCAGAGCAACTTGTGGTGGCAAGTCATCGACGCCGGGCGCCGAGTCACCTACACCCTCGTTGCCGACGACGGCAGAACTGGCGAAGTCACCCTCGGATGACCCACCTCGAGCGCCCCGGCCAAGCCGGCTGGGCCGCTCGGTAAGGACGCCACGCCGATCCACACCGAACCGCACATAGCCGGCACACCGAGCACTATCCCGGCGATCACCCTCGGTGGGCTGTTACGAGCGCTGCCGGTGACACGTTGTCGGCGGCCATGAGATCCTGCCCAGTGGCGGTCATGTAGCTGCCCGCTGGCGGTCAACAGTTCTGCCCAGTGGCGGCCAACAGTTCTGCCCGTGTTGAAGTTCGTTCCCACCGGGGTCCACCTGTGTGGGGTGCTCCTCCTACTCGAATGGCCGGTCGCCAGACCGTTGACCATC
>JAGQSS010000492.1 GCA_020439405.1 Ilumatobacter sp. | reverse complement strand
GGGGGAGGTGTTCGATGACGGGAGCGACGGGCATCACCGCCGAGGGTAGGGGGCGCGGCGGTAGGTTGCCGCCCGTGGACCAGGACGAGGTCGGTGACGACGAGGCGACGGGCGGCATCTGGTCACCTCGCTACGCCCGCGTCACGATCGCCAACCTCACCATCGTCGCGATCGCCGCGTTCGACGGGCTCGCGCTCGTCGCCGCGCTCCCCGCGATCGCCGACGATCTCGGCGACGTCGCGCTGCTCCCGTGGGTGATCACGGCGTTCCTCGCGACGTCGGCGGTCGCCGGCATCACGGCCGGGCCGGTGATCGACGCCATCGGCGTGCGCCGCACCTTCCGGGTCACCGGGATGTGGTTCCTCCTGTCGAGCGCGCTCGCCGCGATCGCACCCACGATGCCGCTCCTCGTCGTCGCACGGGCCCTGCAAGGGATCGGCGGCGGTCTCGTCATCTCGGTCGCGCTCGCCGCCGTCGGCCTCGCCTATCCATCACGCTTGCGTGCCCGGGCATTCGCGGCGAACTCGCTCGTGTGGGGCGTGATGGGGTTCGGCGGACCGGTGCTGACGGCCGGGCTGCTGGCGATCGCCGACTGGCGGATGATCTTCGTCGTCCAACTCCCCATCACCGCGCTCGCGCTCGTCGCGGGATGGTCGACGCTGCCGTCGACCCGTGATCGTCCGCGCCGCGTCGTCATGGACTATCGGGGGATCGCGCTCCTCACGTTGCTGGTCGCGGCGTCGCTCGCCGCCGTCGCCCAGGTCGGCGTGCGCTGGTGGGCGTTCGGGGTCGGCGCCGCCGTGGCGATCGCCGCCGGCGTCACGTACTGGGCCCACTCGGGCCGCACCGACGAGCCGCTCCTCGCCAGGGAGCACCTCATGCGCTTCCCGCTGAAGCGGGTGCACATCACCTCCGGCCTCGTGCTCGTCGCCGGCCTCGCGGCCGACAACTATCTCCCGTTGTACATGCAGACGACCCGCGGACGGTCGGAGGTGTTCGCCGCGTTCTCGGTCGTGTTCCTCACGGTCGGCTGGTCGACGGCGGCGTTCGTCGTCAGCCGACTGCTCGACCACTGGCACGAGTCGGACGCCATCCTCGCCGGCGCGTGCCTCATGCTGCCGGCGACGGCCGTCGCCGGCACCGCCATCGCGCTCGGCTGGCCGGTGCCCGTCATCTTCGCCGCATTCTTCACGATGGGGTGCTCGATCGGGTTCGTGTCGACGTCGGGCCTGACGCTGTTGCAGTCGGCCGCCGACGACACCGAGATGGGACGGGTGAACGCGGCGCATCAGTTCGTGCGAACGCTGAGCATCACTTACGGCGTGGCGGTCGGCGGTGCGATCCTGCTGCTCGTGGTCGACCGACAGGTCGGCGACGTCGAGGTCGTCCGCGACGTGTTGGGCGGCGAGGACGTGGCGCCGTCACCCGCCACCCTCGACGCGATCCGCGACGGCCTGGCCTGGGTCCACGTGTTCAGCGGGGTCGCCGCCGTCGCCTGCATCTGGGCGGCCACCGTCCTCTGGCGGCTCGTCCGTGCCTGCCGCGTCGAGGCGGCAACGGCTCCGGTTCCGTAACCTCGAACCCGATGTTCCTCGAACCGATCGGCCTCCCCGACCCGTTGCGCGGCCGCACGCTCGTGATGGCCGTGATCAACGCGACGCCCGACAGCTTCAGCGACGGCGGCCGCTGGCTGATCGATCGGTCCGCGCGCCTCGATCTCGACGCGCTGCGCTCGACGGCTCGACGCTGGCGCGAGCAGGGCGCGGACATCTTCGACGTCGGCGGCGAGTCGACGCGCCCGGGCGCCGAGCCCGTCGCCGCGGACGACGAGCTCGCGCGCGTGCTCCCGGTGATCGCGGCCCTGCGCGACGACCCCGAGCTGCGCGCGATCCCGATCAGCGTCGACACCCGCCACGCGCTCGTCGCCCGCGGGGCCCTGGCCGCCGGGGCCGCGATCGTCAACGACGTCAGCGGGCTCGCCGATCCCGAGATGGCCGCGGTCGCGGCCGAGGCCGGCG
>JAGQSS010000491.1 GCA_020439405.1 Ilumatobacter sp. | reverse complement strand
TTGCGCCGGTGACGGCATCGCCGACCTCGACCTCGACCGGGAGGCTCTCGCCGGTGACGAGCGATCGATCGATCGCCGAGGCGCCGTCGACGACGACGCCGTCGGTCGCCACCTTCTCGCCGGGTCGGACCACGAAGCGATCACCGACGGCGAGCTGTTCGACGGGAATGCGTCGCTCGGAGCCGTCGTCGTCGAGTACCGACACCTCTTTGGCGCCGAGATCGAGCAGGGCGCGCAGGGCGTCGCCCGAGCGTCGCTTGGCGCGTGCCTCGAAGTAGCGGCCGGCGAGGATGAACGCGACGACGGTCGACGCGACCTCGAGGTAGATGTGCGGCTCGCCGCTCGCGCCGGCATCCATCGACATCGTCATCTCCATGCCGATGTCGCCGGCGGAGGTGAACAACAGCGCCCACAGCGACCACAGGTAGGCCGCGATCACACCGATCGAGACCAGCGTGTCCATCGTGGCGCTGCGGTGGCGGAGGTTGAGCGCCATCGCGCGGTGGAACGGCCAGGCCGACCACGTGGCGACCGGCGTCGCGAGCACGAGTGCGGCCCATTGCCAGCCGTCGAACTGGAGCGCCGGGATCATCGACAGCAGCAGCACCGGCAGGCCGAGGACGACGGCGACGACGAGACGACGCCACAGTTCGGCGGCGCGGTCGGGTTCGGCGACGTCGGGGTCGGGTTCGTGGGCGCCGTACCCGGTGGCCTCGATCGCGGCGATCAAGTCGGCCACGTCGACCGGACGATCGGCGAGGGTGATGTGCGCGCGTTCGGTCGCGTAGTTGACCGACGCCGTGACACCGTCGAGCTTGTTGAGCTTGCGCTCGATGCGCGCCGCACATGCGGCGCAGGTCATGCCTGTGACGTCGAGGTCGACCGCGCGCTCGAGGTCAAGCGACGTCATAGCCGGCTTCGTCGATCGCAGCGACGATCGCGTCCCGGTCGAGGTCCGTCCCGGTGACGGTGACGTCCTTGGTGTCGAGGTCGACGTCGACGACGGCGACGCCGGGCACGTGTCCGACCTCGTTCTTGACGGCCGATTCGCAGTGACCGCAGGTCATCCCGGGGACGTTGAAGGTGAGGGTGGTGCTCATGACTTGACGAGCCTTTCGATCGCGTTGGTGGCTTCGGTGATGATCCGGTCGGCCTCGCCGGGGTCGTTCGACTGCACGGCGTTGCTGACGCAGTGGCGCAGGTGATCGTCGACGAGCTGGACGGCGACCGACTGCAACGCACGCGTCGCGGCCGACACCTGTGTCAGCACGTCGATGCAGTACGTGTCCTCGTCGACCATCCGTTGGAGGCCACGGATCTGGCCCTCGACGCGCTTGAGTCGCGCCAGGACCTTGGCCTTGTCGTCGTGATACCCGGGATTCGCCATATGGATACCCTACGGGGGTACCCCACCGACGCGCAACCCCTCAGTTGTCGAGACGGTCGAGCGCGTCGCGTGCCTTCGTCGCGAGATCTTCCGTGGCGACCTTGAACAGCTCGATCGCCGTCTCGTCCGTCTGGTCGCCCATCGCCCCGTGCAGGTAGCGCGCGTAGACCCCCTCGCTGATCACCGCGAGCCGCCAATGCGAGAAGGCGACGTAGTAGTCGATGCGCGAGACGTCGCGCCCCGTCCGCTCCGCATAGCGGGCGACGAGATCTTCGTAGGGCGGGAAGCCCGGGGCGCTGGAGGGGTCGTTGTGCCGCCCCTCGCCGTCGCCCTTGACCCAATAGACGCCGAGGTAGCCGACGTCGGCGAGCGGGTCGCCCAGCGTGCAGAGCTCCCAGTCGAGGACGGCGGCGATGCGCCCGGCCGAGACGTCGACGAGGCAGTTGCCGAACCGGTAGTCGCCGTGGGCGATCGAGACGCCCTGCTGCTCGGGGACATCGGCCGCCAGCCGGGTCGCGACCTCGTCGACGACGGGCAGCTCGCGCGTCTTCGAGTTGGCCCATTGGGTCGACCAGCGCTTCAGCTGCCGCTCGATGTAGCCCTCACGGCGGGCGAGGTCACCGAGGCCGATC
>JAGQSS010000490.1 GCA_020439405.1 Ilumatobacter sp. | reverse complement strand
CCACCTGGCAGCACATCGGCCCACGGTGGGCCGGACGGTCCGTCGTGGTCCGTTGGGAGGAACCGGGCGGTATCGGCGCCGACAGGCGCACAGGGCGCCCGATCGTGCTGCGCGGCGTCGTGCTGGCGCATCCGTCCGGGGCGTGGTTCCTCCACACCGCCGACGGCCGCGTCGGGGTGCCGGTGTTCGCTCACGTCGTCGACACGCCCGAAGGCGATCCGGCGTGACCAGGATCGCGCTCGGCGTCCGCGCCGAAGTGCTCGAGGGTGAGATCGGCCGGGTGATGGGCGGTGACGTGCCGCAATCATCCGGCCACGCCCACGGCGGGGGTGAGTGGGATTGGCTGCCGCTGGTCGACCGGCGGACGCTGCGGCGTCTGACGTCGGCCGGATACTTTCGTCGGAACGGTCTGCCGCTCGACATGGCCGCCGATCTGATCCGCGACCGGGTCGCCGGGGTCGAAACGTTCGGCGACGCTATCGAATGGTATGTGTCGACCGCGCTGCGCGAGCTCGACGACCGGCAGGCGCGCCGGGCCGGCGTGGTCCGGTGGGAAGACCAGGAACGGCCCGAAGAGGATTGGGCCGACCACGATTGGTCGGACTACGACGACGCCGACGACGACCAGCTCGAGCCGCTGGTCGATGCGTCGGTGCCGTGGCAGCCCGAACGGTACGACGGCGACGACGAACCGGCGCCGGCCTACCCCGACGGCGCTCGACCGACGTTCTACGGGTCGGCGCGGCCGGTCCGGCGTGCGAGCGTGTGGGACTCGGCGCCCGATGACGTGTCGCACTCGGTGCCCGATGACGTGTCGCGCCGACGTCGGGGCTGGCATGGGTCGGCGTGGTGGTCGCTGGCGCGTCGGGTGTCGGGGTGGTTCCGATGATCTCGGTGTGCCCCGAGTGCGGCGCGGAGCTCGCCAGCGCGGTCGACGCGGTCGAGCACTACGAACGAATGGGCGGCTCCGCTCCGGGGTCGTGGTGCGAGAAGCGCCAGCGTCGCCATGAACAGATCGAACAACTACAGAAGGGACAGGACATGAAGCTGAGAACAGGATCGCGGGCAGGGTTGGGGGTGTCGGCGGTGCACGCCGATCGCATCCCGGCCGGGTTCGCTCGGACACTGCGGATCGCGTACCGCGAGCTGCGTCGAGAAGGGGTGTCGCCGACGGTGGCGCGGTCGTTGGTGATCGCGTGCTACTCGGCCGGTGTCGCCGCGGGTCAGGAGTCGGTGGCGCCGTTGCCGGAGCGGGTGGTGCGGTCTCGTGACCGGCATCCGTCGTTGCTGCGGGTGGTGCCGTCATGAGCCGACGGATGGCGTGCTCCATGACGATCGACGCTGTGCGCGATCAGACCAAGACGGTCACCCGACGCAAGGTCGGATCGTGGGAGAGCTTGAAGCCTGGCGATCGACTCACGTTGATCGAGAAGGGCATGGGTCTCCCGAAGGGAGCCAAGCAGGTCGTGATCTGCGAGGTCGAAGTCGTTGACGTTCGCGTCGAGCCGCTGAGCCGGATCACCGAAGCCGAATGCGCCGCTGAGGGGTTCCCCCAGTACACGCCGTTCGAGTTCGCGGCGTTCTGGATGGCCGGCCACGGCTATGCCCTCCCCGCCGACGAGCGCGCCGTGAACCGAGTGCTGTGCCGGCGCATCGAATGGCGCTACCTGGACGGAGAACCGTCATGACCGGCGCCGTTCGGGTGACGCCGATCCATCCGTGTCAGCAGCCGAAGTGCAAGCGGTCGGCCCGGCAGCGTGTCGGGTCGGTCGACCAGCAGCACGTCGCGTTCGAGGTGTGCGACGCTCACGTCGACTGGGCGAAACAGCAGCTCCGGAACGCGGGGGTGTGGTGATGATGTTTTCGTTCGCTCCGATCGAGGAGGAGGCCCGCCGCGGTGACCCCGACATGCCCGACACCGAGCTCGCGCGTCGGCTCGGCGTGAACCGCCGGTCGATCGACCGATACCGGGTGCGGGGGGTGTCGGCCTACGTCGCTGACCGGTTGTGCATGGACCAGC
>JAGQSS010000048.1 GCA_020439405.1 Ilumatobacter sp. | reverse complement strand
CCTCCGACACCTGACCCGATGAAGGCGTCACCTCCGACACCTGACCCGATGCGGGGGTTCGTCCGGCTACGTTGCTCTGGCGATGGAGCTGGGACGGATGAGGTGGCCGGCGGTGGGCGAACCGATCGTCGTCGTGCCGGTCGGGTCGTGCGAGCAGCACGGGCCCCACCTGCCCCTCGACACCGACACCGTCGTCGCCACGGCACTCGCCGACGCGCTCGCCCGCGTCCGCGACGACGTCGTCGTCGCCCCGCCGCTGGCCGTCACGGCGAGCGGTGAACACCAGGGATTCCCCGGCACCTTGTCGGTCGGCACCGAGATCATGGCGGGCACGATCACCGAACTCGCCCGGTCGGCCGACTGGGCGTCCGGCGTGGTCTTCGTGAACGGTCACGGCGGCAACGTCACCGCGATGCAGCGCGCCGCCGAGGTGTTCGCCGTCGAACGCCGACGGGTTCTGGTCTGGTGGCCTCGGTTCGACGACGCCGATCCGCACGCGGGTCACACCGAGACCTCGCTGATGTTGCACCTCGATCCCGAGCGCGTCGACCTCGACGCCGCCGTCGCCGGCCCGATCCCGTCGCTCCCCGACCTGGTGCGCCACGGTGTCCGTCCGCTGAGCGAGACCGGGGTGCTCGGCGACCCGACCACTGCGTCCGCCGCTGACGGCCGGGCGCTGTTCGACGACCTCGTCGAACAACTCCGCTCGGCCGTCGCCGACTGGGCCGACACATGACCGGGGAGCGCCGCTACGCCCTCGACGGGAGCGTGCAGTCGTGGCCGAACGACGACGGCTGCGTGGTGATCGGCGGATCACCGCTCACCCTCTTCCGGCTCACGTCGGCCGGCGCCCGCACGTTCGGCGACCTCGCCGACGGCCGAGCGGTCGGCAACTCGCCGCTCGTCGACCGACTCCTCGACGCCGGGGCGATCCACCCGCTCCTCGACGCGACCGGCACCTACTCGCCCGCCGACGTCACCATCGTGGTCCCCACGCTCGGCCCACCGGCACACGCGCCGACCAGTGCCGTCATCGTCGACGACGGCTCGCTCCCACCGGTCGAGGGCGCCACCATCCGACTCGACCGCAACCGCGGACCGGCAGCGGCACGGAACGCGGGCCTGGCGACGGTCACGACACCGCTCGTCGCATTCGTCGACGCCGACGTCGCGCTCCCCGACGGTTGGCTCGACCCGCTGCTCCCCCACTTCGACGACCCGAAGGTGGCCGTCGTTGCGCCGCGCATCGTCACCGCGGGCCGGCCGGGGGCGATCTCGGCATACGAGCGCACCCACGGTCCGCTCGACATGGGCCCGGAGGCAGCCCGCGTCCGGGCCGGCACACGCGTCTCGTACCTCCCCGCCGCCGTACTGGTCTGCCGCACGGAGGCGATCCGGGCCGTCGGTGGGTTCGACGAGGCGATGCGGTACGGCGAGGACGTCGATCTCGTCTGGCGGCTCGACGACGCCGGCCGACGATGCCGGTACGACCCGAGTTCGGTGATCGAGCACGAGCCCCGTCCCGATTGGCGCTCGTGGGTGGCACAGCGGGTCGGGTACGGCTCGTCGGCCGGCCCGCTCGCCATTCGGCACCCGGGCAAGCTCGCGCCGCTCCGGATGAGCGGCTGGAGCGTCGCCACCTGGATGCTGACCGTGCTGGGCCGTCCGGTCGCCGGTGCCGCGGTCGGTGTCGGCTCGGCCGCCGCCCTGATCCCGAAGCTGCCCGACGTCCCGCCGCGCGCCGCATTCCGTCTGGCGGCGAGCGGGAACGCCCGTGCCGGGGAGGCGATCGCCCACGCCGTGCGTCGGACGTGGTTCCCGATCGTCGCGGTGATGGCCCTGCGGTCGCGGCTCGCTCGCCGTGTCCTGTTCGCGTCGGTCGTCGCCGTCCGTCACCCGATCGCGCTCGCGGACGACGTCACCTACTGCATCGGCGTGTGGAAGGGCATGGTGACCGAGCGGACGCTCGACCCGATCGTTCCCGAGATCACCAGTTGGCCGGGTCGCCGCGCGACGAGGGCGGTCAGGCGGGAACCGGGTCGTCGTCGTGCGCTGCGTCTCGTGCGGCCATCGCGAGACGCAGACGTTCGCTGATGTCGTTGCAGTCCTCGCACTCCCACAGGAAGCGGTAGGCGATACAGCCGAGGCAGGCGGCAGCCACCGCCTCGAGGGTCGCGGCCAGGGTCAGCGCGGCGATCAGCACGTACGAGACGGTCGGCACGCCGGCGATCCACGCGATCGACGCACCACCGCTGAAGGCCACACCGATGCCCTGCGCGAAGCGCTTGGGCGGACCCGGCACCTGCCGATGGTCGCCGGGCACCCTCGGGCTCACGACGCGGGTCACCAGTTGCCCCAGCGGGCTCAACGTCGGCCCGGTGAGCACTCGGGCCACGAAGCCGTACGTCAGGGGTACGAGCACCCAGCCCTCGCGGAGCACCAGGAACAGCACCGCCTGGGCGACGACTCCGGCGGCCACGAGGCGAGCGGACGTCTCGTCGACCGGATCGGGGAAGCTGAACAGGCGTCGCACGGGACCGAGCATAAGCCGATAAACCCGATCCGACTACTCGGGATTCCGTGGGGCAGCCGACGAGGCCGCGAGCGAGCCGACCCCTGTTACCGTCGCTCCGCGTGACGATCCGTTTGACCGTCAACCGAGAGCGCTGGTGGAACCACGTCGTCGGCGTCGCCGACGAGGTCGACGGCCTCGTCCCCGTCGTCAAGGGGAACGGCTACGGCTTCGGTCGTCCCGGGCTCGCGATCGCCGCCGCCAAGCTCAGCCCCCTGCTCGCCGTCGGGACCGTCCACGAGATCGCCGGGCTGCCCGACGGGGTGACGCCGGTGGTGCTCACCCCCACCTGGCGACCGCCCGAGTCGACGGAGCCGGTGCTGACCGTCGGGTCGGGCGACCACATCGCCGCACTGCGCGATTGGGGTGGCCGCGTCATCGTCAAGCTGCCCTCGGCGATGCAGCGGTACGGCGGCAGCATCGATCTGGTCGAGGCGGCCCAGCGTGCCGGGCTCCGCACGGTCGGGGTGTCGATCCATCCCCCCACCGCCGGCACCGACGACGACCACCGGCGACAGATCGTCGAGCACCTCGTCGAGATCGATCCATCGCTCGACGTCTGGGTCAGCCATCTGTTCCCGTCGACCTACGAATCGCTCCCCGACACCCACCGGTACAAGCTGCGACTCGGCTCGTACCTCTGGCACGGCGATCGCGAAGCACTCCACCTCGAAGCCGACGTGATCGACACCCGACCCGTCCGCGCCGGCGACCACGCCGGGTACCGGCTGACCGAGGTCCCCGGCGCCGGCACCCTCGTGATGATCGGTGCCGGCACCGCCAACGGCGTGGCGCCGCTCGACGACGGCCGCAGCCCGTTCCACTACCGACGCGAGCGGATGCACCTGCTCGAACGGCCGCACATGCACACGTCGATGGCGTTCGTCCCGACCGGGGCGCCGTGTCCCCGGCCCGGTGACTGGGTCGATCTGCAGCGGCCGCTGATCCACACCGCGGTCGACGAACTGCGCTGGATCTGACGTGGACCAAACGGCGACGACCGGCCCGCCGCACGGAGACGGCCACGAGGCACCCGACGCACTCGACAGCGTCCGGCCGGCACGCCGCCGGCCCGGGCCCGACGTGGTCCGGGCGATCGCCATGCTCGGCGTCGTCGTCATGAACTACCACGGCTATCTCGTCATTCGCGGCGCCGAACGCGACGGCGGGGTGGTCTACGACCTGTTCGATCCGTGGACCGGCCCGTTGTCGACCCGCTTCGCCACCCTCTTCGTGCTGACCGCGGGTGTCGGCGTCGCCCTGATGACGGCGAGTTCGATCGGCGATGCCGAACGAACCCGGGCGATGCGCTGGCGGCTCGTGCGACGCGGACTCGTCCTCTACGGCGTCGGGCTGGCATTCGACATGATCTGGGCCGGCACGATCCTCCCCTACTACGGCGCGATGTTCGTCCTCGCCGCGGCGATGTTCACCTGGCGCAGCCGGTGGCTGGTCGTCGCCGGCGTGGTCGCCGCTGCACTCGGCTGGGCGATCCGGTGGTGGCGCTTCGAGCGGACGCTCGACGGCCACGACACCAGCTGGCTGACGAATCCGCCGCCCAGTTCGCCGCGCGGCCTCGCGCTCGACGTGTTCGTCAACGGAACCCATCCGCTGCTGCCGTGGTTGGCGTTCTTCTGTGCCGGGATCGTGCTGGGCCGTGTCCTCTCGACCGGGTGGTGGCGGCCCGCGACGATCGGCGCCGGGCTCGCGATGTTCTCGATCGCGAACATCGTCGGCACGGCTGCCGCCGGCTCGACCGACGACCGCGTCCGCACCCTGCTGAGCGACGACCCGTTCGAGCGCGGTCTCGTGTACGTGGCGAGCACACTCGGCAGCGCGCTGGTGGCGTTCGCCGCGATCTCATGGCTGGCCGACCGGTTCGAGGAGGCCTGGCTCGTCGACGTCCTCCGTCGGGCCGGTCAGCTGTCGCTGACGATCTACCTCGCCCATGCCCTGGTGTTCAACCTGCTCGTCGACTGGCTCGACGTGGTGTCGCCCGGCGGGATCGGCACGGCGCTGGCGTTCGCCGCGATCTACTGGGTGATCGCGATCGCCGGCGCCGTCGCGTACCAGCGACGGTACGGCCGCGGACCCGCCGAGCGCGTGTACCGCAGCCTCACCGCCTGACCGGTCAGAGGATCTCGGAGAACGTGGTGCAGGTCTGCGGATCGCCCGTCTCGTAGCCACGGCGGAACCACTCGACCCGCTGCGCGGACGAGCCGTGGGTCCACGACTCCGGGTCGACTCGGCCCGAGGTCGTGCGTTGGATCGCATCGTCGCCCACCGCCGCCGCGGCGTCGAGCGCCTCCTGGACCTCACCGGCGCCGTCGAGCATGCCGCGCGCCGCGGCGTCGTGTGCCCACGCACCGGCGAAGCAGTCGGCCTGGAGTTCGAGCGCCACCGAGTACTGGTTCGCCCGCCCGGGGTCGCGCTGCTGGGCCTCGCTCACCTTGGCGTTGATGCCGAGGACGTTCTGGACGTGGTGGCCGAACTCGTGGGCGACGATGTACTGCGTCGCCAGGTCGCCGGTGGCGCCGAAGCGCTCCTGGAGCTGGACGAGGAAGTCGAGGTCGAAGTACACGAGGTTGTCGAGCGGGCAGTAGAAGGGCCCGGTCTGCGACGACGCCTGGCCGCAGCCGGTCCGGGTCGCCCCCGAGAAGAACACGGTCTGGGTGTCGACGTAGTCGACGTCGAACGACAGGGGCAGCTGATCGATCCAGTACTCGCTGACGTCGTTCGTGGCGCCGCAGAGGATCTGCTCGAGTTCGGATCGGCAGGCCTCCGCGTTCGCGGTGCTCGAGTCGTAGGCGTCGCCGGACGGTTCGCCGGCGACCTGCGTGCCGCCGGTCAGGCTGCCGCCCATCAGCTGGGGCAGGATGAAGATCGCCGCCATCACCAGGATCGCGATCAGCCCGCCGCCACCTTTCAGCAGACCGCCGGGGATCGGCATCCCGCCGCCCGAGCCGCCCCCGCCGAGCATGCCACCCAGACCGCCCGGGAAGCCGCCGCCTTGGCCGCGGCGATCCTGGATCCGGCTGGCGTCGCTGGAGCGGATCTTGGTCATGCCCCGAGTCTGTCAGCTCGCGGCGTCGGGAGCATCGACCGCGTCGGTGGCCGAGTCGACCGTCGGTTGCTCGCCGCTCGGTGGTGTCGCGTCACCGGTCGACCGTTGACGCGCCCGCAGGGCGCGGCGCAGCCCGCGCCAACCGACGGCGCCGGCACCGATCAACGGACCGCGGTCGCCCAATCGGGCCGGGGTGATCCGGGCGGCAGCGCCGTGACCGACACGGGCGACCGCGTCGATCTCCTCCTGCGCGGCGTTGTAGAACGTCGCGGCGAAGCTCTCGGGCACGGTCCCGCCGACGACCACCAAGTCGATGTCGAGCGCCGAACAGGTCATGCCGGCTGCTCGACCGACCAGACGCCCGGTGCGCCGCATGATGTCCCAGGAGGGTTCGTCGATCCGTCGACCCGTGATCGTCTCGATGGCGGTTCCGGAGGCTTCGGCCTCGAGGCACCCGCGTGCGCCACAGCGGCAACGGCGCCCGCCCGGCTCGACGATCACGTGCCCCAGGTGCCCGGCGTTGCCGCCACGCCCGTCGAGCAGTTCGCCGTCGATGACGAAACCGCCACCCACCGACGACGACACGACCATGGTCGCGAAGCTGCGCACACCGCGAGCGGCGCCGAGCCAGCCTTCGGCCAGTGCCAACGCCTTGGCGTCGAGGTCGCC
Source organism: Ilumatobacter sp. (assembly GCA_020439405.1). GTDB lineage: Bacteria > Actinomycetota > Acidimicrobiia > Acidimicrobiales > Ilumatobacteraceae > Ilumatobacter. The sequence continues at coordinate 10,106 of JAGQSS010000048.1, read as the reverse complement.
GTAGATCGGCAGGTCGGTGAGCTCGTGGAGGTGCTGGGCGAGGGGGAACGACCGCCACGCGCTGATGTGGGCCGGCGAGACCGTGACACAGTTGCGCTCGATCTCGCCGGGGCAACCGACCCCGATCGCCCGGATGCGCACGCCGTGCTGCACCGCCTGTTCACGCTGGGCCAAGACCGCCGACGCGAGCGCCGCGAAGTGTGACTGCGGACCGACGTCGGACTCGATGTCGGCGAACGAGCGATCGATCAGCTCCCCGCGGGCCGTGACGAGGCCGGCGGAGAACTCGTCGGCGCCGACGTCGATCGCCAAGATGACGTCACGACGTTTGGTCGAGTCGTCGGGTGTGGCGTCGGTCATCGCCGAGGCACGCTACCGCCACCCGAGTTCGGGCCCGAACCCCGACGGGCGCCGGTGGCGAATCGTTGACGTCGGCCGGGGTCGAAGCGGTAGCGTTCCGACGGGCGGAACTCCTCACGAAGGCCGCCCGACGTGACGATGAACACGACACCGAACCGTGACTGCGGTCCACGGTCCTCGGGCCCGACGAGATGGCACGGCACACGACACTGACGAGAACGGCGACGACGGCTGGAGTCGTCGCGCTCGCACTCCTCGCCTGGTCGGCGGGCACGGGTGCCGCCGGCGACCCCTCCGGCGACGGCACGACCACCGTCGTGACGCCGTCGAGCAGCACCCCGACCACGACGCCGACGACCACCCCGACCAGCCCACCGACCACGTCGACCACCTCCACCACGTCGACGACGTCCACCACCACGAGCGTGCCCTCGACCGGCACCACGACGCCGCCCACCACCGTCGCGCGCACGACCACGACGACCACCACCACCGTGCCGACACAGCCGTGCGCACCGCCGACGACGACCACGACGACCACCACGCTGCCGGGCACCACGACGACGACCACGACCACCACGATCCCGGGTTCGACGACGACCACGACGACCACCACGACGTTGCCGCCGTGTCCGACGACGACCACCAGCACCGTGCCCGTCACGACGACCACGACGACGGTGCCCCCGACACCTCCCGCTGCGCTCAACATCCAGGCGCCGAAGGAGCTGCGCGACATCCTGCTGACGATCCGGATCGTCGAGTCGGGCCAGCGGTACGGCATCGGCAAGAACAAGGGCGGCGCGTCCGGGGCCTACCAGTACATCGACTCCACGTGGGGCAACTACAAGGGGTACCCGTCGGCGTACCTCGCGCCGCCCGAGGTCCAGGACGAGCGAGCGCTCGCCCACGTCGTCGGCATTCTCGACACGTGGCGCGGCGACGTGTCGATGGTCCCCGTGATCTGGTACTACCCGAGAGCCGCCACCGACGCGACCCTCATGGATCAGGTGCCGCTCCCCCACGCCGGCAACCGGCTCACCGTGCGCGAGTACCAGCACCGGTGGCTCGACGTCCTGGCGTACATCACCGGCACCCCGTCGCTCTACTCGCCGAACGCGATCCCACCCGACCTCAAGTACATCTCGGGCATCCCGCCCGAACTGACCCCCGACGAGCCCGAGGTCGACGCGATCTACGACCCGAACACGGTCGAGCCGACGACCCCGATCGCGTTCCCCGTGCTCGGCAAGACGGCGATCCCGCCACCGATCCCGTGCGATTTCGACGACTGCGAGGAAGGCACCGAGGTCGCCCTGTTCGGCATCAAACTGCAGCCGATCCTCGCGGCGACCCACGGTGTCGTGACCGCCGTCGAGCAGGGTGACGCGGCGTCGGGGAACGTCCGGGTGACGATCACCGACAAGGAGGGGCGGCGCTTCGTCTACGCCGGACTCAACGACGACACGCCCGGAACGAGCGACGGTGCGGCACCGCCCTGGTTCCGCACCACGGCGCTCGCGACCGTCGGACAGCACGTCTACGCCGGCCAGATCATCGGCTTCATGGGCGACAGCGACCCCATGCCCGGCAACCACCTGATCGCCGACGGCGAGGCGGTGTGGCCGCACCTGCGGCTCACGATCTACGACGCGGACGGGACACGCCTCGACGCCGACTCGATGGTGCTCGACGCCCAGCGCCGGCAGGCGTGCCACGTCGGCATCGGCCCCTGGTCGGTGCCGATCGATCCCGACGCCGACATCGACGAGCCGATCGAGGTGACCACGTACGTCGCCGGTGGGTGGACGATCCACGAGAACGGGACGGTCACCGCCACGAACCGGTCGGCGCTGATCCTGCCGCCCGAAGACTGCGTGTGGGCGCCGAACGTGCCGTACGGGCCGGGAGCGGCGGGCAGCCAGCCGCCGCAGTTCTGGGGCCTCCCGTTCGACATCGAGACCCGCTACTGGGTCGCCGACGCCCGCGCCCGCACCACCCTCGCCCCCCGCACCCCCCTCGGCTGACCATCACTCGGGTCAGGTGTCGGAGGTGACGCCGAGGAACGAGGCGTTACCGTCGATCACCTGACCCGGGAACCTGCAGTCCGGCGCTCACCTTCCCCCGGGTCAGGTGACCACCGGTAACGGGCTCGGCTGGCGCCTCGCCCGTCACCTCTGGCACCTGACCCGGCACACGTGGGGGTTCGTCAGTCGTCGACGCGGCGGGCGTCTTCGACGAGGTTGATCTCGTAGAGGACCTCGTCGAGCGCGTCGGCGGCGCTGATCGCGCTGAACCGCTGCGGGTGGTCGGGTGTGCAGCAGCTCGGCACCGGCGCGAGAACGGTCCACGGACGCGGGTGGCAGAACTGGACGACGCTGTACCGCTCGCCCTCGTACCCCGGTGCCGCGACCACGCGGTGCCAACCGATCGGGATGACCCCGTTGGTGAGCCGTTCGAGCATGATCCCCGTGTTGATGATGACCTGCCCGTCGGGCGCCACGGCGTCGACCCAGCGATCGTCGACCTTCACCTGGAGCCCGGGCGCCGTCGCGCGTGGCAGGGCCGTGATCAGGTTGATGTCGCCGTGCTCACCGGCCCACACGTGACCGTCGCCCGGCACGTCACCCATCGGTGGGTACCGGATCGCGCGGGTGAGCGTCGGGCCGTCCTGGACCATGTCGTCGAAGAACGTCTCGTGGCAGCCGATGCCCTCGGCGATCACGCGCAGGAACCGCCGTTGCAGGTCGGCGATCGTGTCGTGGAAGCGGTAGAGCACCTCGGTGATCCCCGGCACCGCCGACTCGGGCGTGACCTGGTCGGGGTACGCGGTCGCGAACTTCCGCTTGAGCGGATGCCCGGACGGTATCGGCGACGCCCAGTTGAGCATCTCTTTCCAGTCGGGCTGATCGCTCGACGCGGCCGTCTCGACGAGCAGGCCGGTGTAACCGGTCTGGCCGTGGGCGCCGGGCACGTTGAACTCGGCCTTCACCTCGGGCGCGAGCGAGAAGAACTCGGCGAGCATGCCGTACGCCGTGTCGAGCAGGTCGTCGCTCACGTCGTGGCGGGTGTAGACGAACCCGGTCTCGAGGCTGCGACGGACACCGTCGACCACGGCGCGGCGCCGTTCGCCGGTGTGCTGTTCGAACGCGAGCAGGTCGACGTCGAGGATCTCGTTCATGACTACCTCCGGATGCGAACGCTACAGGCCGTCGGGGGCGCCGCCCGGTGCGAACACCGCCGGCATGCCGCCCGTGTGCACGAACACGACATCGGACCCCTCGGGCCAGCGTCCGGCCTCGGCGTTGCCGACGAGCCCGGCGAAGCCCTTGCCGCTGTACGTCCGGTCGAGCACCCATCCGCCGTGGCGTGCCGCCCACCGGATCGCGGCGTCGCCGGCCCGTGTCGGGACGGCGTAGTCGTCACCGATCCAGTTCGGGTCGAGTGCGACATCGGACCGTTCGACGTCGCGTCGGGATCCCCCGAGCAGTTCGGCGGTGTCGCCGGCCAGGTCGACGATGTCGGGCATGCCGATGTTGACGCCTTTGGCGACGCCGATCGCGAGGATGTCGGGGACCGTCCGCCCCTGGGCGCGGAGCAGCGCCTTGCCGGCCACGAGACCGGCGTGGGTGCCACCGCTCGACGAGGTGTGCACGACCGCGGCCGGTGCGAACCCAGCGGCGTCGCACTGGTCGAGCAGCTCGGCGAGCGCCCACGCGTACCCGGCGGCGCCGGTCGCCGTCGACCCACCGATCGGGATCGCGTACGGAGCAGCACCGGCCGCCGACAGCTCACCGACGAGTGACTCGCTCGCGATCTCGAGTTCGCCCCAGTGGCTCTCCTCCGCACCGGTGAAGTGCAGCTGGGCGCCGAACAGCGTCGACAGCAGCTGATTGCCGGTCGCCACGTCGGGTCGGTCGCCGGCGAGGACGAGATGCACCTCGAGTCCGAGCACCGCACCCGCGGCGGCGGTCATCCGACAGTGGTTCGACTGCCCGGCGCCGACCGTCACCAACGACCGGGCACCCTCGGCGACCGCGGCGCCGCACAGGAACTCGAGTTTGCGGGCCTTGTTGCCGCCCATCCCGAGACCGGTGAGATCGTCGCGTTTCACCCAGAGGCGGACGCCGCCGGGCAGCTGAGGGCCCCGTTCGAGCGGCGTCGGCAGCGTCGCCAGGCGGGCTCGCGGCAGGTGACCGAACATGTCGTGCATGATAGGGAGGGGTCGAGGGTACGACCCGACCCACCGCCGACACACCCGAACACGCCATCCGTGACCACCGACTGGAACCCACTCCTGCGCGACGAGTTCGCGAAGCCGTACTGGACCGAGCTCCAACGGTTCGTCGCCGACGAACGCGTGTCACGCACCGTGTACCCGCCCCACGACGAGGTGTTCGCAGCGCTCCATCTCACGTCGTACGCCGACACCAAGGTGCTCATCCTCGGCCAAGACCCGTATCACGGTCCCGGCCAAGCCCACGGGCTGTGCTTCTCCGTCCGCCACGGGGTCCGCATCCCGCCGTCGCTCGCGAACATCCACCGCGAGTTGTCGACCGACGTCGGCGTCGCGGTCCCCGACCACGGCAACCTCGAGGCGTGGGCCGCGCAAGGCGTGCTGCTACTCAACACGACCCTCACCGTGCGGGCCGGACAGGCGGCCTCGCACCAGAAGCACGGCTGGGAGACCTTCACCGACGAGGTGATCCGGACCGTGGCCGCCAAACCCGACCACGTCGTCTTCGTCCTGTGGGGCGGGGCGGCGCGGCGCAAGACGGCGTTGATCGACACCGATCGGCACACGATCGTCGAGTCGCCGCACCCGTCGCCGCTCTCGGCGCACAACGGCTTCTTCGGGAGCCGCCCTTTCAGCCGGACCAACGAGGCGCTGGTCGCACACGGCCAGACGCCGATCGATTGGAGTCTCTGACATGCCGTGGACCACGAACCCCAAGGTGACGGCCGTTCGCCGTCGGTCGCACCCCGTCGACGTCGTCGTCGAGATGCTCGACGGGTTCCGCCGCCACCTGACCGGTCGCAACGCAGCCGTGCTCACGTACTACGGGTTCCTCACCCTGTTCCCGCTCTTCCTCGCGGCGAGCACGATCCTCGGATTCGTGCTCGAGAGCAAACCCGAGTGGCGCGACGACTTGCTCGATTCGGCGATCGACTCCGTGCCCTTCATCGGCGACCAGATCGCGTCGGGCGAGATCGGCGGCAGCTGGATCGCGCTGATCATCGGCCTGGCCGGTGCGATGTGGGGATCGCTCAAGGCGTTCGTCGGCATCCAGTCGGCGTACGACGACACGTGGGAGATCCCGGTCGACGACCGGTCGTCGGGCGGCAAGCAGCGGCTGAAGGCGCTGATCGGGCTGGCGGCGATCGGCGGCTCGCAGGTCGGCAACGTCACCCTGGCCGCGATCGTCGACCGCGCCGGGCTCCCGCTCATCGGACGCGTCGCGCTGATCGCCGGCGGCCTGGCGATCAACCTCGCCGTCGTCGGGATCATGTACCGCTTCCTCACGTCGGCCGACACCACCTGGCGCATGATCCTGCCCGGCGCCGTCTTCACGGCGACGATCTACACGGCGGCACAGTTCGCCGGCACGGCGCTGACGACGAGGATCCTCGAGAGCGCCGAGTCGTACGGCGACTTCGCCGGCGTGATCGCCCTGCTCACCTGGCTCAGCCTCCACGCGCTGGTCAACCTGTTCGGCGCCGAACTGAACGCCGCGATCGTCCGGATCGAGGCCCGGGGTCCGCTCCCGGCGACGGCCGCCCTCGACGACCCGACCGGCGCCGAGGCGACCTCGGTCGCGACCTCCGACTGACACGCTCGGCGCACTGCCGAGATGGGTGCCGGAGGTGACAGACTGGTCGATCGATGGCTCAGACCCACCCCCCGACCCCATCCGGCGTCGATCAGCGATTCATCCGCCCGCTCCAGGACTTCCTCCACAAGGAAGCGAGCGCGGGCATGCTGCTCATCCTCGCCGCGATCATCGCCCTGATCTGGGCGAACTCACCGTTCTCGGAGAGCTATTTCGAGCTGTGGAACACCGAAGCCGTGATCGGCGTCGGCGACTTCTCGATCGACCTCACGATCAAGGAGTGGGTCAACGACCTGGCCATGGTGCTGTTCTTCTTCGTCGCCGGTCTCGAGATCAAGCGTGAGGTGACCCAGGGCGAACTGCGCGACCCGAAACAGGCGGCGTTGCCGATCATCGGCGCTCTCGGCGGCATGATCGTGCCCGCTGTCATCTACACCCTGCTCAACGCCGGCGGCGACGCGACGAACGGCTGGGGCATCCCCATGGCGACCGACATCGCCATCGTCACGGGTGTCGTCGCCCTCATCGGCAGCCGCGCACCGGCGTGGATGAAGCTGTTCCTGCTCGCATTGGCGATCGTCGACGACATCGGTGCCATCCTCGTGATCGCGATCTTCTATTCCGAAGGCGTGTCGTTCACCTGGTTGGCCGTCGCCGTCGGCGCCCTCGTCGTCGCCGCACTGCTTCGCGACCGCGTCACCTACCTCGGCGTCTATCTGCTGCTGGGTGCGATCTGTTGGGTCGGCCTGCACGAAGCGAACGTCCACCCGACACTCGCCGGTGTCGCATTCGGCATGCTCGCACCCGTGGTGCCCCGCCGCGATGCCGTGATCGTCGACGCCGACGAGCTCGCCCGCAACCCGAACGGCTTCAACGCTGCTGCGGTCTCGCGGCAGGCGCGCGACACGGTGTCGGTCGTCGAGTGGCTCGAGTTCCGGCTGCACCCGTACTCGGCGTTCGTGATCGTGCCGATCTTCGCCCTGGCCAACGCCGGCATCAGCGTGTCGGCGGCACAGTTCGGCGACGCGATGTCGAGCAGCGTCACCTGGGGCGTGCTGCTCGGGCTCGTCGTCGGCAAGACGATCGGGATCTCGACCGCGACGCTGCTCGCCGTCCGACTCCGGATCGGTCGCCTGCCGGTCGGGGTGACGCCCCGGTACGTGATCGGCGCCGGCGCCCTCGGTGGCATCGGGTTCACCGTCTCGTTGTTCGTCACCGAGCTCGCGTTCGGCGAGGAGCTCGTCGGCACCGACGCCCGACTGGGTGTGCTGATCGGGTCGCTCGTCGCCGGCATCATCGGCAGCCTGATCATGGTGCCGGGCGGGTTCCGCACCGACCCCTCGATGGACGAGGCCACCGGCGTCACGACCGGCGGTGAACCCGTTGCCGTGCCCGCCGGCTGACCGCCCCCGACCAGGCCGTCTGTCGTTCGGCGGGGAAATCCGCTAGAACAGTGCCACGGCGAGTTCAGCCCCTGCTGGGCTCGCCGTCGTGTATCCCGCGACCCGATCACCATGCTGCTCGCCGCCACCGAATCCGCCATCGGACCCACCCTCGCCGTGATCGTCGGCGTCGGCATGGCCGCGCAGTGGGTGGCGTGGCGCACCCAGATCCCGTCGATCATCCTGCTGCTCGTCTCCGGCCTGCTCCTCGGTCCGGTGTTCGGCGTGATCGACCCCGACGCGTTCCTCGGCGGGACCCTGTTCCCGATCGTGTCGCTGTCGGTCGCGCTGATCCTGTTCGAGGGCGGACTCGACCTGCCACCACGCGAGCTGAGATCGACCGGCACCGTCGTCCGCCGACTGATCTCGATCGGTGCCCTCATCACCTTCCTCGTCGCCGCCTGGGGCGCGATGCAGCTGTTCGACATCAGCCGGGGGGCAGCGGCGGTGCTGGCGGCGGTCCTGATCGTCACCGGACCGACGGTCGTCGGGCCGCTCCTGCGCTTCGTCCGACCGAGCGGACGCACCGGCCCGATGCTGCGGGCCGAGGGCATCCTCATCGATCCGATCGGCGCGACGGCGTCGCTGATCGCGTTCGAGGTGGCGCTCACCGACGAGCCCGGCGAGGCACTCACCACGACCCTCGGTGTGATCGGGCTGACGCTCCTCGCCGGCATCGGCATCGGCTTCGTCCTGGCGTGGATCGTCGACCACGCGCTCCGACGGTTCCTCATCCCCGATCACCTCGCGAACCCGATCACCCTCGCGATCGTCGTCGTCGGTTTCGTGCTGAGCAACGAGGTGCAGGAGGAGTCCGGCCTGCTGACGGTGACGGTGATGGGCATCTGGCTCGCCCGTCGCGACTCCGCCGCCGTCCGGCAGTTGCTCGAGTTCAACGAAAGTCTCCGGACGCTCCTGATCTCCGCACTCTTCATCCTGCTCGCGGCCCGCATCGAGACCGACCAGCTCCGCGATGTCATCGTGCCGTCGCTCGTCTTCCTCGCCCTGCTCGTGTTCGTCGCCCGGCCGTTGTCGGTCATGGCGTCGACCGTGCGCACCAGCCTCACGTGGCGCGAACGGATCTTCCTCATGGCGATGGCACCGCGCGGCATCGTCGCCGCCGCCGTGTCGGCGATCTTCGCGCTCCGCCTCGAAGAAGAGGGCGTCCGCGGCGCCGAGCTCATCGTGCCGATCGTGTTCCTGGTGATCATCGGCACGATCGTCGTGTACGGCTTCTTCGCCGGTCCGCTGGCGCGCAAGCTGGGGCTCGCCGAGGCGCGGGCGAACGGCGTGCTGATCGTCGGTGCCCACCCGACGGCACGCGGTCTCGCCAAGCAGCTGACCGACCTCGACGTGACGACGATGCTCGTCGACACCGACCCGTACAACGTGACGCGCTCGGTGGCGCTCGGCCTGCCGGCGCGGCGGCTGAGTGTCCTCACCGAGGACGCTGCGCACGAACTCGACCTCCGCGGCATCGGCCGAATCCTGGCGATGACCCCGAACGACGAGGTGAACGCTCTCGCCACCACCCGGTTCGCCCGCGTCTTCGGCCGCCGCGAGACGTTCCAACTCAAGCCGTCGTCGAAGCAGCGCCAGGGCGACCTGCCCGAGGAGATCCTCGGACGCATCATCGGCATCGACGGCGTCGACTACGGCATGCTCGACGAACGCACCCGCCAGGGATGGCGTGTCCGGTCCGCACCGGCATCGACCATGATCACCGCGGCCACCGAGGCCGACGAGTTCGTGCCGATCGCCCGCGTGCTCGACGGCCAACTCGCGTTCATCTGCCGGAACGACCCCGTGCCCAGTCAGGGCACCGTCATCGGCCTCGCCGCGCCACCCGCGCAGCAGGCGATCGACGAGCGGGCCGCCGCGGCCGAACTCGACGCCTCCGCGGCGACGTCACCGACCACGGAGGAAGCGACATGATGCCGACGACCCTCGACGCACTGTTCGTCTACGGCACCCTCCGCCGCGGCGACGTTCGTTGGTCGTTCCTCGAGCCGTTCGTGGTCGACGACGGCGTCGACGACACGGTCGACGGGGCGCTGTTCGACACCGGACTCGGCTACCCGGCCGCGGTGTTCGACGGTCCCGGCACCATCGTCGGTCGCACCTACCGACTCGACAGCAGCCGGCTCGACGAGGCCTTGGCGGTGCTCGACGAGGAGGAGGACACCGTCGGCGGCCTCTATCGGCGCATCGAGGTGACGACCGGCAGCGGGATGCGGGCCTGGGCATACGCGTACGGAACCGGCCTCACGCTGACGCCGATCCCGAGCGGCGACTGGTTCGTCCGCTGACGCCGCGCGTCGGCGCGCATCAGAAGAACTCGGTGGCGATCGCGAACACGGCGGCGACGTGGCGCCCGACCTCGTCGGCCGACAACGTCGGCCCGAGTTCGACCGTGATGCCCACGCCGCCGTCGGGGATCACCGTCCGGGCCCACTGCGCCGCCGTCCCGGTG
>JAGQSS010000489.1 GCA_020439405.1 Ilumatobacter sp. | reverse complement strand
TGGCCAGAGTGAGCCTCGCTGTTGAAGAACCGGTGGTCCAGGCAACGGTCGAACCGACCGCCACCGCCGAGCCGACACCGCTCCCGACCGATACCCCAACGCCTGAACCAACCGAAACGCCGACCGTAGAACCGACGGCAACCTCGACGGTTGAACCTACGGAAACGCCGACGGCCGTACCGACCGAAACCCCGACTCCTGAACCGACGGCAACGGCCACTGCGGAACCGACGGCGACCGTGACTCCCGAGCCAACCGAAACCTCGACTCCCGAGCCGACCGAAACGCCGGAACCCACGCCGACGGTTGAACCAACGTCGACGCCCACGCCGGAGCCGACCGCCACCCCGACTCCGATCGCCGATGGTCGCGGATACATCGTCACGCGCGATGCGTCCACGGGCGACGACCTCGCAGGCGCCTGCTATGCGCTGAGCGGTCCGGAATCGATCGAGGTCTGCGATAACGGCGATGGCGATTCGGACGATGATCCCGGACAAATTCGCATCGCTTCCCTCGAAGCCGGCGTCTACGACGTCGAACAGACCACCGCGCCCGATGGTTTCGAGCTGGCCGGCGACCAGGAAATGGACGTCCCTGGCGGCGACGTCGGTCGCGCGACGTTCGAGAACCTCTCCTCGTTCGGTTCAATCAACGTCACCATCGTGTCGGGCGATTCGGCTGTGGCTGGCGCCTGTATCACCTTGAATCGTGGCTCGTCGATCTGCGACAACGAGAATCGCGACGCTGATCCGGACGATGGCTCGATCGTCGTCGAGAACCTCCCGCTCGATCGTTGGGAAGTTCGCCTGTTGCCGGTCGAAGGATATGAGGACGCTGACGTTCAGACGATCGATCTCGAAGCCGGAGCCGATGCCGATGTGACCTTCGATCTCGTCTCGCTACAGACGCCGACTCCGGAACCGACCGCGACGGCGACACCTGAGCCGACGGCGACGGCAACACCCGAACCGACCTCGACCCCGACCCCGGAGCCGACGGCGACGGCAACGCCTGAACCAACGTCGACTCCGACCCCTGAGCCAACGTCGACCCCGACGCCTGAGCCGACGTCCACGCCGACCCCTGAGCCGACGGCAACGGCAACACCTGAACCGACGTCGACGCCCACGCCTGAGCCGACCGCGACGGCGACGCTCGAACCGACCGAGAGCGCCGACGATGGCACGAACGTCGTCGGGCTCCCGACCGCCGCGCCGGCTTCGCCGGAGGCAGCGACCCCGGAGCCAGGCACGCCGGAAGCGGCCACCCCGGAGGCGAGCCCGGAAGCATCGCCCGTGGCCGAAGTGACCGCGGTACCGACGCCGGAAATTCCGGACGGCCTTGAACTGGCAGCCGGTGATTACTTCCCGTTCCCCGGATCGCAACCCGGGTTGATCGTGGCATCGCCGGACGGCCTCCAGGTCGCCGTTGCTCGCGAAAACTACCTCTGCATCTTCCGCGTGACGACGGGCAACCGGCGAGCGTGTGTCGATTTCGAGGAGGCGAATATTTCGGCGATCGATCCGGACAGCGTGACCTGGTCACCGGACAGCCTGCGCATTGCCTTCACCGATCGTTTCGTTGGCGCCGACGAGAACAGCGTCGAAAGCGACATCTGGGTGTTCGATCCGGATGCTCGCGAAGTGTTCGATCTCACCGCCGACCAACTCGTCGGGCCGATCAGCCAGCTCCTCGGCGGCACGATCAATGCCGATACCAGTCCAACCTGGTCTCCGGACGGCCGGCAAATGTTCTTCGTCCGCTCCACCTGGAATGGCCAGAGCTGGTCAACCTACCTGATGGGTATGAACGATGGCGGCGGCGGAGAGTTCCAGGTTGTGCGCGTCGATGAAGGAACGCCGGGTTCGGTGCCGACCGGAACCCTGGTGGTGCCCGGCGACGGCAGCGTGATCTTCACGCGGGAGCGTGGCGCTGCCAGCACAACCGGCAACGGCATCTGGCGCGTGAGCATTTCGAGTACCGGCATCGATCAGGTGCTGGTGCCGCCGGCGGGCTCCAATGCCGTACCTCGCCTT
>JAGQSS010000488.1 GCA_020439405.1 Ilumatobacter sp. | reverse complement strand
GATCGGCTCGTCGTCATGGACGGCGGCAAGATCGTCGCCGAGGGCTCGCCGAACGACCTCATCCGCGAACACTCGCCGCGCGAGGTGCTCGAACTGCGCTACCCGGCCGGCTCGAACGAACAGCGGGCCCCCGAGGTCGCCGGGATCGGGTTCCGCCAGGAGATCCTCCCCGACCGCATCCTCATCTACGCCGACGACGGCGAGGTCGCGCTCAAGGAGGTGCACGCCCGGGGCAGCATCCCCGAGTCGGTGCTCGTGCGGCGGAGCTCGCTCGAAGACGTGTTCCTCAAGCTGACCGGCCGGTCGCTCGCCGACTGATGAGCACGCCCGCGGCCGTGCGCGCCTGGGAGGCGCACGTCACCCTCTACCGGACCGTCTGGAAGTCGAACGTCATGGCGTCGTTCGTCCAGCCGCTCCTGTACCTGCTCGGGATGGGGCTCGGCGTCGGCGCCCTCGTCGACGGCGGCAACCAGTCGGACGAGCTCCTCGACGGGCTCACCTACTTCCAGTTCCTCGCCCCCGGGCTGCTCGCCACGACGGCGATGATGATCGGCACGAACGAGGCGATGTGGCCCGTGCTCGGCGGGTTCAAGTGGTGGAAGAAGTTCCATTCGGAGGCGGCGACGCCGTTGACCCCGAACCAGATCGCCGGCGGCGTCGCGCTGTGGCACGTGACGAAGTGCGCGATCGCCGTCGTCGGCGTGGCGACCGTGCTCGCCCTGTTCCCGGACACCCGCTCGTGGGGGCTCCTGCCCGCGATCGCGTTCGGCACCCTCACCGGTGCGGCGTTCGCCGCGCTGACGAGCGCCTGGTCGTCGACCCGTGAGACCGACTACTCGTTCCCGACGATCAACCGGTTCGTCATCACGCCGCTGTTCCTCTTCGGCGGCGCGTTCTACCCGATCAGCCAGTTGCCCGACTGGATGGAACCGATCGCCGTCGTCACCCCGCTGTGGCACGGCGTCGAACTCTGCCGCGGCGCCGTCTACCACCGGCTCGAACTGTGGCCGACGCTCGGCCACCTCGCCTACTTGCTGGTCATGACCGGCGTCGGCTGGCTGCTGACCGCCCGGTCGTTCAACCGGAGGCTCACCGTATGAGCCTGATCGACGCCGCACCGCTGCGGATCATCCCGCCCCAGATCCGTCACGCCCGCCGCCCCCAGCGCATGCTGGAGCGGCAGTGGGTGATCAACCGGTCGGGTGGCTGGCAGATCTTCGTCACGGGCTTCTTCGAGCCGCTGTTCTACCTGTTGTCGATCCGGGTCGGGTTCGGCGCCCTCGTCGGCGACGTCGACGACGGCGGAACGCTCGTGCCGTACGCCGAGTTCGTGGCGCCGGCGCTGATGGCGGCGTCGGCCATGAACGGTGCGGTGTACGAGTCGACGATGAACATCTTCTTCAAGCTCAAGTACGAGCGGCTGTACGACGCCGTGCTCGCGACGCCGATGACGTCGGGCGACGTCGCGCTCGGCGAGATCCTCAACGCGACGATCCGCGGCGCGGTCTACTCGGTCGCGTTCCTCGCGACGATGGGCGCGCTCGACATGACCGGGTCGTGGTGGTCGTTGACGATGGTGCCGGTCGCGGTGCTGATCGCGTTCTCGTTCAGCGCGATCGGGATGGCGGCCACGACGTACATGCGGTCGTGGTCCGACTTCGAGTACGTGCCGTCGATCATGCTGCCGATGTTCTTGTTCTCGGCGACGTTCTACCCGCTGTCGTCCTACGGCGACTGGGCCTGGATCGTGCAACTCAGCCCGCTGTACCACGGCGTCGCCACCATGCGCGGCCTGAACACCGGCGACCTGTCGTGGTCGATGCTCGCCCACCTCGGCGTCCTCGTCGCGTTGGCCGTCGCCGGCCTCACCCTCACCGCCCGCCGCATCGAACGCCTCCTCCTCCACTGACCGAGTGGGCGCTCGCCGGGTCAGGTGCCGGAGGTGACGGGCGAGGCGCCAGCCGAGGAAGCGGGTCGGGTGTCGCAGGGAACGGGGAGGCGCAGCCGAGACGTTTCCGGAGATCACCCGACTCCGGTTCTTC
>JAGQSS010000487.1 GCA_020439405.1 Ilumatobacter sp. | reverse complement strand
ATCCGGGTCAGGTGACCATCGGTAACGGCTCGTTCCTCGCCGTCACCGTTGGCACCTGACCCGGCGGGTCCGGTGTCGGGTCAGGTGTCGGAGGTGACGCCGAGGTACGAGGCGTTACCGGCAGATCACCTGACCCGGGTGGGGTTAGGCGTGGGTGGTTGCTGCTTTGGCTCGTTCTCGGCGGAGGGCCAACTCGACGAGGGCGATGAGGCCTTGTTTGGCGTCTTGGCGTTCCCGTGCGTCGCAGTAGAGCATCGGGACCGCTTCGTCGACCTGGACCGCTTCGCGGACGGCGTCGATGGGGTGGGTGCGCTGGCCGTCGAACGGGTTGACCGCGATGACGAACGGGATGCTCCGTGCCTCGAAGTAGTCGATCGCCGGGAAGCAGTCGCCGAGGCGGCGGGTGTCGGCCATCACGACCGCACCGATCGCCCCACGGGACAGCTCGTTCCACATGAAGTGGAACCGCTCCTGGCCGGGCGTGCCGAACAGGTACAGGACGATCTCGGGCGTGAGCGAGACACGACCGAAGTCCATCGCCACCGTGGTGGTCTGCTTGGTGGAGATCTGCGACAGGTCGTCGTGCGTCGCGGAGGCCGACGTCATGGTCGCCTCGGACCGCAACGGCTCGATCTCCGAGATCGTGTTGACGAAGGTCGACTTGCCGACGCCGAAGCCTCCGGCGACGACGATCTTGACCGGGATCTTGCCGCCGGCCGGGGTCTGGTGGTTAGAGGTTGCGGACACCGTCGAGCACCCTTTCCAAGAGGCTGGCGAAAGATTGGGTCTTCTGCGGCACGTGGAGGACCACGGCGCCGTCGTTGAGCAGGTCGGCCACGAGCACGCGGGCGACACCGATCGGGAGTTCGAGCCGGGCGGCGATCTCGATCAGGGCCATCGGCGCCTGGACGAGATCGATGAGCCGTGCGGCTTCCCAGCGATAGGCGCCGACGAGTTCGTCGGCACGGTGACTCGCTTGGATCTGGGCTTCGAGACTGATGTCGGTCTCGGCGCCGGTCCGTCCGCCGGTGATGGCGTACGGCCGGATGAGCCGACCCGTCTCGTCACCCTCGTCGTGTTCGATGTCGTCGAACTCGACGTCGAGGGTGTTGTCGTTGGTCATCGCTGGTCACCCCCGAGAGAGCATGAGACACTTCAGTTCTTCACGGACCTCGGGCGTCAGCACTTCACCGGCTCGATCGGCGAAGACGGCCATCTCGTAGCCGATCGTGCCGATGTCGGCGTGCTTGGTCGTGACGACGCACATCAGTGAGCCGTCGCGGATACCCGTCACGAACATCCAGCCGTTCTCCATCTCGATGATCACGTTCTGGACGGCGCCGGCGCCGAAGCGGCCGGCCGATCCGTACGCGAGCCCGATCATCCCGGAGGCGACGGCGGCGAGTCGTTCGCTGGCTTCTCGATCGACACCGTCGGACACCGCCAGCGGGAGTCCGTCGGAGGACACGACCACCGCTTGACGCACGGCGGCGACTTGCTGGACGAAGCGTCCGACGAGCCAGTTGAGGTTGTCTGCAGCGTTCATCAGCGATCCCCTCCGAGATCAGAATGGTCGTGGCCGTTGGGCCGGTCATCGGTGAGTGAGTCGGTGCCGAGCGCCGAGCGGAATTCGGCTTGGAAGGCACGGAGCCGGTCGCGGAGTGCTTCCGGGTTGCCGCCGGCGGTCGTGGCGAGGGGTTCCTCGACGCGCTCGGTGGGTTCTTCGACCCGGGTGCGGGTCGGGAGGGCACCGTTGCTCGACGGCTGCCGGTTGGCGGCGGCGTCGAGGCTGGCGGCGAGCCGGTCGGGCCCACCGTCGGGGCCGGTGCCCGGGGTGCGGGTGGGCAGACTCGGGGTCAGCTCACGCGGTTCGGGTTCGGGCGCTCGCTGTGCGGTCGACGGGGCGACGGGCTGGCGAGACGGGTTCATCGCGGTGCGGGGAGGTGCGGGTGGGACATCGAACTCTCCGGTCGGGCTCGCCGTGGGCGGCGGCAGGGTCGGGGCATCGAAGGTGAAGCCACCGAGCTGGGGTGCCGGTGCCTC
>JAGQSS010000486.1 GCA_020439405.1 Ilumatobacter sp. | reverse complement strand
TGTCGTTCGGGCCCGGCACCCATCTCGCCCCGACCGATCTGGTCGCCACGTGCGAGCGAGCCGCCCGCTCCGGCGACGCCCACGTGGCCGCGATCCGACGCGAGTTGCTGATGGCCGGGGTGATCACGCCCTACGACGTCGACGTCGACGACCCGCCGGTGGCGTTCGCCGTCCGCCGCGAACCGCGCCGGCTGCGACTCGAAGTGCTGGTGCCCGAGCACGATCCCCGCCTCCCGGCGATCGTCAAGGCCGCCGGTGAAGCCATCCGCCGCTTCGACACCCACACCACCGTCATCGACGTCATCGCCATCACCCACTGAGAAGGGGTCAGGCACCTTCTGGCGCGTCAGGCCGAGGTGATCAGAACGTCGATTGCCAGAAGGTGCCTGACCCCTTCTGGTCAGTCGGCGCGGTCGGCGCTCCAGGGGATCATCTTGCGGACGAGGTCGTCGAAGGCGGCGACGGCGAGTTCGAGGTGGTCGTCGCGGGTGTCCTCGATGTGGGTGTGCGACAGGCCGTTCAACGACTGGACGAACATCATCACCGTCGGGATGCCGGCGAGGGCCATCTCGGCCGAGTCGTGCATCGGCCCCGACGGCATGATCTGACGCGTGCCGCTGCGCGCCTCGACCGCGTCGGCGGCGAAGTCGATCAGGTCGGGT
The DNA here is from genome assembly GCA_020439405.1 of Ilumatobacter sp. GTDB lineage: Bacteria > Actinomycetota > Acidimicrobiia > Acidimicrobiales > Ilumatobacteraceae > Ilumatobacter. The sequence goes on along the minus strand of JAGQSS010000486.1, from coordinate 1,387 downwards.
TCGAACGCGATCGGGTCGATCGACCACAGCAGGTCGATGTCGGCCTCGACGTTCTCCTCCGCGGCGATCCGGGTGACGAGTTCTTCGAGACCGGCGACCAGCGCGTCGAGGGTGTCGCGCGACAGATGCCGCATGTCGACCGAGAACTCCGTCCGTGAGTTGACCGCGGTCGGCACACTCGGGTGCACCCGCCACACGCCGACCGTGGTGAACGCGTCGTGGGTGAGCCCCATCTCGCGGATCTCGATCGCCATCCGCGACGCGGCGACCGTCGGGTCGCGGCGCATCGGGATCGGCGTTGCGCCCGCGTGGCAGGCCTGTCCCTTGAGGCGGATCATCCGCCGCTCGACGCCGAGGATCCCGTGCAGTGCGGCGATCGACAGATCGGCTGCCTCGAGCAGCGGCCCCTGTTCGATGTGCAGCTCGGCCGACGAGACGATCGACGAGACGGCGTCACCGGCGGTCAGGGCGGTCTCGAGCTCGACACCGTGCTCGGCGACGACCTCGCCGAGACGACGGCCGCCGTTGTCGACGAGGTCGCGCACGGCGTCGACGTCGAGCGTTCCGGACACGGCGCCCGACCCGAACAGCGACCGGCCGAACCGGGCACCCTCCTCGTCGGCCCAGTCGACGACGCTGAACGAGACGGGCAACTCGACGCCGTCGCGGTGCAGACCCCGCAGGATCTCGGCGCCGGCGAGCACGCCCAGCGCGCCGTCGAGCCACCCGCCGTTCGGCACCGAGTCGAGGTGGCTCCCCACGACGACCCGGTCGGGTCGTGCGCCGGGCAGGGTGACCCACAGGTTGCCGGCGGGGTCGGTGTTGATCTCGACCGGGATGCCGTCGAACGTCGACACGAACCACTCCCGCGCCCGGACCCACGGCTCGGTCCACGCCAGGCGGGCGCTCCCGAGCGGAGGCCCGTCGGACGGGCGACCGCACACGGTCTGGGGGATGCCGCCCTCGACGGGCTGGGAGGTCAGGGAGCGGAGTTCGAGCAGGTCGGCGACGACACGCTTCGGATCGGCGGGCATCGACCCACCGTAGGCGCTTCGCGGCATCGGTGCGGTCGGGCGAGGTCGGTTCATGGGAACGGATGTGGTCAGACCAGGTCCGTTCCCGGAGGAGCTGCAGGGTCCACCTTCGAAGGAACGGACCTGGTCTGACCACATCCGTTCCGGCACGGGTTTGTGAACGCTGCGTAACGGGGGGACATCTCCTTTACGGCCTGTAAAACCGATCGCTAGTGTCGCTCCATGGACATCGGCATCGTCCTGCAAACGACTCCACCGGCGAGGCGGGTGATCGACCTGGCGAAGCGGGCCGAAGCGCTCGGCTTCTCCCACGTGTGGACGTTCGACTCGCACATCCTGTGGGAGGAGCCGTA
>JAGQSS010000485.1 GCA_020439405.1 Ilumatobacter sp. | reverse complement strand
ATCACCGAGCGGACCTCGTCCTCGGTCGGGATCGGGAATCCCTCCTGCTCGCACGCCCACTGCAACGACCGCAGGATGCCCGGCTCGGAGTGCGACAGCGTGCCGTCGAGGTCGAGCAGGACGTGGGTGCGAGGCATCAGGCGATCTCCGGAGTGACGGGGCAGCGCATCACGTACCGACCTCGTCGAGGCGCTGGAGCGCGTCCGCGGTGCCGACGGCGATGATGACGTTGCGTGCGTGCAGCACCGTATCGGGGTCGGGGTTCGTGTTGAAGGTCCCGTCGTCGCCGCGCAGCGCGAGGACGAGCACACCGGCCCGCTGACGCAGGTTCGCGTCGCGCAATGTCTTGCCGGCCAGGACCGAGTGGTCGCCGATCTCGAGTTCCTGCATGCGGAAGTCCATCGATCGTTCGTGCATCGTGACGTCGACGAACTCGGCGACGTTCGGCTGCACCACGAACGACGCCATGCGGGCGGCGCCCAACTCCTGCGGATTGACGACCCGGTCGGCGCCGGCTCGCTCGAGCTTCGCGATGCTCTCCTCCTGGCGGGCCCGGGCGACGATGAACAGGTCGGATCGCACGGCGCGGCTCGAGAGTGTGACGAACAAGTTCTCCGCATCGCCTTCGAGCGCCGCGATCAGGCTGAACGCACGCTCGATCCCGGCGGCGCGCAGGGTCGCGTCCTCCGTGGCGTCGCCGGCGACGGTCGGCAGGGCGATGCCCCGGATCCGTTCGGCGTCGACGTCGACGACCACGACCTCTCGGCCGGCGTGGTGCAGATCGATGGCGACGGCCTTGCCGACGCGTCCCCATCCGCAGACGATGACGTGCCCTTCCATCTGGGAGATCTTCTTGTCCATGCGTCGCCTCCCGACGAACTCGCGGAGCTGGCCCTCGACGACCGTCTGGATGGTGAGCGTGAACGTGTAGAGCACCGTGCTCACCCCGACCACGATGAGGATCATCGTGAAGATCTTCTCGGGTGTGGTCACGTCGGGGCCGGTGATCTCGCGGTACCCGACGGTCGTGATGGTCGTGATCGTCATGTACATCGCGTCGAGCAGGGCGAGCCCGAGGACGATGTAGCCGATCGTGCCGATGACGAAGATCGACACGACCATCGCAATGGCGATGCGTAGCCGTCCGATCGTGGTCTTCATCGGACCACCAACCTAACCCGTGACCCCCTCGCGGTCAGAGGACGCCGGCGGTGAAGGCGTAGCCGAGGCCGCCGAAGCTGAGGCCGTCGGTGATGCCGCCGTCGAGCAGGTGTCGTCGCACCTCGTCGATCGGCAGCCACTCGATCCGGGCGGCCTCGTTGACGTCGGTCGGCGGACCGACGTACTCGGCGTCGTGGCTGACGTAGATGTGGAAGACCTGGTCGAGCACGCCGTTGGCCGGGTGGAACGAGCAGATCCGCTCGACGGTGCGCGGCCGCCAACCGGCCTCCTCGGCGGCTTCGCGTCGGGCCGCCTCCTCCGGCGACTCGCCGGGGTCGACCGCACCGGCCGGGAGCTCCCATCCCCACGTGTCGGTGATGAAGCGGTGCCGCCACAGCATGAGCACGGCGCCGTCGCGCACCATGATCGTGCCGGCCGCCGGGTGGGGGAGGCGCACGACGTGGTGGTCGATCCGGGTGCCGTCGGGCAGTTCGACGTCGGTGGTGACGAGCCGGACCCACGGGCAGTCGTAGATCTCGGTGTCGCCGCGGTCGATCCAGCGGCCGGTGTCGGTGTCGGTGTCGGTGTCGGTGTCGTCCACGCCGGTCAGCCGCCGGCCGGGGGCACCGTGGTGGCGGGCGCGACGGTCGGCGCCGGTGTCGCCGCTGCGACGGGGAGCCCGCCGCGGCGGAGCGCCGTGATGTCGTTCACGACGCTGTAGGGCCAGCCGTCGGGCAGATCGGTCGGCAGATCGGGGTAGTCGAGGACCGACTCGCGGATCTCGCCCACCTCGACGTAACCCAGTTCTTCGCGTGCCGCCTCGCGGACACCGTCGTCGGTGCGGAGACGGTCGACCTCGGACTGCAGGTCGGCGACGACCGCCTCGAGTTCGGCGA
>JAGQSS010000484.1 GCA_020439405.1 Ilumatobacter sp. | reverse complement strand
CGGCGGCGCCCACGCAGACGGTCTCCCACAACATCCGCATCACCGACGCCGGGCCCTACGACCCGACCGACGTCCGGCTCGTCGTCACCCGGTTCTTCAACGACGGCACCCAGACCTCGTCGCTCGTCGACGCCACCGGCGTCGACATGGAGACCATCGGCGTCACCCTGCCGTTCGAGGCCGGCGCCAAGTACCAGCTGTCCGTGACCCTCCCGAGCTACGGCGCGCTGCAGGGCACGGTGCCCACCCGCGACAGCCGAACCGGCACCCCGGCGATCTGCACCGACCTCGTCACGCCCGCCATCCAGGCCGAGATCACCGCCATCCCGGTCCGCCTGGTGCCCGGTGACGGCATCACCACGTTCGCCCACTGGGTCGACGACACCAGCGTCGCCCGCCCGGCGATCACCGATGTGATGACGTGCGGCGACTTCACCGTGGCCGGCAAGTCCGGCTCCTACGCACTCGCCGTCGACCACGACGAGTTCGTGTCCGACCGCACCGCCGCTCAGCTCCAGTCCGACCTCGCGTCGGGTGGCATCCTCGCCGGCTCGACCGACGGCGTCATCACCATCCCGGTCAGCGGCGGCCCGTCCGACCCGATCGGGACTATCGGCTACGTCCCCGGCCTCACGATCCGCGGCACGCCGGTCGACCTCCGGGTGTACGAAGCCCTCGGCGGCGCAGCGGTGACCGGCATCTACTACGTGATCCGCGACTCCGCCGACGTCGTCGTCACGACGAACCCGCCCGCGGTCCAGCAGCTCGCCATCGACCGAACCCTCGATCCGGACGACTACACGATCGAGTTCCGCGGCTGTACGACCGACCCGTCGACCGTCACCCAGTTCGAGGCGTGCGACCTCCGGTTCCCGGTGACCGTCTCGATCACCGTCGACCGCACCACCGACCCACCGCCGACGATCCTCGTCGAAGCGCCCCTCGTCCAGGTCGGTGCCGAGATCGCCACCACGATGCAGTTCGAGAACAGCCGCAACCGACCGGTCTGTCTCGCCGGCACCTACGAAGCCACGCGCGGCTACGACGGCCAGTTCGTCGGCCGCGTCGACGGCACCGACCAGACGCTCACGGTCGATCCCGCCGTGCGTGCCGAATCGCTCAGCTTCGTCGTCCCGGCCGAGGCGGCGAACGCCACCAGCCAGGCGAACTGCCTCGCCGCGATCGCCAACGGTGACCTCACCAAGTCGTTCGACACGTACATCCCCACCGGGACGCACACCCTCACCGTGCCGGTCGTCGCGGGCTACTCGGCACCGACCCTGATGTGGGATCCCGACCCCTCCGACGCCACTGGCCCGACCGCCATCAGCGGCACCGCGGTCGGCTCCACGCACGTCGAGTTCGACGTGACCGTGACCCGGATCGGCATCGCCACCGCCCAGTTCCGCTATCAGGCGACGCCACGAGCCGTGACGCTCGACATCTGCGGTCAGGGCAACAACGGATCGATCGACTGCTCCGAAGAGTTCCCCGGTCTCCTCGTGAACCTGATCCAGCCGAACGGTGGCGACACCGTCGGCGGCGCCGTGTCGGCCCGCCTCACGTCCGGCACCTACAACGGCGCCTATCCGGTGACGTTCGGAACGATCGTCCCCGACGCCGAGCCCCACTCGCTCGTCGTCGCCGACGAACTCCACGCCGGCGCCGCTCCTGCATCCGTCCTCGTCCCTCCCGGTACGAGCACGCTCGATTTCCCGACACCGTTCACGTTCGCCGGCACGTCGGTGCGACTCGCCTTCCGCGTCGAAGCACTCAACTCGGCCGCCGGCACACCGGTGGCGCTCGGGTCCGCCTCGATCACGGTCGAGGGCCGCACCGGCAACAACGCGTGGACCGCGCTGTCGGCGGGCACCGCCTGCTCGGTCGTCGTCGACGGTGCCGCCGAGTCGTACACCTGCTTCACCGACAACAGCTACAAGGACTACCGGGTCTCGGTCACCGCGACCGGCTACACCCCGAAGACCGTCCAGTACGACAACGTCAAGAAGGGCGCCACACTCACCGAGACGATCACGCTCATCAAGCAAGCCACGTTGACCGTCA
>JAGQSS010000483.1 GCA_020439405.1 Ilumatobacter sp. | reverse complement strand
TCGACGCTCCGCTTTGCCATGCCGGTGAGGACGCCGCCCGGGCCGAGTTCGGCGAAGTCGGTGACGCCGAGTCCGGCCAGCGTCTGCAGTGAGTGCTTCCACCGCACCGGGCTGGCGAGCTGGGCCGAGAGCAGCGAGGCCCATTCGGCGCCGCGGTCGTGCGGCTTGGCGTCGACGTTCGACACGACCGGGATCTCGGCGTCGCGGATGTCGGCCGCGGCGAGCGCGTCGCGGAGTCGATCGCGTGCCGGCGTCATGAAGGCGGTGTGGAACGCACCCGAGACCTGGAGCGGCATGACCCGCTTGGCGCCGAGGTCCTTGGCGTGCTTGCCGGCGGCTTCGACGCCCTCGGGCGATCCGGCGATGACGACCTGACCGGGCGCGTTGAAGTTGGCGACCCAGACGTCGGCGTCGGCGAGATTGCAGGCCACCTCGACCTGATCGTCGTCGAGTCCGAGGACCGCTGCCATCGTGCCGGGACGGGCGTTGCCGGCGTCGTGCATCGCCGCCGCCCGCTCGGAGACGAGGACGACACCTTCCTGGAAGCCGAGCGCACCGGTCGCCGCGAGCGCGGTGTACTCGCCGAGCGAGTGACCAGCGCAGAACCCGGCGTCGATGCCGAGGCGCTCGACCGCGTCGAGCACCATCAGGCTCGAGACGAAGGTGGTGAGCTGCGCATTGCGGGTGTCGCGGAGTTCGTCGGCGTCGGCGTCGAGGAGCAGCGCTCCGACGTCGCGCCCGGCGACCTCGCTCGCTTCGTCGACGAGTTCCCAGCTCTCGTGATCGACCCAGGGGCGGCCCATGCCAGGTCGCTGGGACCCCTGTCCGGGGAAGGTGAAAGCGAGCATCGAGGCGAGGCTAGACCGATTCGAACGGCCTGCCAGCACTACTGGTGGGTAACCCGCGACTTTTCGCGGCAACCCGGCGGTCGTCTCGCGCGTGAGTGTCACGGACCTGACATGTCACCAGGTTGGCGTCGACGAGGTCGTGCCTACGCTGCGGCCCATGAGTTCGACCACGCCGCCCCCGCCGCCGCCCCCGTCGTCGATGCCGCCGCCCCCGCCCGGCGCACCCGAGCCGGCACCGTTCCCGACCACGGGTCCGGGCGGGCGCACCCTGCCCTCGCCGTGGAAGCGGATCGGCGCACGATTCCTCGACGGCCTCATCCTCGGACTCGTGTTCGGTTCGGTGTTCGCCGCGATCGTCCTGAGCGGTGACGACGACGGCGGCCTCGGTGGCATCGGTACCGATGCGAGCGCCGGCAAGCTCTACCTGCTCGGCCTGCTCGGAGCAGCGGCGGGCTTCGTGTGGGACGCGGTGTGCACCAAGCAGTTCGGTGGCTCGCCGATGAAGCTCGCGTTCGGGATGCGGGTCGTCCAGGCCGAGACCGGTGCGCCGGTCGAGTGGCAGCACGCGATCGTCCGTTGGGCGGTCCCGGGTGCGCTGGCGCTGTTGCCGCTCGCGACGATCGGCAACCTGATCAACCTGGTCATCGTCGTCGTGAGTCTCGTGTTCCTCTTCACCAAGCCGCTCCGGCGGGCGCTGTGGGACCTCGCCGCCAAGACGGTCGTCGTCGACAAGTGACGCCGCCGACGAGGCGGCGCTCCGCACCGTCGCGGCGCTAGCCTCGTCGGGCACGCCCCGGTAGCCCAACGGCAGAGGCAGCGGTCTCAAACACCGTCAAGTGTGGGTTCGAATCCCACCCGGGGCACATGGCAGCCTGGCTGACCCAACGGAGGCTGACGCAGAACGCGTCGCGCCTGAAGCAGTTGCGTGCCGAGTTGGCGCAGCTCGACGAGCAGGTCATGCACTTCCGTGACGACGCCGACGACACCGAGCTGCGCGCGTTGGTGTCGGAGACGCCCGGTGCGGCGCAGGAGGCCAACCAGGCGCGCAAGCACGCGTCGGCGCTCGACCGGCATCGTCAGCACGTCGTCGACGAGATCGCGAAGCTCGAGGCGCGCCAGGACGAGCTGCTCGACAAGCTCACGGCGGGTTGAGCCGCCGAACGAGGAACGGGCGGTCCGGCAGCCGCTCTGATTGAATGGTGCCAAATCGGGAAGAGCGT
>JAGQSS010000482.1 GCA_020439405.1 Ilumatobacter sp. | reverse complement strand
TCCCGCACACGGCGATCATCCCGCGCCGCAAGGACCAGATCGGCCGCAGTCTCGGCACCTTCGTGGAGGAGAACTTCCTCACGGCCGAAGTGCTCGGTGACCGACTCGAACAAGCCCAGATCGGTCGGCGGACCGGCGAGTGGCTGGCGCGTCCGGAGAACGCCGCCAAGGCATCGGAGGCACTGGGGGACGCGCTCAAGGGCACGCTCGAGGTCCTCGACGATCGCGAGGTCCAGCACGGCCTCGAAGGTGTGGTGCGACGACGGATCGCCGACACCCCGGTCTCCCCCGTCGTCGGCAAGGCGATCGACCTGACGGTCGAGGGCGGTCATCACCAGCGTCTGCTCGACGCCGTGCTCGTCGGCCTCGAAGGATTCCTCGACGACAATCGGGCCACCTTCCGCCGCCGTCTCGACGACGAGTCGCCTTGGTGGGTCCCCGAACCGATCGACGATCGCATCTTCGACAAGATCTACACCGCGGTCGGATCGTTCCTGAACGATGTCGGCGCCGATGCCGACCACGAGGTGCGCCAGTCGATCGAGGATCGCGTGGTCCGCTTCGCCGAACGGTTGAAGCACGACCCCGAACTCCTCGCGAAGGGCGAGGAGCTGAAGGCCGAACTGCTCGATCACCCCGAGTTCCGTGCCTGGATCGAGTCGCTGTGGCTCGGCGCCAAACGCAGCCTGATCGACGCCGCCAACGATCCGACGAGCGAACTCCGCATCCGCGCGACGGCAAGCCTCCAGCAGCTCGGTCAACGACTCGCAGCCGATCCCGAGCTGCAGTTCAAGGTCGACGACTGGGTGCAACGCGCGCTCGGCTACCTCGTCGAGCACTACCGGAGCGAGGTCAGCGATCTGATCGCCTCGACCGTCGAGCGGTGGGACGGCGAGTCGACCGCCCGCCGGATGGAGCTCCAGGTCGGCCGCGACCTCCAGTTCATCCGCATCAACGGCACCCTCGTCGGCGGCCTGGCCGGGCTCGCGATCCACGCGGTGTCCGAACTGTTGTAGAACGACGCCATGTCGACGACGCTGTTCCGCGGTGGGCCGATCATCACCTTCGGCGGTTCGCCGACCGACGCCGTCGCGGTGTCGGCCGGCCGCATCGTGGCGATCGGGGACGAAGCCCGCTCGTGGGCGACCTCGTTCGACCGCGTGGTCGATCTGGAGGGCCGTCCGCTCCTCCCGGCGTTCCGCGACGGCCACGCCCACCCGCTCCACGCCGGAACCAACCGGCTCGAGCTCGACTTCACCGGCATCCACACCCTCGACGGCACCCTCGAAGCGCTGCGTGACTGGCGCGACGCGCACCCGGACGATGCGTGGATCGTGGGCCGTTGCTACGACCCGTCGATCCTGCCGAACGCGTTCGGGCGCGCCGAGTGGATCGATGCCGTGTGCCCCGACCGACCGGTCACCCTCTTCCCCACCGACAACCACGCCGTCTGGACGAACACGGCGGCGATGCGCGCCGCCGGCATCGACCGCGACACGGCCGAGCCGCCGCTCGGCGAGATCGTCCGCGGTGCCGACGGCGAGCCGCTCGGCATGTTCCTCGAGTTCGGCGGCATCGGTCTGTTCGACGGGGTGATGCCCCGCATCGACCGCCCGATGCAGGACCGCGGGCTGGTCGAGGCGATGCGAGCGATGAGCGCCGAGGGCATCGTGTGGGCGCAGGACGCCTCCGTCCGGCTCGACGAGCTCGACGTCTATCTCGACGGCGCCCGCTCGGGCACCGCCACGTGCCGGATCAACGCCGCGTTCCGCGCCGACCCCGAACACTGGCGCCGCCAGCGCGACGGGTTCGTCGACGGCCGCCGTCGCGCCGCCGGGCCCGACACGGCCGGTCTCGTCTCGGCCAACACGATCAAGTTCTTCGCCGACGGCGTGATCGAGGCCGGGACCGGATTCCTGCTCGAGCCGTACGACGACGCGCCGCACTCGTGCGGGCTCCCGAACTGGTCGGCGGCAGGCTTGGCCGAGGCGGTGCGGGCGTTCGACGCCGACGGATTCCAGATCCACATCCACGCGATCGGCGACGCAGGCGTCCGGATGGCCCTCGACG
>JAGQSS010000481.1 GCA_020439405.1 Ilumatobacter sp. | reverse complement strand
AGTTCACGAAGCATGAACCTCGCCGGCTGCCGCTCGATCTCCTCCATCAGCCGGAACTGCTCGGCGACGACGGCCTTGGGCGGTGCGCCGACCGTCCCGTGGTTCAGGTACGAGAGGTCGGGGTCGAGATACCACTGGTCGCGGAGGGAACGGCCGAAGTTCGTCACGTCGCAGACCCTACGCAAGAAGGGGTCAGGCACCATCTGGCATTCCGCGTCAGAAGGGGGTCAGAGGGCGAGGCCGAGGCAGTCGAAGAGGGGTTGGTCGATGTCGTCGGCGTCGAGGCCTTCCTCGTAGTAGCCGTCGACGTCGGGCACGACGCCGAACGTGCCGAGTGACACCGGCTGGTAGGCGCCGCTCCACATCGTCCACGTGTCGTCGTCCTCGTGCTGGAAACCCCAGTCGTGGATCAGGCCGTCGGAGCAGCGCAGGCCCTCGCCCCACATCACCGACGCACCGACCAAGACGCCGAAGTCGCCGCCGTCCTCGTGCTGGTAGCGGAAGATGCACCCGCCCTCGAGGAACGAGAAGAACCCGATCTCCTGCGCCGAGGCGCCGCCACCGACCACGGCGACGATCTCCTCGCCGCCGTAGGTCTCGTCGACGTCGGCGAAGCCGAGCACACGGACACCGTGGACGCCGGCTCCGGGCACGGTGATCTCCGACTGTGCGCCGGCGATCTCACCGCGCAGGTACCACGTGCCGTCGTGCAGGTACGACACGATCCGGTCGTCGTCGGCACCGCCACCGTCGAGATCGAGCCACAGCTCGGTCCCGATGACGGCGTCGACCGGGACGTCCGGCAGCGGGCCGCACATCATGTCGTCGTCGTCGTCGTCGCCGGCCGGTTCGGGTGCCGCCCACTTGTCGACCGGGGCCGGCGGCAGCGTCGGTTGCGGTGTGGGTGCGACCAGGTCGTCGATCGGCTGGTGCTCGGGGTCGTCGAGGACCGGGTGGGCGCACCCGTCGTCGTCGGTCGTGAAGTACCAGGTGTTGCCCGGATCTTCGTTCGGCACGACCACGATGTGGTCGCGACCGTCGACGACGGCGTGCTCACCGAGGTAGCCCCACGTCGTGACGTTCAGGGCGAGCGCCTCGGAGGTGATCCCGTTCTCGACGAACCGGACGCGCCACCCGTCCTCCGCCCCGTACGCGGTGACCTCGTCGTCGACGGCGCCGTCGCCGTCCGTGTCGTACAGGACGGTCGGCATCGAATCCGGCAAGGCGGGCAGCGGGCCGTACGCACCGCACGGCCCCGGCGTGATCTCGGGCAGGTCGACCGGCGGGGTGGTGACGACCGGAGGGGCGGTCGTCGGGGCGACGGTGACGGACGGGCCGACGGTGGTCGGCGGGATCGTCGCGACCGGTGCGGCGGTCGGATCCGGCGCAGCGGGTGCGTCGGAGGCGGTGGTCTCGGCGGCGCACGCCCCGAGGACGAGGGTGCCGGCGAGGGCGAGGACGAGACGGCTGGACACGAAGATGTTGCTCTGCATGCCCGTCCAGAGCGCCGTCCGGCGGATGCCTCGCACTTTTGTCGGAAATTCTTTCGCCGGTTCGTCCGGACGTTCGGGAACGAAATCCCGACCAATTCGGTTATCTTTTACCGCTATGGCAGTCACCGTTCGCATCCCCACCACCCTCCGCCCGATGGCCGGCGGCAACAAGCTGGTCGAGGTCGAGCCGGGAACCCTCTCCGAGGTGATCGCCGGTCTCGACGCCCAGCACCCCGGCTTCGCCGATCGCCTGCTCGACGAGGGCGGCGAGCTGCGCAAGTTCGTCAACATCTTCGTCGACGACGACGACGTGCGATACCTCGACGGCCTCGGCACCCAGGTCGCCGACGGCATCACCGTCTCCGTGATCCCCGCCGTCGCCGGCGGCTGATCCCGAAAGGGGTCCGGAACCAGAAGGGGTCAGGCACCTTCTGGCGTCGGACGTCGCCGTGAGCTCGACCGGTTGGCCAGAAGGTGCCTGACCCCTTCGGGACGAAACGTATCCGGGTCGTTTCAGGTGGTCAGTGCACGATGAGTTGATCGTAGATGGTGAGGGCGGTTTGCCAGTGGTGGATGCGTCGG
>JAGQSS010000480.1 GCA_020439405.1 Ilumatobacter sp. | reverse complement strand
ATCCGACTGCGTTCGTCGAGCACGGCCTGGCGTGCCAACAGTTCGCGCTCGGCCTCGGCCCGTTCGGCCCGCTGCTGGAGTTCGATGATGCGGCGGCGTCGGTCGTACACCGCCTCGCCGACGAACGCCGCGGTGAGATGGATCGTGACGATGCCGAACAAGGCGATCCCGGGGAGGTCTTCGTCCGGTGAGATGACCCCGAGTACGACGGCGAGGGTCAAGACGCCGACCGCCAGCCCGACACGGCGCCAGACCAGGCGTCGGTCGTCGCCGCCGTGCACCGTGGCGGCGTAGACGGCGAGCAGGGTGAACGCGTCGAAGTTCGTCGCATAGTCGGCGATCCAGAACGCGATCGTGAACGTCACGACGCCCAGCAGCGACCACCACACCTGGCGACGCCGGAAGGCGAAGGCGGTGGTCTGGCCGAGCACCAGCACCACGCCCAACCAGTCGGCCGGGCGCTGCGAGCCGGTCTCGACCGCCGTGAGCAGGCCGGACACCGCGAAGCAGCCGAGCAGGGTGGCGAACGCGACATCGGTCGCGAACGGGTGCACGTCGGTGGCGGTTCGCGCCGACCGCCACCAGTTCAGGGGCCCCTTCATCGTCCCCACCGTATCCAGCAGCGGTCGCGCGCTCGTCGGCCGACCGGACGATCCGCCGTCGTTCTCACGGACGAGGTTGGGGAACCCTCGCAGGCCGTGCGACGCTGGGGGCATGACGTTGCGAACCACGAACATCGCCACGATGCGCGACGGGCTGTTCGACGTTTTGATCGTCGGGGCGGGGATCAACGGTGCCGTGTCCGCCGCCGCCTTGGCCGGACGCGGGGCGTCCGTGGCACTGATCGACCGTGGCGACTTCGGTGGGTTCACCTCGCAGGAGTCGTCCAATCTGGTCTGGGGCGGGTTCAAGTACCTCGAGAACTACGAGCTCCCGCTCGTGTTCGGTCTGTGCCGCTCGCGGAACCGCCTCATGAAGGCGTACCCGGACAACGTCAAGGAGATCGGCTTCCTGGCCGCGCTCGGCACGACGGCGCCGTACGCGCCGTGGTTCGCCGGCCTCGGTGCCACTGCGTACTGGGCGATCGGTCAGTTCGGGACGAAGCGGCCCCACGTCTACTCACCCGACGAGATCGAGCAGGCCGAGCCGGTCATCGACACCAGCGACGTCCGTGGCGCGATCGAGTACTTCGACGCCTACCTCATCGACAACGACTCGCGATTCGTGTTCTCGTTCGTGCGGTCGGCGATCGAGGCCGGCGCGAGCGTCGCCAACTACGTCGAACTCCTGTCGGCCGAACGCGACGGCGACCGCTGGCGTGCGCGACTGCGCGACGTCGACAGCGGTGAGGAGTTCGAGACGTCGGCGCGCACGATCGTCAACGCCGCCGGCCCTTTCGTCGACGACCTGAACCAGCAATGGGGGCTGTCGACGACCCACCGGATCGTCTACTCGAAGGGCATCCATCTCGTGGTGCCTCGCCTCACCACCACGAAACACGATCGTGTGCTCGCGTTCTTCGACGACACGCAGCGGCTCTTCTACGTGATCCCGATGGGGCGGCGGTCGGTCATCGGCACGACCGACACGCGGGTCGACAGCCCGTTCACCGCGGTCGACGACGACGATCGATCGTTCCTGCTCGAGCAGATCAACGCCCGGCTCGACCTCGAACAACCGCTCACCGTCGACGACGTGATCGCCGAACGGTCGGGTGTGCGTCCGCTCGTGGTGAAGCGGGGGAGCGGCGACCAACGCGACGTCGACTGGACGTCGCTCTCGCGCAAGCACGAGATCGAACGTGACGACGAGCGTGGCGTCGTCACGGTGTTCGGCGGCAAGCTCACCGACTGTCTGAACGTCGGCGAGGAGGTGTGCGCCGAGGTCGAGGAGCTCGGGGTCCCGCTCGAGGACGATGTGCGCAACTGGTACGGCGAGCCGGCGCGGGCGACCCGCAACGAGTTCTACCGACAGGCCCGGCTGATGAAGCTCGACCAGCTGCGGTCGAAACCCGCCACCGAGCCGCTCACCGACCGACTGTGGCGCCGGTACGGCCGCCGGGCGTTCGGCCTGCTCGAG
>JAGQSS010000047.1 GCA_020439405.1 Ilumatobacter sp. | reverse complement strand
CCCCGATCACGACGCCACGGTGCGTGTCCTGCGCGACGCCAAGACCCGCGACCGCACCGCCGCCCTGTCGCCGGTCGTGACTGCGGCCGTGGTCAACGACATGGCCGCCTTGGCCGACGAGGTGCACGTCGATGACGCGATCCTGGACTACCTCTCGCGCATCGCCGAGGAGACCCGTCGCCACGTGAGCATCCGGCTCGGTCTGTCGGTGCGTGGCTGCCTGGCCTTCATCCGGTGCGCGAAGACGTGGGCGATCAGCCAGGGCCGCAACCACGTGATCCCCGACGACATCAAGCTCCTCGCGCAGCCGGTGCTCAACCACCGCCTGCTCATCACCCCCGAGGCTCAGTTCGCCGGGATCACGGTCGATCAGGTCATCGGCCAGATCCTCGGCGAGGTCGCGCCGCCCACGGAGCGTGTGGCCTGACGATGACCGACCAGTTCGACGACGACGCCGGCCAGACGACGCGGCGTGGTGACCTCGCCCGCCGCCGTGGTCGGCGCCAGGGCGAGGGTATGCCGTCCGCCCCGCCCCCGCCGCCGGCTCCCGGTGGTGGGGTGGGCCGCGAGGGGGCGCCCGGCCCGGGCACGCCCGCCGAGGGCGCCACCGTCAGTCGTCGAGAGGTCAAGGCCAACCGCGGGAAGGCCCCGAAGCCACCGAAGGCGCCCAGGCCGCCGCGTGGTGGGAAGGCCCCGAAGGGAGCGCAGGCCCCGAGAGCACCAAGGCGCTCCCTGCTGCGCCGCGGTGGAGCGGCCGCCGCCGGGACCCCGACGCCGACCGAATCCTTCCCCAGCGGCAGCGCACCGATGGCCCGGCCGCAGACCTCGAGCCGGTCCACCCGCCTGCGTGAGCTCCCGCAGATCACGCTGCCGCGGGTCGCGGTGCCGACGGCCATCACCCAGACCGGCGCCCGCGTCCTCGACATCACGAGCACCCGCCTCCAGCCGGTGCTGCTCCAGACGGCTCCGGTGTGGCGACCGGTCGCCGCCTTCCTGCGCTGGATCTCACCCCTGGGGTGGACCGTCTTCGGGCTGGGTGTGCTGGCCTGGTTCGTCGCGGCGCGCTGGGGCTGGACCGAGTTGGCCATGATGGCCGTGGCCTGCCTCGTCCTCTTCGGGTTGTGCCTGTTGCTTGCCATCGGGCGCAGCCAGGTCGAGATCACCACCGATGTCGACCCGACCCGGGTCGTCGTCGGGGAGCCCGCGACCGGCCGGATCGCGGTCCGCAACACCGGCTCACGCGGGATGCTGCCCCTGCTCGTCGAGCTCCCGGTCGGCGCGACCGCGGCCCGCTTCGTGCTGCCGACCCTCGGGTCGGGCAAGGTCCACGAGGAGCTCTTCGTCGTCCCCACCCACCGGCGTGGCGTCATCGCCGTGGGACCGGCCACGACCGTCCACGGCGACCCGCTGGGCCTGGTCCGGCGCACCGTGGCCTGGACCGACCGGACCGAGCTCTTCGTCCACCCGCTGACCACCCCGCTGGATCCACTCGGTGCGGGCCTGCTGCGCGACCTCGAGGGGCAGACGACCCAGGACCTGTCGATGTCGGACCTGGCCTTCCACGCCCTGCGGGAGTACCAACCCGGGGACGACCGCCGCTACATCCACTGGCGCAGCTCGGCCAAGCACGGCCGGCTCCTCGTGCGCCAGTTCCTCGACACGAGGCGATCGCACCTGTCGATCGTCGTCGACACGACGCCGGACTCCTACACCGGGGCCGAGGACGCCGTCGAGCTCGCCATCTCGGCCGCGGCCTCGCTCGCCGTGAGGTCGATCATGGACGAGCAGGACACGACGGTCGTCGTCGGTGACCAGGTCGCCTCCCGCACCACGGCTCCACTCACGCTCGACGCGATGGCCCGCGCCGAGGTCGCGCCGGTCGACTTGTTCGCCCTCGCGGGCGAAGCCTCCTCGCTGGCGCCCGATGCCTCGGTCGGCATCCTCGTCACCGGGCCGCACCGTCCCTTCATCCAGGTGCAGCGCGCCCTGGGCCAGTTCGAGGTCGAGGTGATCAAGGTCGCCATCATCGTCGACCCCGACGAGGGCGTGGGCCTGCGGCGGCTGGGCAATGTCACCCTGCTGACCATCCGCGAGCTCGCCGACCTGCGGCGGGTCCTCTTCAGTGGAGCGCTGTCGTGACCGGAGTGAGCATCGACCCCCGGGCGACATCGACCGGCCTCCCCGGGGCCGGCACCGCCGCGGGCAGCCGGCTGCGCGCCCTGGCCGCCGGCATCGCCGGCCGGCACGCCCTCGTCGACCTCGCGTTCGCGGCCACCCTCGTCGGGATCGCCCTGGTCGGCTTCCGGACCGGCTTCCTGGGGTGGCAGTGGGTGCTCGCGGCCGTCGCCGGGCTCGTCCTCGGCCTGGTGGTGGCCTGGCTCGGCGCCGTGCGCCGGTGGCCGGTGCTGCTCACCGCGCTCGTCCTCGTCGCGGTCTATTTCCTCCTCGGCGGACCACTCGCCGTGCGGGACAAGCTCATCGCCGGTGCCCTTCCCAGCCTGAGCACCCTGGTCGACCTGGCGACCACCAGCGTCACCGGCTGGAAGCGATGGCTCACGCTGCTGCCTCCGGTGGACGCCCGCGGCCCGCTCCTCGCCCTGCCCTGGCTCACCGGACTCGTCGGTGGCGCCCTCACCTTCGGCGTCGCCCGGCGCTGGCGCTCCGCTCCGGTGGTCGTGGTCGCCCCGCTCGTCCTGCTGGTGGGGACGATCGCCATGGGGACGATGCAGCCGGCGGCCAAGCTCGTGCAGGGCGTGCTCTTCGCCCTCGTGCTCATCCTGTGGGTCGTTGTGCGCGCCGCGCGGGCGCGTGCCTCGATGCAGAACGGCGCGGGCAGCACGGGCCGGGCCGTGACCGGAGCCGGTCTGCTCGTCGTCGCCGCCCTCGCGGCCACCGTCGTCGCGCCGCACCTCCCCGGTGCCCGGGAGAGCGATGTCCGGCACGTGGTGCGCACCCAGCTCGTGCCGCCCTACGACGTCGCGCAGTTCGCCTCGCCGTTGGCCGGCTTCCGGCGCTACACCGAACCCAACGCCGCGGCCCTGTTCGACAAGACCATCCTCACGGTCAAGGGCCTGCCCGAGGGCACCCCGGTCCGCTTCGCCAGCCTCGACAAGTACGACGGGCTCGTCTGGGGCGCGGCCGACCGCACGAGCGAGGGTGTCCCCTTCCAGCAGGTGGGCTCGCGGATCGCCGCCCGCACGACCGGCACCGAGGTCACCGCGACCGTCTCGGTCCCGGAGGACGGCTACCGCGGCGCGTGGTTGCCGACCGTGGGCTCGCCGACCGCCATCTCCTTCACCGGCGCCCGCGCGCAGGCCCTCGCCGACCAGCTCTGGCTCAACACCGGCACCGAGACGGCGGTGGTCCCGGCCGGTCTGGCCGGCGGGGAGTCCTACACGATGAGCGCGATCCTGCCGCGGACCGCCCCGCTCGACGCCCTGCCCGAGGAGCTGCCCGTGGCCACCGGGGCCAGCGCGCCCACGGACACCGCCTTCCTCGACGCCAAGGTGGACGCCTGGACGAGCACGGCGTCCGGCGCCTGGCAGAAGTTCGCGGCAGCGGCGAAGTACATGAGCTCCAATGGCGCCTACACCGACGGCGGCACCCCGAACTCGATCGAGAAGGTCTACCTCCCCGGCCACGGGCTGGCCCGCCTGAGCCGCTTCGTCGGCTCGACCCAGCTCGCCGGCAACGACGAGCAGTATGCCGCGGCGCTCGCGCTCGTCGGCCAGCGCCTGGGGATCCCCACGCGCGTCGTCATGGGCGCCATCCCGCAGGCCGGTGGCGAGGTCCAGGGCAAGGACGTCCACGCCTGGGTCGAGGTCCAGAAGGAGGACGGGGAGTGGGTCGGGCTGCTGCCGACGACCTTCCTCCCGGACCGCAACAAGAAGCCCAACGAGCAGCAGCTCCGGACCGAGGAGCAGAAGGTCGGAGCCCAGGTGCCGCCGCCGGCCGGCACGAACCCGCCCTCGGTCCTGCAGGGGCCGGACCAGGCGCAGAACGCGACCGACCTGAACAAGCGGAAGAAGAACCCCTTCGACCCCAGCAGCTGGCCGCTGTGGTTGCAGGTCCTCGTCCTCGCGCTCCTGCTTCCCCTCCTCGTCCTCACCGCGATCTATGGCCTGATCCGCGGGCTCAAGGCCCGTCGCCGTCGCCGGCACGCCCTCCGGGGTCCGCCCACGGCGCGCGTCGCCTGGGTCTGGCGTGACCTCGTCACCGACGCACGCACCCTTGGGGTGGCCATCCCCACCGGCCGGAGCACCCGCCTGGAGCAGGCCGCCGCCTTCCCGGCGCCCGCCCCCGCGGCCGCCGTCGCCGCAGCCGCCAATGCCCAGGTGTTCGGGCCGGACGAGCCGACCGACGAGGGGCCGATCGCCCTGCTCGCCCAGGCCGACGCCGTGCGCGCCGAGCTGCGCGCGGGAGTCTCCCGCTGGCGCCGCTTCCGCTCCGACGTCTCGCTGCGTCCCTTTGTCGACCGCCGCACCCCCTGGTCGTGGCCGCGACTGCCCAAGCCCACCCTCACGCGTCCCAAGAAAGCGGTGACCGCGTCGTGAACCCCTTCGGCACACGAGCACCCGCCGGCTCACCGGCAGCAGCCCGGTCGGCCCGGCGCGGCCGCATCGCCTCCCTCACCGTCGTGGCCCTCGCGGCCACCTCCCTCGGGGTGGCCGCCGCCACCTCCCGCGGCTCGACCGTGCACGAGGCCGACCTCGGCGACGGCGGCATCTGGCTCACCAGCGACGCCCTGGCCAAGTTCGGGCGCCTCAACGTCCAGGCCGGCCAGCTCGACGCCGGCGTCTCGGCCGACGTCGAGCCGGGCTCGTCGATCGACGTCCTCCAGGACGGGGCAGCGATCCTCACGTGGAGCCGGGCGACCCAGCAGCTCCAGGCCCTCGACCCCAAGACGTCGACGACGACGTCCGCCACCGCGATCGTGCCCGCCCAGGCGGCCCCGACCGCGGGAGTGGCACCCACGAGCGTCGTGGACCTGCGCGGCGGCACCGTCGCCCTCGTCGAGGAGAAGTCCGGCAAGGTGTGGGCCCAGCGCGTCGACGACCGCGCCGGCATCACCGACCTGTCCAAGCTGGGCACCACGAGCAAGCCGATCGCGACGGTGGGTGCCAATGCGGCCCTGGCCGTCGGCGAGGACGGCGCCGTCCACGTCGTGTCGGGTGCGAAGTCGACGATGACCACGATCCGCCCCGGCGGCCAGGCCTTCGCCGCGCCGGTGACGACCGAGATCGGCCTCAAGGGCGCCGGCATCCAGGTCAGCGCCCTCGGCAAGGACTGGGTCGCCTACGACCCCACGACCGACCGGCTCGCCAGCGCCGGGAAGCCCGACGGGGTCAAGGCGGGCCTGGCCACCGATGGTGACCACGCGGCATACGGCCTCCTCCAGGTGCCCGGCCCGGCGGCGGACGCGGTCGCCATCGCCGGCACCGCGGCCGTGCGCATGATCCGCCTCGACGGCGACCCCGCGCCGGGCGGCATCGAGGTGCAGGAACGAGTCAACCGCAGCGCCGAGGTCCCGCACGTCGCGGCTCCGGTCGTGCTCAAGGGTTGTGTCCACGGCGCGTGGAACGAGGCCAACAAGGTCTTCTACGGCGCCAACTGCGGGGTCGCGAACCCGGTCCCGACCGGCACGATCGAGAACATCTCGGACAAGGCGATCCGCTCGGGCGTGAAGTTCCGCGTCAACCGCGGCGCCATCGTCCTCAACGACCTCGACAGCGGGGCCGCGTGGGACGTCGACCGCGACCAGCAGAAGAAGATCGACAACTGGGACGCGCTCATCCCGCCGCCCCAGACCGAGAACGACAACGACAAGAAGGACAAGAACCTCGTCGACGACGCCGTCCTCGAGCAGCCGCCGACGGCGATGCCGGACAGCCTCACGGTGCGCGCCGGCCGGACGAGCAAGCTGCACGTCCTCGACAACGACACCGATGTCGCCGGCTCGGTCCTGGCGATCGACCCCACGGACCTGTCCAAGCCCAGCGACGAGAAGGTGGGGACCTCGGTCGCGGCCGACGGCCAGACCGTCGACGTCACCGTGCCCGCCGGTCACAAGGACTCCTTCACGTTCACCTACATGGTGGGCAACGGCAAGGCCAAGTCCGCGGCGACGACCGTGACCGTCGCCATCGTCGGTGACGAGGTCAACACCCCGCCGCGGCTGCGTGAGGGATCCAAGGACCTGGCCAGGTCCGCCTACCCGGTGCTCGCCGGGCGGCGCATCTCGCTGCCGGTCATCGGTGACTGGCGCGACGACCAGTCCGACACGGTCTCGGCCTCGGCGGCCGACGCCGGCTCGAGCGTCGACGGCCAGGGTCGGGTGGAGTACCTCTCCGGCATGGAGCCGGGGGTCGTCAGCGTCCCGTACACCGTCGACGACGGGCAGGGCGGGACCACGCCTGGGTCGGTCGACGTCGAGGTCGTCGGTCCGCTCGACTCGCGCCCGCGCAACCCGGTCACGCAGCCGGACGTGATCCGCGGCGTGGTCGGCAAGCCGATCCAGGTCGAGCCGCTGTCCAATGACATCCCCGGGGCCGACCCGGGCGACCCCGAGGCCGAGATGCGGCTGGCCGGGGACGTGCAGCCGGTCGGCAACCTCACCGTCGACACCAACAAGGACACCGGGGTGGTCACCATCACCCCGGCGGCGGCGGGCACCTTCATCCTCTCGTATGCCGCGCAGGTCGGCAGCGGGGTCGCCCCCGGCCGGATCCGGATCGACGTCATCGGGGACCCGGACCCGAACGCACCCCCGATCGCGGTCTCCGATGCCGGCACCCTGCGCGGCCAGCTGTCGAGCATGGTCGACGTCCTGGCCAATGACTACAGCCCGCGGGCCGACGTCATGGTCACCCAGAGCGTGTCGGTGGAGTCCAGCAGCGCGTGGATCGAGGCCTCGATCTACCAGGGCCGCTGGGTGCGGCTGCGCTCCCTGGAGCCGGCGACCGGCGGGGACGGTTTCGCGCGCCCCGGGACGGTCAACTACTCCGTGAGTGACGGGACCCGGACCGCGAAGGGCCAGATCTCGGTCGTCCAGAAGGCGGTGACCCCGATCACCCCGGTCGTGCGCGACGACAAGGCCATCGTCCGCGAGGGCGACGCGGTCTCGATCCCGGTGCTCGACAACGACACCATGGCCGACGGCATCCCGCTGCGCCTGGACCCGCTGTCGGTCAAGGTCCTCGACGGACGGGAGCAGACCGCCTTCGCCTCCGACAACCTCATCCGGTTCGTCCCCACCGCGAGCGGGCTCACCGCCGACGACCACGTGACCAT
Source organism: Ilumatobacter sp. (assembly GCA_020439405.1). GTDB lineage: Bacteria > Actinomycetota > Acidimicrobiia > Acidimicrobiales > Ilumatobacteraceae > Ilumatobacter. The sequence goes on along the minus strand of JAGQSS010000047.1, from coordinate 9,456 downwards.
CGAGTACGCCGCCTACCCCGACGGCGACCCGCAGCGCGCCCAGACCGGTCGGGTCTCCGTCGCGGTGACGCCGCAGCCCACGACGGCCCGGCCCAACCAGGCCCCTGTCGCGCGCTCCTTCACCACGTCGGTCACCGCCGGTGACCCGCTGACCATCACGGTGCCCACCAGCGGAGTCGACCCCGACGGCGACACGGTGAGCATCCGCGGGATCGTGGGCCGGGACGGTGGCGCCGTCAGCCTGAGGTACGGCCGGATCGTCTCCGTCGGACCGGACACGATCCGCTACGAGGCCTACCCGACGGCGGCCGGCACCGAGGTCATCGACTACGAGGTCGCGGACCGCTTCGGTGAGCTGAGCCGCGCCTTCGTCCGGGTCGGCGTGGTGGCACCGGGCGACCCGCAGCCGCCGGTCGCGGTCGACGACACGGTGACCGCCGCCCCCGGCAAGACCGTGACCATCCCGGTCCTGCAGAACGACCTCATCGCGCGTGGTGACGTCGTCGACCTCACCCTCGGCGACACCGAGGGCTGGCGCGTCGACGAGGAGACGCGGATGGTCTCCACGGTCGTCCCGGAGGAGACCGCCCCGCTGCACCACACGGTCTACACGATCGACAACGGCATGTTCGACCCGTCCCGCGCGAGCATCCTCGTGCGTGGCCGCAAGGACTTCCTGAACCCGCCGATCGCCAAGGACGACATGGCCAAGCCGGAGCCGGGCAAGGAGAGCGCCCTCGTCGACGTGCTCGCCAACGACTTCGACGTCGACTCCGACCCGGGCACCCTCAAGATCGCCCAGGTCCTCGGCGGGCAGGGCACCATCGTCCAGACGCCGGAGGGCCCGCGGGTGAGCGTGCCGATCAAGGGCTACGGCTACACCGTCCCCTATGTCGTCGAGGACGTCGACGGGGCCCGCGCGATGGCGCTCGTCCACGTGCCCACCGGCTCGCGGGGCAAGCCGTACGTCCCCGAGGGCAGCCTCATCACGATGGACACCGACTCCACCAAGAGCGTCGGCATCAACGACCACGTCAAGAGCCCGGCCGGACGCACCCTGGGCATCACCGCGGCCGGCACCCTGTCCGCCTCGCCGTCGGGCAGCCTCAGCGTCACCGAGGACGGCCCCAACGGCCTGACCCTGACGTCGAGCAATGGCTACGTCGGCCCCGGCGCGGTCACCCTCGAGGTCACCGACCAGAGCGCCGAGAACCAGGCCGAGGTCAACACCGCCTATGTCACCATCCCCGTCCAGGTCGGGCCGAAAGTCCCGCTGCTGCGGTGCCCGACCACCTCGATCACCCTGTATGCCGGTGGGCTGGGTCGCGAGCTCGACATCCCCACGCTGTGCCGGGCCTGGCTGCCCCAGGGCATGACCCTCGACGACGTCGAGTTCACCGCCTCGTGGAGCAGGGAGCCGAGCGGGGTCGACCTGCAGCTCGGCGGCACCGGCAAGCGGACGGCGGCCCTGTCGGCCTCGGCCGGGGCGCCGAGCAGCGAGGGTGTCCTCACGATCGGCGTCAAGGGCGGCCAGACCAAGGGTGAGGTCACCGTCAAGGTCATCGGGGTCACGACCACCGATGGTGCCAAGGTCGAGACGCCGATGCCCCCGCCTCGCCTGCGCCCGATGAGCATCGCCGGGCTCAAGGAAGGTGAGTCCCAGACCGTCGATGTCGCGGCCTACCTCGACAGTCCCCTGGCCAAGCCGGCCTGCGCGGTGGAGGCCGCCTCGGTGACCGCCGGGCAGAACGTCACGGTGAGCACGAGTGGGTGCAAGGTCACCGTCACCGCCGGCAAGGCACCCTCCCTCACCGCCACGATCAGCGTCCTGGCGACCGACGGCCCGGGCCGCACGGCCAACGGCGTCATCGACGTCACCCTCCTCGGTCGGCCCTCGGCACCGACGGCGGTCACGGCCCAGCCGGACCGTGAGGCCGGGGGCCGCGCCCGCGTCTCGTGGGTGGCGCCGACCTACGACGGCGGCACGCCCATCCGCACCTACACCGTGAAGTGGACCGGGGGCTCGACCGGGCAGCTGGCCTGCACGGCCTCACCGTGCACGATCGAGGGCCTGACCAACGGCAAGGACTACACCTTCACCGTCACGGCGACCAATGCCGTCGGCGAGGGCGACCCCAGCCCGGTGAGCAATGTGGCCCGCCCCGACACCAAGCCCGGACCAGTCGGCGGGGTCGCCATGGCCGCACGCGGTGACGGCCAGCTCACGGTCTCGTGGACCGCCCCGGACAACAAGGGCAGCCAGATCAGCAAGTACACCGTCCGCCTCGTGGCCGCCGACGGGTCCTCGGCCAAGACCGTCGACGTCGCGGCCCCGGCGATGAGCGCCGTCGTCGGGGGGCTCAACAACGAGGTCCAGTACAACGTCTCGGTCCAGGCGTGGAACGAGGTCGGCGCCGGTCCCTTCGGGCCTGCGGTGACGATGCAGTCGGCGGGCACGCCGCCGGCGGTCGCCGCGCCCCGGCTCACCCCGGGCGGGCTCGGCCCGACCGCCGACCTCACGACCGTCGACATCGCCTGGACGGCCACCCGCCCGAACGGGCCGCCGCTCACGGGGTACACGGTCTACAAGAGCACCGGTGGTGGCGCCTTCGCCGCGCTGGCGACGGTGTCGGCCAACACCTTCACGCTGCGTGACCAGGTGAGTGTCAACGGCAGCCAGTACCGCTACGTCGTGACCGCCACGAATGGTGCCGGGATCGAGTCCCCGAAGGCCAACGTGTCCTCGTTCACTGCGATCGGCCAGCCGGCCACGCCGACCGTGGCGGCCTCGACACCGAACCCCGACAAGACCGCCACCCTCGTGGTGTCCCTGGGCAACCCGCACTCGACGGGCTACGCCTCGGTGCGGTGGAGTTCCTCCGCCGGCGGCAGCGGCACGGTGGGCTGCTCCGCGAGCAACTGCCCGGCGGGTGGACAGCTGACGATCCGGACCGGCCAGCTCAGCACGGTCAACCAGACCTTCACCGTGGTGGCCAACAACGGCAGCCAGGACTCCGCCAGCGCCTCGGCCCAGGCCCACCCGTTCGGGCCGACGCCGACGCCGACGGACAACGGCTCGAGCGCCAGCGGGCAGAACCTCAACTTCCGCTGGAACCTGCCGACCGACGGCCGTCCGATCACGGCTGTGGAGGTCCAGGGTGACTTCACGCCGTCCTGGGGCAGTGCGGTCACGAGCTTCTCGCGCACCGGGGCCTGGGACACGCCGTACACCATCCGCGTGCGGGCCCAGTCCGCGGCGGGCTGGAGCAACTGGTCGAACAACATCACCATCCGGACGGGGCTGCCCACGCCCATCATCAACCTCAGCCACGGCGGGAAGATCTCCAACCGTCTCGACCAGGGGTGTGACCCGGTGTCGCCGTGCTACTACCCGAGGGTGTCGATCAGCAACTTCCTCGGCCAGGCGAACTGCAGCTACTTCGCCAACTCGGTGTCTGCCGGGTACAACGACGTCTCCGACTCGTGGTCGATGGCCGATGGTGGGACGTGGACCGACACCAACTACTTCGGCTACATCACGTACCCGCAGGTGCGGGTGACGTGCAACAGTGCAAAGCAGTCGCTGACCAGGACGTTCAACTGGCAGAACCCCTAGGACGCGGCCCGTCCAGCCCGCCCGCGGTGACCCGGATTGCCCTCGGCGTCACCGCGGGCGAGACTGGAGAGGTTGTCCTGTCGTCCCGAGGGAGAGGAACCGAGCGCGTGCAGTGTCCGTCGTGCCAGGAGCCGGTGGCGATCTGGGCTGCCTTCTGCCCTCACTGCGGCACCTCCCTCGCCGCACCGGCACCGGAGCAGCCCGCGGAGCGTGAGTCCCTGACGTCCGAGCTCTTCGGTTCGGACGACCTGAGGGAAACCGTCGAACGACCGCGTCCCGAAGGTGCCCCGGACGGGGAGTCAGTGGCCGGGGAGTCGGTGGCCGAGGAGCAGTACGCCTCGGAGCCCTATGCCGAAGAGCCCTATACGCCAGAGCCGTATGCCGCGGAGCTGATTCCCACGGACCCGGCGCCTCCTGCGGTCGCGCCGACCGAGGCGCTACCCGTCGGAACTGAGCCGACCCCGAGCACCCCGGCGCTCGGTGCGGCGAGCGCGGCCGGTGCGGGCGCGGCATACGGCCAGGGCAGTCCGGAGGGCGAGCCGGTGTGGGACGACGAGCCGCCCCGCCGGTCCGGGGCGACCGCGCTGCTCGTCGCGGCCGGCCTGGTGGTCGCGCTCACGCTGGGGTTCGCGCTCTGGTCGATCGTGCGGGTGTCGGACACCGGCGACGCGTCGAGCAGCCCGAGCGCTCAGACGACGACGAGCCCGCGCGGCACGCCGGAGGGGACGAGCGCGGCCCCCGAGACGTCCCCGCCCGCCTCGCCGGGCCAGACCCCCTCGACCTCGCCCTCGAAGGCAGCGGCCGGACCGGTGCCGGCGGGCGCGGTCGCCTGCGGAGTGACCGGCAGCGGGGAGACCGCCGCGGTCTTCGGCGCGGACCAGAACACGACCTGTCCCTTCGCTCAGAACGTCGCGGCGGCCTACCGCGCGACGGGCATGACCGATGGGGGTTCGGTGACCGTGCAGGCGACCTCGCCGGTGACGGGCAAGGACTACACGCTGACGTGCACCGGTCGTCTCCCCACGACGTGCGTCGCCGACACGGGCGCGACGGTCTACCTCACCAACGGCTGAGGCGAAGCCCGGTTGTCCCCATTTGCGGGGACAACGGGTCCAGAACTCTCGTCTTGCGAGCCCGTCGTGCCTACCGTGCGTAACGGGCGTGGACCGACACGTCCACTTCGTCGTGAGCAGCGAGGGACAGATGGACGCGGGATCCGCCGGGCAGACCTGTTCGATGTGTGCCCTCGAGCTGGACAGCCGGGCAACGCGGTGTCCCAGGTGCGGGCAGCAGGTCTGGGCCAGTGGTCCCGCTGCACCGGCGGCTGACCTCACCGGTGCGGTGACACCGCCCGAGGTCCCCGCGCCCGGCATCCCCACGCCCGGGCGAACCGTCCAGAGGAGCCAGCTGCCCGTCGCTCAGCCCGCGCCCATCGCACCGGAGTCGCCGTTCCCGCCGGCCGGCGTCGCCACGCCGTCGGCGACAACCGGGCCATCGGCCGGAAGCCCCACCTCGTCCGTCGCCCCCGTCGATCTCGGCACGCGGTTCCTGGCCAATCTCGTCGACTCCGTCTTCCTGTTCGTCGTCTTTATGGTCCTGGCCATCGTGATCACGGTGCTCTCCCAGGTGTCGAACGTCCTCGGACTGCTCGGCCAGCTCGTGTTCATGCTCATCGGCCTGGGGTACTACGCCCTGGGCATCGGCCGCGGCGGGGCCACCATCGGGAAGCGCATCATGGGCGTCTCCGTGGTTGACCTCGGCAGCCACCAGCCGATCGGGGTCGGCCGTGCCCTCGGCCGGTACATCGGGCTCGGGCTGATGGCGCTGCCCTGCTACCTGGGCTACATCTCCTTCTTCACCGACAAGTCGGGCTATAACCGTGCCTTCCACGACCAGATCGTCAGCTCGGTGGCCATCGCAGCGCCGAAGGAGTCCTTCGGTCAGGCGGCGAGGCACTACCTCGACGCCGTGCGGGGCGGGTGAGTGATGTCCCTCGTGTCGATCGGCAGGAGCAGCGTCGGGCGGGTGCGGACACTCAACGAGGACGCCTGGTACGCGGGGGAGCAGCTCTTCGTCGTCGCGGACGGCATGGGTGGGCACCGGTGCGGTGACGTCGCCAGCACCCTGACGATCGATACGGTCCGGAGCCTGGACCGCGAGGACGTGAGCGAGGACGAGGTCCGGCAGGTGGTGCGGCGGGCCAATGCAGCCGTCCTCGGGCACTCGGCCGAGAACCCCGAGGTCGCCGGTCTGGGCACGACCCTGTGCGGTGCGATCCGGCGACGTGACGACTGGTTGGTGTTCAACGTCGGCGACTCTCGGTGCTACCTGCTCACCTCCGGTTCGCTTCGGCAGGTGACGGTCGACCACTCCGAGGTCCAGGAGATGGTTGATCGCGGTCTCATCTCCCGGGACGAGGCCAGGGTCCATCCGGACCGCAACGTGATCACCCGGGCCATCGGCCAGGTGCCACCCCCGGAGGTCGACATCGTGACACTGCCGGCCGGTCACGGTGGGACCCTGCTCGTCTGCTCCGACGGCTTGCCCTCGGAGGTCAGCGATGCCGACATCGCCGGGCTGTGCTCGGGGGACCCGCCCCTGGACCGGCTGGCCGAAGAGCTGGTCGCCGCCGCCGAGGCCGCGGGAGGACACGACAACATCACCGTCGTCCTCGTGACCGATGTGACGGACGCACCGGTGCTCCGGTCCGAGCGGGCCCGCACCACCCTGCCTCGAGACCTCGTCATCCGGGAGGTGGCCCAGTGACCGGCGAAACGTCCCTGACCTTTGCTCCTGGAGCGAAGGCGGCCTGTGCCAAGGGCTCCCTCGTCGTCCTCATCGACCGTCCACTGACCGATCCCGTGGCCCTGAGCACGTGGACGCTTCTCGACGAGGGCCAGGGCGCCGACCTCGTGGTGGGGACCTTCCTCAGCCACGGTCTGGCGGACGCGCCTGACTTCGGACTGGTCGAGGTGGGATCGGACGGCGGGGCTCGGGTCGTCGTCCGCGGACGGGCGACGGCGCGCGGAGTCGACGCAACCGGTCCGTTCCACGTGACCGCGACCGGCATCCTCGCCGACGAGCGCCACGAGGGGATCGTGTGGTGCCAGGTGCAGGTCGATGATGCTTCCCCCGAGGCCGGCGTGCCCTTGGTTGCCGGGGTGCTCCCCGCGAGCGCCGTGCGCATCTCCCGTGGAGGCGCGGTGGCCGAGCACGGACTGGCGGCGGTGGTGGCTGGGCCGGTCGATGAAGCGGAGCCGGTCCAGGGAACGGAGCCAGTCGAGAGAGCGGAGCCGGTCCACGAAGCGGAGCCGCTCCACGAAGCGGAGACGGCGGAGGTCGAGGACGTCGACCCGGGCGAGACACCCATGCCGGTGCACCCGCCGGTCCCTGGTGGCGAATGGCAGGTCGCCCACGATGACCTGCCGGGCCCGAATCCCTATGCCCACCTCTTCGGTTCGCCACCGAGCCCCCAGGAGGAGGCCCCGGCGGTGCAGGGAGCTCCCGTGAGTGAGCCCTTGCTGGCGCCTGCGGCCCCCTCGGTGGTCGAGCCGGCCCCCGTGGTCGAGCCGGCCCCCGTGGTCGAGCCGACCCCCGTGGTGGAAGCAGCGGCTTCGGCCCCGTCCCCCGCGTCGACCGGTGGCGGTGGCTTCATCGACGCAATCCCCGACTTCGGAGGTGGGCCCGGCGCAGCGACCGGCCCCTCGTCAATCGCGCCAGGCTCGCCGGTCCCGCTGCCTCAGCCGCCCCAGGAGAGCGCCCCTGTGCCGGAACGGCCGGCTCCCGCGCCTGCGGTCGCACCGGAACAGGTCATCAAACGCACGGTGAACCGTGCTGCCCTCCAGCAACCACCCACGGTCCCGGCGGGACCCACGGTGTGGGCCGCCCACTGCCCGCAGGGACATCCCAGCCAAGCGCACGCCGCCGTGTGCCGCGTGTGTGGCGTCGCCATGCCGCCGGACCCGGTGCCGCGGGAGATCCCGCGGCCGGTCCTTGGCCGTCTCGTCCTCCCGACCGGTGACCCGGTGCCACTGGACTCCGACCTCGTGCTCGGTCGCGACCCCCAGGTCCCGGACGGCGTGACGCCGCCGCTCCCGCGCCTCGTGGTGCTCAACGATCCGCGGTTCGAGGTGTCGGGCCAGCACGCCACGGTGACGCTCAACTTCTGGGACGTGTGCCTGACCGACCTGGGGTCGACCAATGGCACCGAGGTGGTCACCCCGGATGGACGCCGGCAGCGCCTGGCACCCGATTCTCCGGTGACGATCGCCCCGGGCACGAGGATCATCCTCGCCGAGGTCTTCGAGATGACCTTCGAGGCGACCTGATGCCCGCGACCGGGCCCGACATCGCGGGTCACCGGCACCTCCGGCTCATCAGTGATGCTGGCGGCTACGGTGACGTCCACCTCTATGAGGAGATCGCCCTCGGCCGTCGGGTTGCGGTGAAGGTGATCCGGGAAGCCGACGTCGGCTCGGGCACCGTTGCCCAGTTCCTGGCCGAGGCCAACACGATGGCTCGGCTCGAGCACCCGAACATCGTGCGTGTCTACGCCTGCGGCCAGACCAGCGACGGCCGTCCCTACATCTCGATGCAGTACTGCGCCGACGACACCTACGAGCAGCGCATCGAGCGCGAGCGGTTGAGCGTCGCGGAGGTCCTCTCGACGGGTGTCCGGATCGGGTCGGCGGTGGAGACTGCCCACCGGGCCGGGCTGCTCCACCGCGACATCAAGCCCGCGAACATCCTCAAGACGCCGTGGGGTGCCCCAGGCCTCACGGATTTTGGCGTGGCACACCAGATCTCGGGCGATGACACGGCGTCCACCGATGTCGGCGTCTCGATCCCCTGGTCACCGCCGGAGATGCTCTACACGTCGACGAATGGCAGCCCCGCCTCCGATGTGTACTCCTTGGCTGCCACCCTGTGGCACCTCCTCGTCGGCAGACCACCCTTCGACCTGCCCTCGGGCGACAACTCCCTCATGGCGACGATGGCCCGGATCCGTGACCTGCCGCCCCCGGCCACCGGTCGTCCCGACGTCCCGGAGACCTTCGAACGGGTGCTCCGGCAGGCGCTGGCCAAGAACCCGCAGCATCGCCCGCTGACCATGGCCGAGTTCGTCCGCAACCTGCAGTCGGTCGAGCGGGACCTTCGACTGCCCGTGACGGAGGCGGTCGTCACCGAACTCGGCGGCGACGTCTCCCCACCGCCGGGGCCGTCCGGACCCGTCGCGGGTGCGGCACCCGCCCCCGGTTCCACCGCGGGGAGCAGCTCCAGCAGCTCGGGCGCGGGCACGGTTATCCGGCCGCGCAGCACCTCGTCGCCGGCCGCGCCGTCGCCCGACCCTCGACAGCTGGATCCGGTCGCGTACAGCGCCCGCACCCAGCTACGGAGCGCCTCAGCGAGCCGCGGGAATGCTGGCCAGGAAGGCACGCTCCTGCGTCCCCGGGTCACGCACGTCGACGTACCCATGGGTCCCGACCCCGAGGCGTCCAGGTCGACGAAGGGGTGGCTGCTCCTGGGCGCTGCCTTGCTGCTGGCGGTCGCGGTCGGCGTCGGATGGTTCCTCGCCAGCCGCGGGCGCGACGCCAAGCCCGCTCCCTCGCCATCCGCCCTGTCGACCACGGACGCCGGAGGTGGCGAGGACCTGATCCCACCCGGGCCGGTCACCGTGTCAGCTGCCCGTGCCGGTGACCAGGTCACCTTCACGTGGACCTACTCGGCGGCGCGCGACGACGACGAGTACCGCTGGCGCACCGCAAGCGGCCAGGAGGGGACGAGCAAGGACCCGACGACGACACTCGCGGCACCATCGGCCGATCCGGTGTGCCTGTCCG
>JAGQSS010000479.1 GCA_020439405.1 Ilumatobacter sp. | reverse complement strand
GAGCGGATCATGGCCGACTACGACGGTCGACCCCACTGGGGAAAGCTCCACGGGCTCACCGCCGAGGTGCTGGCCGAGCGCTACCCCCGCTGGTCGGACGCGATGGCGATGCGCGACCGCCTCGACCCCGACCGGACGTTCCGCAACGCCTACCTCGACGCCGTGTTCGGGGAGTGACGTGCCCACGACCGTCATCCGTCGTTCGCGAGCCGACGACCTCGACGCGTTGGTCGAGCTGGGCGGCGAGTACTGCGCCGCCGACGGCCACGACTTCGACCCGGCCACCGTTCGGGCTGGGTTCGCCGGGGTCGTCGACGACGACGCGCACGGGTTCGTGCTCGTTGCCGAGGAGGCGACCGACGACGAGGGCGGGACGATCGTCGGCTACGCGGTCGTGTCGTGGGGGTGGTCGATCGAGATCGGCGGGCTCGACGTCGTGCTCGACGAGATCTACGTCCGCCCGCAGGGGCGCGGCATCGGCGGCCGACTGCTCGCCGCCACGACGTGCCGGGCCGCCGACGTCAAGCGGATCTTCCTCGAGACCGAACGTCCCAACGCCCGCGCACGTTCGTGGTACGCCGAGGCCGGGTTCGAGGCCGACGACTCGATCTGGATGTCGAAGGAGCTGACCTGAAGACGCTGCACCTGGTTCTCGCCGTCGCCGTGATGGCGACGGCCGGGTGCGCGAGCGACCCGCCCCGAGCCGTCGTCGGTGTCGTGGCCGACGGGTGCGGACCGGTGTCGGCCGTCGGGACCGGTGTGGTGGTCGGTGACGACCTCGTCGCGACCTCGGCACACACCCTGCGCGGTGCCGATCACATCGACGTCGTCGCCGGCGGAGCGCGGTACACCGCCGAGGTGGTTGGGTTCGATCCCGACCTCGACCTGGCGTATCTCGCCGCACCGCTGCCGCCCGGCATCGCGCCGCTCGACGTGGGGACGAGCCACGAGGGGCGGGCGACCGCGTGGGCCTTCCGCGGCGGCTCGGTCGTGGCCGTGCCCGTCGAGATCGTCCGACCGATCCGTCTCGAGACCGAGGACATCTACGTCGAGGGGGCGACGGTGCGTCCGGCCTACGAGCTGCACGCCTCCATCCGGCCGGGCGACTCGGGCGGACCCGTGGTCGTCGACGGCGCGGTCGTGGCGCTGGTGTGGGCGCGCAGCACCCGAGACGACGACGTCGCCTACGCGATCGATCTCGCTCGCGGCCGTGCTCGCATCGACGAGCAGCGTGCGACGGGCGAACTCGGCGACGACGTCGATCTCGCCCGGTGCGACTGACGGGTCACCAGAAGCCGGGCACCACGTCGCGCTCACCGCCGGCGTAGGCCGCGAGCCGCTCGAGTGCGTCGCCGTCGAACACGTCGATCACGTCGTGGAGCGCGTCCGGACCGGCGGCGCGGATCGCCTGGTCGAACTCGGTCCGGCGTCGCGGCACATCGGAGGTGAGGACGAGGACCCGCTCGCCGGCGCCACGGAGTGCGTGCGCCTGACCGAGGGTGCGCCACACGGCGTCGGCCGAGTTGAGCCCGCCGCGGTAGCGGACGAACGGGCCGCCGATCAGGATCACCCAACGTCCGCCGTCGGCGTCGGTGACCACGTACGGGGCGCCGAGGCCGACCCCCTTGATGCGCACGTTCGGACCGTCGATCTGCGTGAAGCCCGCTGCCTCGAGCACCTGTTGCACGCGCTCCTTCGAACCGGCCTGACGTTCGTCCGCAAGTTCGAGGGGATGTCCCTCGTCGGCGAGCCGCGCCGCCGCCAGCTCGAGATACCCGGGGTCGAGGTCGTAGCCGACGTACCGGCGTCCGAGCCGCGACGCGGCGACGAGCGTCGATCCGCTGCCGACGAACGGGTCGAGCACCAGGTCGTCGGCGAACGTGTACAACTCGATCAGCTTCTCGGGCAGCTCGACCGGGAACGGAGCCGGGTGACCGACCCGCTTGGCCGACTCCGTCGGTGTCTGCCACACGTCGAGCGTGAGCGCCATGAAGTCCTCGGTGCTGATCGTCGACTCGTGCGGCAGCCCACGTCGGGCCCGCTCGTCGGCCGACAGGGCCCGCTGGAACCGGCCCTTGCTGGCGACGATCACGCGCTCGGTGACGTCGCG
>JAGQSS010000478.1 GCA_020439405.1 Ilumatobacter sp. | reverse complement strand
GAACGTGCCCGCCCGCCGCACCACCCAGGGCATCGACTCGAACCGGCTGGCCCTCCTGCTGGCGGTGCTGCAGCAGCGAGCGCGCATCCCCACCGGGCAGACCGACGTCTACGCGTCGACCGTCGGCGGCGTCCGGCTGGCAGAGCCGGGGCTCGACCTGGCGGCATGCCTGGCGATCGTGAGCGCGATGAACGACCTGCCGTTGCCGGCCGACCTGGCGGTGTTCGGCGAGGTCGGACTCGGCGGCGAGATCCGCCAGGTCGCCCACACACCGCGCCGCCTCGCGGAGGCGGCCCGGCTCGGGTTCCGACGCGTGATCGGGCCCCGGTCGGCCCCCGACCCCGACGATCCCCGCCTCACGCTCCTCCGGGTCGCCACCCTCCCCGAAGCCCTGGCCGCCGCCGGCCTGAAATCGGGGTCGACGGAAGGTGTCGGATCCGTTCCGTCGCAGCATCGCTGACTCGCCGGACGGTCCGGCGACGAAACGGATCCGACACCTTCCGTCTGCCGACTGTTCAGATCAGGGAGGCGCCGTCGGCTGGTCGTCACGTAGAATCGGCACATGGTGGTGAGCCGTTACAGCGGTGCGAACGAGACGATGCGCAACGCGTTGTCCCGCGTCGCCCCCGGCACACCGCTCCGCGACGGCATCGATCGCATCGTCCGATCGAAGGCCGGCGCCCTCCTCGTCCTGTCCGACGACCCCGAAGTCCTCGCGATCTGCTCGGGCGGCTTCCTCGTCGACTCGCCGTTCAGCCCGCAGCGTCTGTCCGAGCTGGCGAAGATGGACGGTGCCATCATCATCACCGAAGACGGTGGCCGCATCGCCCGCGCCAACGTCCACCTGGTCCCCGATCCGACGGTGCCCACCAGCGAGACCGGCACCCGCCACCGCACCGCCGAGCGTGTCGCCCGGTCGCTCGACGTGCCGGTCATCTCGGCGTCCGAGGAGATGGGCGTCATCAACGTCTACGCCGGCGGCACGAAGCGTCAGGTGCAGGAGATCGGTCCCCTGCTCGACCGCGCGAACACGGCGCTGCAGACCCTCGAGCGCTACAAGGTCCGCCTCGACGACGCGATCGCGAAGCTGACCGCGCTCGAAATCGAAGACGTCGTCACGGTCCGCGACATGGTGAGCGTGGTCCAGCGTGGCGAGATGGTGCACCGCATCGCCGACGAGATCGAGACGATGATCGTCGAACTCGGTATCGACGCCCGCCTGCTCCGGTTGCAGCTCGACGAGATCTACAGCGACATCGACGACGAACTCGACCTCGTGATCGCCGACTACCTGCCGGCGGCACGCCACGTCGACGACACGTTGCAGGAGATGGCCCGCCTCCGCGACGACGACGTGCTCGACCCGCGCATGGCGCTGACGAGCATGCACCTCGGCGACGCCGAGCTCGACGACGAGATCGCGCCGCGCGGCCTGCGCCTGTTGCGTCGGGTCAGCACCCTGCCGGCCGACGTCGCCGCCCGGATCGCGAACGACTTCGGTGGCCTGGCCCGCCTGCAGCGGGCGACGGTCGACGATCTGATGGACGTCGACGGTGTCGACGAGACGATCGCCGGCACGGTGCGCGATACCCTCCAGCGCGTCGCCGAGAACACCATCCTCGATCAGTACCACTGATCGGGCCTGCACCCCGGAGGTCACCCTCATGCCGTTCCGTCACGTCGTCATGTTCCAGTTCGCCGAGCACGTCGACGCCGAACACATCGAGCGGCTCCGCAACGGCTTCGACGCCCTGCCGGCCCAGATCGAGGAGATCCGTAGCTACGTGCACGGCTCCGACGTCAACATCTCGGAGGGCAATTACGACTACGTCGTGGTCGCCGACTTCGACAACGTCCACGGCTTCATCGCGTACCGCGACCACCCCAAGCACGTCCTCCTGATCGAAGAACTGATCAAGGGCCACGTCGCCAACCGCGCAGCAGTCCAATACCAATACGGCGCCCACTGAGAGGGTCGGACCAGATGGGGTCAGGCACCTTCTGGCGAGGTCGCTGTGATGCCCGAGGCCCTGAGCAGCCAGAAGGTGCCTGACCCCATCTGACCTCAACCGAGGGCGGGGTCGGGCAGGCGGTCTTGCTCGATCTCGTCG
>JAGQSS010000477.1 GCA_020439405.1 Ilumatobacter sp. | reverse complement strand
CCAGCCGGTCACGACCGGCGCCCCGACCCAGATTACGCTCGCCTCGGGCGCCATCGTAACGATGAACGGCGACGGCACCTACGACTACGACCCGAACGGCGCCTTCGAAAGCCTCCCCGTCGGCCAGCAGGCGACAGACGCCTTCACCTACCAGATCGACGACGGCAACGGCGGCCTCGACACCGCCACCGTCACAATCACCATCAACGGCGTCAACGACGCGCCAGTCGGCGTAATCGGAATCGGTGACCAATCATCGTTCGACGGCGGCACGAGCTTCTCCCTGCCGACCGCCGGTGCCTTCTCTGATCCAGACGGGGACTCGCTCAGCTATTCTCTGGCCCCCGACGCACCGACCTGGCTTCAGATCGATGCCATAACCGGCGTGATCTCCGTTGACGGCGCAATTCCATCCGATGCCAGCCAGGGCACGAACATTACCGGCGGCGCCGATGGTCACTACGACATCACCGTCATCGCAACGGATCCGTCGGGTTCGACAGCCGAGGACACGTTCCAGCTTTCGATCTCGAACCTGCTTCCGGTTGCGCAGGATGATATCGCGGACGCCTCGGAGGACGGCCCGGCGCTCGCCGGTAACGTCATCACCGACGCCGCGACAGGTGACAGCGATACCGCACCTGACTCCGACGTGCTCGAGATCCTCGACGCCAACCAGGCTGGCACTGCCTTGACGCTCGGCACGCCCTTCACCGTCGCCGGCGGCGGCGAACTGACGCTCAACGCCGACGGCTCCTACACCTTCAACCCGGGCACGGCCTATAATGGCCTCGACGATGGCGAGACCGCCGTCGAAGTCATCAGCTACACCGTAACCGACAAAGAGGGCGGTAACGATACGGCAACGCTCACCATCACCATCCACGGCGCCAACGATGCCCCTGTGATCGTCGACCCGGCCGATCCCGGCATCGATCCCACCAACCCCGAACCGGCCGATCCGGCGACCGTCATCCCGACACAGTCTGTCGCAGATGGTGATGATTTCTCATCGACGCCGCTCATCGATGTGTCGAACTACGCCATCGATCCCGACGAAGAACCGCTGACGTTCACGACCACGGACACGTTGCCACCCGGCCTGACCCTGAACCCGGACGGCACGGTCACCGGCGTGATCGACAACGCGGCCTCACAGGGTGGCGACAACCCGGTTGCCGCGCCGGGCATCTACACCATTGATGTCGCCGTGGACGACGGCGATACGACATCCTTAGTAACCTTGACCATCGATGTGTCGAACCCGGCACCTGTCGCCCAGGATGATGGGCTGACCGGTGACGAGGATACGGTCGTCACCACCAGCCTGTTCGCCGACAACGGCAACGGCGCGGATGCCGATCCAGATGGCGACACCATCGTCGTCTCCGCGATCAACGCCGATCCAGGCCTCGTCGGCACCGCCGTCGCAGGCTCCAACGGCGGCACCTTCTCGGTGCAGCCGGATGGCACCGTGACCTTCGATCCGGGCGACGACTTCAACGGCCTCGGCGCCGGCGAGACCGCAACGACCGAGATCACCTACACCATCGACGACGGCAACGGCGGCACCGATACCGCAACCGTCACCTTCACGGTGACCGGCCTCAACGACGGCCCGATCCCGGTCGACCCGACCCAGCCGCCGATCGATCCGCTGAGCCCGCCGCCAGGCGTCCCGTTCGACCCGGATGCCCCCTTCATGCCGCCGACCGACCCGGCCGACTACATCCCGCATCAGTCCGGCGACGACGGCGCCCCCGTGACGGATCTCGACCTGACGCCCTACTTCGGCGATCCGGACGCGCCCGATGCGGTCACCCTCAGCCTCGACCCGGCGGACCTCCCCCCAGGCCTGGCGTTCGATCCGCTGACCGGCGTCATCTCCGGCACGCCGGACCCCGATGCCAGCCAGGGCGGCGATCCCCTGAACCCGGGAACCTACATCATCCCCGTCACCGCCACCGATCCCTCCGGCGCGACCTTCACCACCAACCTCACCTACACCATCGCCAACCCGGCCCCCGTGGCACAGGACGATGGGCTGACCGGTGACGAGGATACGGTCGTCACCACCAGCCTGTTCGCCGACAACGGCAACGGCGCGGATGCCGA
>JAGQSS010000476.1 GCA_020439405.1 Ilumatobacter sp. | reverse complement strand
GTGCCGTCGGAGACGATGGCGACGGTGTTCTTGCGGATCGTGTACTCGTCGGCGAGCGACTCGTCGGCGGCGATAGCGTTGCACACGCGGGCGACGCCCGGGGTGTACATCATCGACAGGTCGTCCTGGTCGCCGACCGGGTACAGCGACAGCACCTCGATCTTGCCGCCCTCGTGCTTGCGGAAGGTGCGGTCCCACCAGGCGCGGAGGGTGACGCCCGGCGTGTTCTCGACGGCGGCGACGACCTCGGACTGGTGCTCGACCGAGCTGCAGTTGACCACCATGTCGCGGTCGAGCTTGGCGCCCTTGGCGACGAATGCGTCGACGGCGAAGATGTTCCCGCCTGCTGCCCCGATCTCGGTTGCCAGTCGGCCGAGTACGCCCGGCACGTTGTCGAGCGTCACTTGGAGATGGATCGAGTACTGGGTGGCGGGAGGCCGTGACATGCCCCGCACGGTACTCAGCGTCGCGGCGGGCCCGGAAAAGGGTTGGGTGTGAACTCTGCCCGTCGTTGCGGGCTCAGGCGGCGACCCGCGGACTCCAGTTGGTCGGCTTCGGGAAGAACTGGCTGGTGCCCGGTGGCGGCGAGAACGGTGCCCATTCGCCCGGCCGTTGGGCGAGTCGATCGCTGATCGCGTAGATCGCGGCGGGGTTGAACCCGAGGCCGGAGTGGCTGCCGTACACCTCGATGTTCTCGCGCTGGGGTCCCTCGTCGTCGAGGCACTGCCACCAGCGCACGACGCCGTCGGTGCGCGTGTAGATCGACGTGGCCGGCACGGTCAGCGGACCCGCCTCGATGCCGGGCAACGCCTCCTCGACGATCGGGATGTGCTGCGGGCTCAGCCGTTCGTAGATGCGCGACACGGCACTCCGGTCGTCGGGCGTGATGCGGAACGGGCTGCCGAGCGTGATCACCTGGCGCACCATCTCGGGGTGGCGTCGGGCGATCCGACGGGCGTAGATGCCGCCCAGGCTCCAGCCGATCAGGCTCACCGGCGCGTCGTGACGGTCGTGCATCGCGTGCAGCTTGGCGAGCAGTCCGTCGACGATGTGCGGGGTGGGACCGAGGTTGCGTCCGAGGTCCCACCCGTCGACCCAGTAGCCCTGGCCGCGCAGGATGTATCGCAGCGGGAGCGTGGACGAGTCGTCGGCGAGGAAGCCGGGCAGGATCAGCACCGGGTGGTTGTCGCCACGGCCGATCATGCGGAGCCACGGCGCCGCCGCCACCGCCGCGCCGAGTTCGAACACGGCACGCGCTTCGAGGACCCGCAGCCAGTTGCTCGGCGGCGCCGCCCCCCGGTCGGTTTCAGCCATGAGCAGACGATAACCCTCGTTCGGGCGCGATGTCGGGTTCGGGACCGAAATCGTCCGGACATATGCTGAACGTCATGGATGCCAGCAGTTGGGACGACCGGTACCGCGACGCCGATCTGGTGTGGTCGGCCGGGCCGAATGCGTTCGTCGCCGAGATCTGTGCCGGGTTCGAGCCGGGCCGGTCGATCGACCTCGCGGCGGGCGAGGGACGCAACGCGTTGTGGCTCGCCGAGCAGGGCTGGGACTCGACCGCGGTCGACTTCTCGGCCGTGGCGATCGACAAGGCGCGGGCGATCGCCGAGCGACGTGGCATCGAGATCACGACCGAGGTCGCCGACCTCACCACCTACGAGCCGACGCCCGGCGGCTACGACCTGGTCGTCGTCGCCTACCTCCAGCTCCCCGACGAGCAACTGACGCCGATCCTGCGGCGCGCCGCCGCGGCGATCGCGCCCGGTGGTCACTTCGTGCTCGTGAACCACGATCTCGACAACCTCGAACACGGCTACGGCGGCCCGCCCCGAGCCGAGGTGCTCACCACGCCCGAGCAAGTGGCCGCGGCGGTGGGCGACACCCTGACGGTCGAGCGCGCCGAAACCGTCGACCGCCACGTCACCACCGACGACGGCGACCGCGTCGCCCGAGACACCATCGTCGTCGCCACCGCGTGACCAGAAGGGGTCAGGCACCTTCTGGCCGACCAGGTCAGGACGATCTGGGCGTCGATGCCAGAAGGTGCCTGACTCCTTCTGCAGCCTGCGAACATGGGGGTGTGACGGCGGAGGAGATCATCGAACTGTTG
>JAGQSS010000475.1 GCA_020439405.1 Ilumatobacter sp. | reverse complement strand
TTCGAACTGCACGAGTTGGTTTGCCGGCGCCGCAGAACGTCCAGCTCTCTCGATCTGCGATGGTCTCGAAGCTCGCGTTCGTGCCGAGTATCGATCGACAAGGCGGCGAGAAGGCTGATCACTCCGGGAAGCCACGCGCCGATCGACCCGGTCGCCACGCCGACGACGAGGAACACGATGCTCAACACCAGCAACAGTGCAATGGTCGGATCGTGCCGCCTCGGCCCGCGAGCCAGCTCAGGGGTCTGGTCGCCGAGGTTGGGGGCACGCCGGGACGATGTCCGTTCGATCTCGACAATCTGACGGTCGAGCGGAACGTGCCGGCCGGTGCTCATCTCATCTCTCCATGTTGTCTTGAGGTGGGTAGTGGTGCGTCACAGTGCGACGCGCACGTGGTCTGAGCGGGTCGGAGTTGACACCGATCAGTGTGACGAAGGTTCGCCAACGATCGAGTGGCCACATCGGACAAATCGTCGGTCGGTCGGTGTCGGGTTGTCACAGCGTGATCGAATGACGTGCACGGCCATCAACATCTTCCTGTGCACGTTGCGCGCACACCGAACGTGGCGTTGTCCGTTCGACGAGGCGCGCCCACGTCCCTGAACCCGGCCGCTGTCATCAGCAGTGAGCACACGATGCTGGGTCGCCGTCCGTGGCACCGCGCCAGAACCTCCATCTGCATGCCTGTCAAGGCGTGCCGTGTGCGCGATCGAAGGTGCTGTCGACGCCGTCCTCCCCCGGGCGCGCTGTCTCCGATCAGCTTCGGCCCCGCGCGTCTGGACGGCTCGACCGTCGCGTTGCGTTGCCGTCACGCCGTCTCGTAGGTCCAGTCCGGTCGTTTGAGCCAGAACGTCTCGTCGTAGACGGCCGTGCCGCCGTCGAGGTCGATCAACTTGGGGATCGGGAGCCGTCGCGGTCGTGGGCAGCGGTGCAGTTCGAGGTGCTCGACGAACTCGTCCGGGAAGGCCTGCAGCACGCTATTGACGACGTCGCGTTCCTCGACGGCGAGGTAGCAGCGGTTGCCGTCGGTGACGCGGTGCAGCCAGCCGGAGATGGCGTCGAGGTCTGATTCGTGGCCGTTGCCGGTCTCGATGCGTTCAAGGTGTTCGGTGATCGCGCTCGATCCGAGCTTGCACGGTGGGCATTGGCCACAGGACTCGATCGACAAGAACCGCGAGAGCCGGTAGGCGGCGTCCACCATGCAGGTCGTGTCGTCGTAGACGATGAAGCCCGCGGCACCCATGCCGCTGCCGATCGACGCGAAGCCCTCGTAGCTGACCGGTGTGTCGAGGTCGGCGGCGGTGACCACCGGGTTCGCGACTCCTGAGAACACTGCCTTGACGGATCGTCCGGGTCGCATCCCGCTTCCGACGGCGTCGATGACGGCACGGAGTGGTGTGCCCAGTTCGATCTCTCCCACGTCGGGCGCCACGACGTCGCCGACGACGGTTGCCACGATCGTGCCGGGAGACTCGGTGGTGCCCATCGACCGAAACCAGTCGGCACCTCGCGCCAGGATGTGTGGCACGTTCGACAACGTTTCGACGTTGTTGACGAGCGTCGGGTTCGGCCCGACGCCGACGTCTGCACGGTTGCTGGTCGAGGACTCCCAACCGAGCTGCGGCGACGACGCGAATAGCCCGTGCTCGTGGGGTGCGAACCATCGTGGCAAGGGTGGGCGGCCCTCGATCACCTCGAGCATCGCCTTCTCTTCGCCGAACAGATACTCGTCGGGACCAGCGACAACGGTCATCGTGCAGTCGTCGCACAGTCCAGCGGCCTGGAACTCCTGGATGGCCGTCGTGACCCGGTCGATCTCGCGGTCGAACCGTGCCTTCAGACACACAAAGACATCCGTGGCGCTGACCGTCGTTGCGGCGATGATGAGCCCTTCCACGAGCTGGTACGGATTGGCGCGGATCAGCGCGCGATCCTTGAACGTCCCGGGTTCGCCCTCCGCTCCGTTGCACACCACGTACGCCGGCCCCCCGTCCCGGGACGCGATTCCCAACCACTTCCGACCCGTCGGGAACCCTCCTCCGCCGCGTCCGCGCAGACCCGAGTTCGTGACCTCGGTAATCGTCGCGGCGGCGCCGAGCTCCCGCGCGCGGGTAAGG
>JAGQSS010000474.1 GCA_020439405.1 Ilumatobacter sp. | reverse complement strand
AGTTCGTGGCTGACGTCGGACGCGAACCGTTGTTCGCGTTCGATCCGGTCCTGCACGGCGTCGGCCATCTCGTTGAACGAGCCGGCCAACCGGTTGAGGTCGGGGTCGGACTCTTCGTCCATGCGGACCTCGAGCGAGCCGGACGCGATGTCGCCGGCCGCGTCGGCGACGCGTGAGACGGGGCGGAGGAGTCGGCGACTCGTCGACCAACCGAAAAAGGTCGCGACGATCGCGGCCAGCACTGTGCCGATGGTGAGGGCCGTACCGAGGACCCGGAGCGCGTTCTCGGTGCTGTCGAGCGGGAACGCCTCGATGTAGCCGACGTCGTAGGCGCGGATGTTCACGCCGACCGCGAGCCAGGTGTCGCCCTCGTTGACGTACAGCATCTGGCCGAACTGTCGGGACGCGACGGCCTCGACGAGTTCGGCGGGCAGGTCGTCGAGCGAGCGACCGGACCGGGACGAGATCTGCTGGAGCGGTTCGCCGTCGGTGCTGAGATCGGGGAGCAGGATCCCGAACGCGTCGGGTTCGTGATCGAGCTCGATGACGGCCTCGCTGATGTCGAGGTCGGAGTCGTAGGCCGACCGGAGGGTGATGCCGTGCGAGATGGCGTCGTTGCGGGCGTCGGCGATGCGCTGGTCGAGCAGTGAGTTGCGGGCGAAGAGGAACGTCGCCACGGCCAACGCCATACCACCGAGGAGGGCCATGGCGCCGAAGAACAGCGTGACTCGCGTACTCAGGCGGAGTGATCGCTGGCGGGCCATGGCGTCGAACAGTGTGGCACGGAGGCGGGGAGATCGGGGCCCGGAGGAGCGGACGGCGCTTCGGCTCGGCGACTCGACTTCGGCGAGTTCCTCGCTGCCGGTGAGGCTCCAGGGGGAGGAAGGAACCTCACCGGGGCAGCGTGAACGATGAACATATTGCTGCTCCTCTGTGACGGCCGAGCGTTCGATCTGTGCGTTTTCTGTAACAAAGCGGGCCGAGAACGAGTGGATTACCCCTGTTCAGAGGGGTTTCTCCCACGGAACGGGATTCATGACAGACTGGCCGCACCGTGAACACCCTCCTCTTCATCGAAGACGACGACGGCATCCGACTCGCATTGCGCCTGGCGCTCGAGGACGAGGGCTACACCGTCCACGAGGCCGTCGACGGCACCGCCGGACTGGCCGCCTTCGGGGAGCACGACGTCGATCTGGTGTTGCTCGACCTCCGTTTGCCCGACATGTCGGGCTTCGACGTGTGCCGATCGATCCGGGCGACGTCGATCGTGCCGATCATCATCATCACCGCCCAGACCGACACCCACGACATGGTCGCCGGCCTCGAGGCGGGCGCCGACGACTACGTCACCAAGCCGGTCGTGCCGAAGGAGTTGGCGGCGCGCATCCGGGCGCTGCTGCGTCGGGTGCACCTGCACGAGGCGACGACCGCCTCGTCGTCGAGCCGGTTCGGCGACCTGGAGCTCCGGCGCGAACAGGGGATCGTGCTGAAGGGCGGCGACGAGCTGAGCCTGACCAAGACCGAGTACCGCTTGCTGTGCGAGTTCGCCGACCACGCAGGTGCCGTGCTGTCGCGCGATCAGCTACTCGAGCGGGTGTGGGGCTACGAGTACCTGGGCGACTCGCGCCTCGTCGACGCCCACGTCCGCCGTCTCCGCCTGAAGATCGAAGACCACCCCGACGACCCCAAGCTCATCGTCACCGCCCGAGGCATCGGCTACCGCCTGATGACGTAGGGACCAGAAGGGGTCAGGCACCTTCTGGCAGTCAAATCGCTGAGATCACCGGTGCCTTGCCAGAAGGTGCCTGACCCCTTCTGGTCGACCCCTTTCACGGCCAGACGGGGGGTCGCTTTTCTTTGAAGGCGGCCATGCCTTCCTGGGCGTCGGGGGCGGCGAACAGTTCGTCGCTGAGGGCGCGCATCTCGTCGAACGCCACGTCGCGTTCGAGGGTGGGGACCCGCCGCAGGAGGCGCTTGGTCTCGCGCACCGCTCGTGGCGCTCCGGCGCGGATGCCGTCGCACAGCGCGGCGACGGTGGCGGCCACGTCGTCGCTCACGTGGGTCACCAACCCGATCGCGCGGGCCTCGTCGGCGTCGAACACCTCGCCGGTGAGCA
>JAGQSS010000473.1 GCA_020439405.1 Ilumatobacter sp. | reverse complement strand
GCCGCCATGTCGAAGGGCGAGCAGCGGGCGAATCGGGCGGAGCGGATGGCGCTCGATCTCGCCGAGGCGGTCGTCCTGCGCGACCGGGTGGGGGAGGTGTTCGACGCCGTGGTCGTCGACGAATCCGAGCGCGGTGTCGAGGTCCAGATCGCCGATCCCGCGGTCCTCGTGCGCCTGAGCGCGCACCGGGTCGACCCGGGCGACACCGTGACCGTTCGGCTCGAGGCGGTCGACGTCGACCAGCGCACGGTCACCTTCCAACGCATCGGCTGACGTTCTCGGCGTCGTTGGATGCGCTTGGTGCACCAGGATCCGCCGAGATCGTGGTCGGTGCTGCGACCGCATGGTTCTCGGTGGTGCTGGTTGCGCCTCGTGTCACAGGATCCGCCGAGATCCTCGGAACCGGATGGGCCGAGTCGCCCCAGAAGGTGCCTGACCCCTTCTGGTGTGTCGGATGTCTCGCTGTACCGGTATAGACAATCCGGTGGTGCGGCGGTACTGTACCGGTATAGCAATCTGACTCGAAAGGATTTCCAGCCATGGAATCGATGCACCTCACCGCTCGACTCGTCATCGAGCAGAACATGCAGCACACCACCGCCTTCAGCGCCCGCCCCGACAGCCCGGTCCTGCCGGTCGTCGAGCGACGCCGACTCGACGCCACCCTTCGACGCCTCCGCCGTCCGATCCTCCGACGGCGGGGTGCGCCACTCCGTCACGCTCCGGCCTGACGGTTCGCGTGTTGCGGGCCGGGAACGTGGAATCCCGGCCCGCACCCGCGATGATGGAGGCGATGGGCAGGGTCACGTTGCAGACGATCGCCGACGAGGTCGGCGTGAGCCGGATGACGGTGTCCAACGCGTTCTCCCGCCCCGACCAGCTGTCGGCCGAACTCCGCGACAAGATCCTCGCCAAAGCGGGCGAACTCGGATACGCCGGACCCGATCCGACCGCGCGGTCGTTGGCCCGCGGCAAGGCCGGCACCGTCGGCATCCTCTTCACCGACACGTTCTCCTATGCCTTCGAGGACGAGGTCGCGGCCGGCTTCGTCGGTGCGATCGCCGCCGAACTGGGATCGACCGGATCGGCGATCACGCTGCTCACCTCGGGTACCGGTGGCGAGTTCGTCCCCGCTCGCGACGTCGCGCTCGACGGCGCCGTCCTCTACGCGTGCAACGACGACAGCGAAGCCATCGGCTGGCTCGTTCGTCGGCAGCTCCCGCTCGTCTTCGTCGACCATCGTCCCCGTCCGGGCTACGACAGCGTCAACATCGACGACCGCGAGGGTGCCCGGCTCGCCGCCCAGCACCTGATCGATCTCGGCCATCGTCACCTCGCCGTGCTCACCACGACGTACGGCGACGACGTCGGCATCGTCGCCGATCCGTTCACGGCCACCCACGTGGTGAGCGAGCAGCGCCTCCTCGGTTGGTTCGACGCCATCCACGGGGCAGGGCTCGAGGCCCCCGTCGTCCAGGCACCCAAACACGGTGACTCCGGCGGCGCGATCGCCGCGCTCCTCGGGCTCGATCCGCGCCCGACCGGCGTCGTCTGTTTCTCCGACGTCGCGGCGGCCGAAGCGATCCGGGCGGCGACCGAACTCGGTCTCGACGTGCCCGGCGATCTGTCGGTCGTCGGTTTCGACGGCACCCAGCTGGCGGCGTACGCCCAGCCCAGTATCACGACGGTGCGTCAGGACGTCGCGCAGAAGGGACGCGCGGCGGCGACGCTGCTGGTCGAGCGGATGTCGGGCTCGGCGAAGCGGGCGCGGCGTGTCGTCCTGCCGGTCGAGCTCGTGGTCGGCGATTCGACGGCGCCGCCGGCTACGCCGGGCTGAGCCGCAGCACCTCGCCGCTGCCCTGCAGGACGTACAGCTCGCCGTCGGGACCGGCGCGGATCGCCGTCACCTCGGTGAGACCGTCGAGCAGCCGGAGGTTGCGGCCACCCGCCAGATCGAGCGCCCACACGATCCCGGAGCAGTAGTCGCTGTACACGTAGGCGGGTTCGAGCCCGTCGATCGCACTCCCGCGGTACGGCGCGCCACCCGAGATCGAACACCCGTCGGCGCCGTGCTCGTAGGTGAGCACGGGCGGGGTCGTTCCCTGGCGGACGTCGTCGGCGTT
>JAGQSS010000472.1 GCA_020439405.1 Ilumatobacter sp. | reverse complement strand
CTCGAGCTGCGCGTTGTTGATGGCGCCGGCGTCGACGAGGCGCGTCCCGAGCGAGGGGTCGGTCGCCCGTTCGGCGACGTAGGCCTCACCGCGATCGAAGTAGATGCGGTACTCGACGTCGACGTCGGTGTGGGCGACGACCTCGCCGGTGAAGCGTTGCTCGCGTGCGGCATCGAGCACCGTCCAGCCGGGCGCGGGCAGTGAGGTGCGCACGCCGATCACGTCCGGAGTGCGCTCCTCGCTCACGCGGCCGCCGCCGAACTGCTCCGCAAGGCGTCGACGACGCGCTGCAGCGGTGACGTCCAGCCGCCCGGACGCTCGAGGCGCTCGAGCGCGGCGATCAACGCCGCGACCACGACGTCGCGCGACGACTCGGGGTGGACGAGCTGGCACGGCACCACCGCGTCGCTCGACAAGGCGCCGAGGCGGCGGGCGACGAGCAGCGCGTGCTGCGGGTCGTCGCAGCGGTTGACCGCGACGACCAAGGGTGCGTGGAGGTCGACGAGGAGAGCGCGCATGGCGTTCCCGGCGTCGGTGTGGGTCGACTCGTCGCTGCCGTCGACCACGGAGATGACGGCGTCGACGTCACCCTTCATCACGTCGGTCATGAACTGGAAGCGCGGCTGACCGGGCGTCCCGAACATCAGCAGGTCGACGCGACCCTGGTCGTCGTCGAGTGCATACGTGCCGTAGTCCATGGCGACCGTCGTGCGCGCCTTGATGCGCGCTTCGTCGCCGGTCGTGGCGACGTCGGTGTCGACGACGGGCGTCTGGCTGATCGCGGCGATGAGGGTCGTCTTGCCGGCGTTGAACGGGCCCGTCACGAGGAGCTTCACGACATGATCGGTGCGCTGTCCGGTGGGCGCGGCCGCGCCGGGGTCAGTCGACATGTGTTTCCCTCCTTTGTGGTTCCGTCCGCTGCGTGGTGACACGCATCGATCCGCCTCTGTTGATGGTGAGTATCGACCCGCCGGGCGATGAGCTTGAATGCCAGTGTTGTGCCTGACCGGATGCGTGGTCAATCTCCCGGCAGATGTCACGGAGGGCGTTCGAGTGTGCGCTGGTGCGGCCTCGACGCTGTCCGCACCGGGCGCGAATCCCGCTAGCCTCGCTCGACGGAGAGGTGCCCGAGTGGCCGAAGGGACACGCCTCGAAAGCGTGCGACGTGCAAGCGTCCGTGGGTTCAAATCCCACCCTCTCCGCCACGCGACGACGTCGACTCCGCCATACGGGGCCGGCGTCGTTGCGCGTTCGGGGTCAGGGCGTCAGCACGTCGGGGTGTCGCCGCGTCAACGGCACTCGGTGCCGGACTCGGGAGCGCTCAGGTCGATCAGGTAGTCGTTGACGACGTCGATGACGCACCGGTTGACGCCATAGCCGGTGTGCTGGTCGGCCTCGACGATCACGAGCCGCCCGTCCTCGAGCGTCTCGGCCATCCGCACGGTCGACTCGAACGGCGTCGCCGGGTCGCCGGTCGTCCCGATGACGACGATCGGCCCGGCACCCGCACCGGTGATCTCGACCCGTGGATCGACGGGCGATTCGAAGAAGGTGCAGAAGTAGCTGCCGACCGATCCCTCGGGCACGAGCAGCGGCGCAACCTCACGGAACTGCTCGACCTCGGCATCGGTCTCCTCGACCGTCTCGCGGTCGGTCGTGTCGGCGCACGAGATGACCTGGAACGCCTCCAACTCGTTGCCGTACGTGCCGTCGGACATCCGCTGGTAATAGGCGTCGTTGAGCGCGAGCAACCCGGCGGCGTCACCCACGACGGCGTCGGCGAGTGCCCGCTCGAGCGCCGGCCAGAACGACTCGGAGTACATCGCCTGGATCGTGGCGACCAGCGCGACGTCGCGGTTGACGGGCGGCCGGTCGGGTTCGACCTCGACCGGGTTCGCGTCGAGCGCGGCGAGCAGGTCGACGAACGCCGTCTCGGCGTCGCCGTCGTTGTTGAACTCGCAGTCGCTGTCGGCCGAGCAGCGGTCGAGGAACGTCTCGAGCGACGCTTGGAAGCCGGCCATCTGCTGGAGTGACCCTTCGAGCGAGTCGGCGTTCGGGTCGGCGGCACCGTCGAGCACGGCGGCGCGGACGGTGTCGGGGAACAGCGTCGCCCAGGTCGCACCGAGTTCGCTGCCGTAGC